>NZ_BAAAUD010000109.1:0-27516 GCF_039533765.1 Streptomyces enissocaesilis | reverse complement strand
GGCCCGCGCGGACGCCGACCTGGTGCCGACCACACTCGAGTACGCCCTCGCCTCCCGCGAGGTCCAGCCCGGCGAGCTGATCCATCACGCTGATCACGGCTGTCAGGGCAGATTCAATCGGTCGTCGCAACACCTCATGATCAGCGAGGTGTGTGACGGTTCGTCGTCAGCAGGCAGCCGATCGGGCGATACGGCTAAAGTTGAGGTCTCCTGGGCATCCGAAATTCCAGCGCCATATCGAAGCAGCGTTCTGGGATGAAATCGCCAAAGGTCTCCTCGCGGAGGAAGCGGCCGCGGTTATCGGCGTGGCGCCGGCGGTGGCCACGCGCTGGTTTCGGCAGTGTGGCGGCATGCGACCGTTCGATCTGAAGCCGCATTCGGGCAGGTACCTGTCGTTTTCTGAGCGGGAGGAGATCGCGCTCCTCAATGCCCAGGGCATGGGCGTTCGTGAAATCGCTCGGCAAGCCCGTCGTGATCCGGGGACGATTTCCCGCGAGTTGCGGCGCAACGCGGCCACCAGGGGCGGGAAGCGCGATTACCGGGCATCGGTCGCGCAATGGAAGTCGGACATGGCCGCACGCCGCCCGAAGGCTGCGAAGCTGGTCGCCAATCCGCAGTTGCACGCATACGTCCAGGAGCGGCTGTCCGGCGAGATCAGCACGCCTGGCGGCAGGGCGATCGCAGGGCCTTCGACAGGCGCGTGGACGGGGCGGAACAAGCCGCACCGTAAGGACTGCGCGTGGGTGCAGGCGTGGAGTCCGAAACAGATCGCGAACCGGATCAAGGTTGATTTCCCGGATGATGAGTCCATGCGCATCAGCCACGAGGCGATCTACCAGGCTCTCTACGTTCAGGGCCGCGGGGCGCTGAAGCGAGAGCTGATCTTGTGCCTTCGCACGGGCCGCGCACTGCGTGCTCCGCGCGCTCGTTCGCGCCGTAGGACCTGGGCGCATGTGACGCCCGAAGCGCTGATCAGTGAACGGCCTGCCGAAGTCGAGGACCGTGCCGTTCCTGGCCACTGGGAAGGCGACCTGATCATCGGATTGGAGCGGTCCGCGATCGGCACTGTCGTTGAGCGGTCAACTCGGTTCACGATGCTGGGCCTCGGTCACCGCAACCACCCGCATGGCTTCGACGACGTTCGCATCGAAGACGGCCCGCAGGTCGTCAGCTCGATCCGACGTCCTCTCCACTGAGGACGCTGCGGTGAGCCCGAGGATATTGACCAACGCATCCAACTTGCCGCCGCGCCACTCGATGTGTTCCGCGGCACGCCAGAGAGTAGCGATGTCATCTGGGTCCACCACCACAGAGTGGACATCGTGCCCGGCGGCACGTAGTACCCATTCGGCGCCCTTGCCCGCGCTCTCGCTGCTGCTGCCCAGATACACCATCATGCCTGCTTCGGCCAGCCGCTCCGCGATGGCGCGTCCGACACCCCTGTCGGCCACCGTGACGAGCGCAGTACGTCCGCGTTGCACCTGGTCAGACAGCAGAGATGGCATGACTGACGATCCTGTCCATGGTGGGAACTGACGCGATGCATTTTGGAGGGAGCCCTTGAGGCGGGCAGCGCTCAGGGCCGCGTGTGGGGGCGAACACGGCACGAAAGCGAACCAGATGCCGGTCGGCGGAGGACCGGGGATGGCTCACACCCTCACTGGCCGAACATGCCAGCGCAGGGGGAGGGGGTCGGGCGTGAACCACCCCCGGGGCTTGAACGGCCGCCGCCAACAGACGTTGACAGGAGCAAAGCTGTCAGGGCTACAGAGGCAGGCCGGCGATCTGGATACCGGCCTTGGCGCCCCCTCGCGTCGCTTAGCCCGGGTTGGCGCGGCAATGGGCGGTTCGACACCGTTGAGCGGAGCGCGCGGCGGGAGGGGTGACCGCAAAGCCGTGGGCCAAGCCTCGCGGCAGCAGAGCAAGTCCACCGGCACCGACACTGCGTACCTGGCTGCCCGCTGAGCATGGGACCGCTGATGCCGCCAGACAAGGAAGTCACGTATTTCCTCGGTTCCGAACAACAGGGGACGAGCGCCCACCGTCGCGCTGCGCTGCCCGAGAATGGAGTCCCGTACGGCGATACTCGGAATCCGCGCTGACACGGGGCCGCCGACGCTCTCGCGAGGTGTACATGTGAAGAGTAACAGCCCATCGACCGATAGGGGTGACGAGCAAAGCGTGAGGGAACGCAACCAGGTTGCTGTCCAAGATATGTATCGATGCAAGCGTTCGGCGAGACACCTGGCGAGCCTGCGAAGGCGGGCGGGGCTACCGGGGCCCTGACGGCAGTGCCGACAAGCGATCATGACGCTGCGGGGCTTGATGGAGTGGGGCGGACTCTTCGGCGGGTCACCGCGTGCCGTCAGGCCTGACGACGGTATTGGCCAACGCTTCGCCTCGTGCGTAACGGTGCAGCTGTTGCACTAGAAAGCTCCGCGATGATTCCTCGAAGGCGTCGGTGAAGGCACCGATATGCGGGGTTATCAGCGCACCGGACAGACCCCACAAAGGGTGGCCTTCGGGTAGGGGCTCGGGGTCTGTCACGTCCAAAGCAGCCCGCAGCTGGCCGGAGGCCACCGCACGGGTCAGCGCGTCGGTGTCGACGAGTTCTCCCCTGCCGACGTTGACCAGCAGTGCACCGTCGGGGAGGAGGGACAGGGCGGCCTCATCGAACATGCCGTACGTCTGCGGGGTTGCGGGCGCGCACAGGACCGCACCATCCACGGTGGGCAGCAGCTGTGAGAGGCTGCCGGCCCCGTGGACGACGGCTCCCGCGACAATGCGTGCCGTGCGCGCGAGGCGGACAACGTGGCAGCCGAAGGCGTCCAGCAAAGACGCGACGGCTGTTCCTACCGGCCCCTGCCCCACCACAAGGATGCGTTTGCCGCCGAGGGTGGTGAAACTGCGAGGTGCCCACCGTCCGGCGGCCTGCTGGCGGTGGAAGTCAGGAAGTCCCCGCGCCGTGGCGGCCAGAAGGGCCACCGCATGTTCCGCGGTGACAGCAGCGTGCACTCCGCGCCCGGTAGCCAGACGGGTGCCGGCAGGCAGCAGCCCGAGGTGAGCTTCCAGGTAGTCGAATCCGGAACTGAGGACCTGCAACACCTCAAGGTTGCGCGCGCGGGACAGTACGCGGACCAACGATGCGTACCCCTGTGTTCCGGGATATCCGGTAAGGAAACGCACTTCCGCGGGGTTGCCGGGAAGCATGTCGTCCTGACCGTCCCAGTAGCGGTAGGAGAGTTGTTCTGGCAGCCCATCGAGTTCTTTCGGCTCGTAGGGGAGCCAGACCACCGCGTCGTCGGCCAAATGCGTCGTCATGAAAACTCCTTCGGGGGTCGAGAGCAACGACGGGCGTCGCCCCGCAGTGGGCGCCGTCGAAAGCGGGCCTGGTTGGCGTCTGCACCGGGCATGCGGCTTGGACAGTCAACTGGCGTGCAGCACAATCGGCCGGCACAGGTGCATGCCACACAGGACGGCACTTGGCTTTGCATGCCTCGGCGGCCCAGGACACCCAGCGACCGCGGCGCACCATACGGACTTGGCCAAACCCATCCCGTGAAATGTCACGGCAGGGAGCGCGAAGCGCACTTCGATACGGTACAGGACAGCACTCGTATGCCCACCGGGCCCGGGCCCTGCCCTGGGCCGGTCGCCGGTGTGTCCGGCCTGTCTGCCCCACGCAGTACACACGTATCGACGACAGATACGGGTTGCTCAACGTGAGTCACCCCAGCGGTGCTAGCAGTACACTCATGCCCAGGGCGGTCGAGCAGCAGCACGAGTCGGCGGCATGTACACGGGTCGACGATGACATCACCCGTGCCTTCCAGGTCCTCGGGAAGCGCTGGACGGGCCCGATCATGTCCGTACTCAGCAACGGGCCCGTGTACTTCGTCGATCTGCGCAAGGCCGTCCCCGGCATCAGCGAACGAATGCTCTCCGACCGCCTGGCCGAACTGGGTGCCGCCCGCCTTCTGGTGCGTGAGGTCAACGAGGGGCCTCCGCTGCGGGTCTCCCGCCGACTCACGAAGTCGGGTGAGGCGCTGAGCCCCGCACTGCGATCGCTTGGGCAGTGGGCGAGGGAACACCTGCCGGACGCGGAGCGGAGCTCGCGGTCTTGAGAACCTGGTGGTGACCCTCGCTTCGGCGCGCAGGCGCATGAAGGGCTCTGGAGCAGGCCGATCGGGGCCCGGCCGGCCGCCAACCGCTCGGCCCGAAGATGAGCCGCGCGTCGTCCAGCAGCTTCCCGTCGGCTTAACTCAGGGCGAGGCCGCCGGCATGGCTAGGCGTGCACGGGTGTTCTCTGCGGCGGTGTGGCACCGTCCTGGTTACGAACTTCCTTGCGGTAGCTGCCTGGTGGTATGCCGAGCTTGCGTTTGAATGCAAGGGCGAAGGATGCCTCGGAGCGGTAGCCAACGGCGTCCGCGATGACGGCGATCGTCTGGTCCGTTGTGGCGAGGCGGTGTGCGCCCAGTTCGAGACGCCACTTCGTGAGGTACTCGAGCGGCCCTTGTCCGACGGCGGCCTTGAAGCGTGCGGCGAGGGTGGAGCGGGAGACGAGTGCAGCGTCCGCGAGGAGCCGTACTGTCCAGCGGCGCGCCGGGTCGGCATGGATGGCGCGCAAAGCCGCGGAGACGACCGGGTCACCGAGCCCTTGGAGCCAGCCGGCCCGGTCCGGGTGGTGGGTGAGGTGGCAGCGCAGGACATCGACGAGCAGGACGACAGCCAGGTGCTCGCTGACCACATGTGAACCGAGGCCGGCGGTGCGGGCCTCACGATCGATGCGGTTCAGCAGGTGAGGGACCATCGCCGCGCCCTCGGCGTGGGCAGGCAGATAGATCAGCGGCGGGAGCGTGTTCAGCAGCAGTTCACGGGCGCGACGGCCGAAGGCGAAGCTACCGCCGACCAGACGCGCGCTCACCGGTTGCTCCAGGGGGCCGACCTCGGCACTCGTGCCTGCCGTGGCACGGAAGATGGGGGAGGCCTTCTGCACGCTGGCATGGGCCGAGGTGAACAGGACGAACTCCTGCGGGCGGGTCAGGAGGAAGGAGTCACCCGTGCGGAGCAGGAGCGGCCTCTCCAGCCCGGGCGTGTCGATCATGCAGGATCCGGACAGCACCGCGTTGAACTTCGCGCCGGCGGGTGCCGGGAACCGCAAGGCCCAGTCACCGTGTCCGGTCAGCGTGGAAGCCTGCTGCGCACGGACCTCGACCAGAGCAAGAACTTCTTCGAGAGGGTCCACACCAGGTGGACTATCTATAGGTTCAGTAGGACTCATTATGTTTGAGAGTCTACTGCGCGGCTCCTATCTTGTACTCATCAAGACCATCTCTAGGAGCAGAAAGTGACTGACACCGACATCAACCGTCCCGCCGACAACCGAGTCGCACTGCCGACCGGTGAGCCGTCCAGGGGCCGCATCGCCGTGCTGACGGCCGACAAGGTAGAAGACGTGGAGTTCTTCTACCCCTACTACCGCTTCGTCGAGGCCGGCTACGACGTCGACGTGATCACCTCGTCCGGCGGCGAGCTCACCGCGTACCGCGGCATGAGCCTGCAGGAGACCACGGCCCTGGCCGACGTGGACCCGGCCGATTACCTCATGCTCTATGTACCCGGCGGGCTCGCCCCGACCGAGCTGCGAGAGAACCCTGCCGCCCTGGACTTCGTGCGCGCTTTCGCCCTCGCCGACAAGCCGGTCGGACTGGTCTGCCACGGTCCGCAGATGCTTGTCTCGGCAGGGCTTGCCGAGGGCCGTCGCCTCACCTCCTGGTACGAAGTCAGCAGCGAGATTGAGGCGGCAGGCGGCATCTGGGTCGACGAGCCTGTCGTCCAGGACGGTTCCTTCTTCACCGCCCGCAAGCCAGGGGATCTGCCTGCAGAAATGCACAAGATCATGGTGCACCTCGCCCAGCGACAGCATGCGGGCACAGGCCGTCCGTTTGCCTAAGGGCCATAGGCTTGAGGGCCGTCAACTGGCTGATGGACGGCTCCTGGAACGTGAGGAGACCGTTGCAGAGCACTCCGGCCCGCTCCGCGCACATGCGCAGAACGGGCCGGCGGCAGGTGCCTGTGTAGGGCAGACCATGACGCGGGGTTTACCCGGATCGTCGATTGTGGGGGCGAGGTCAGCTGCCGGTGACCACCCGGTAGCTCACCGCCGCATAGGGGAACTGGCCCGCGTGCAGGCTTCCCAGGGCGAAGTAGGAGTCACCGGCCGCGCCGGGCAGGCCCGGCCGGCAGTTTGCGTTGTAGTAGACATACACGTCGGACGCGGACACGTTCATTGCCGACAGGGCCGGCTGGGACAGGTTCTGGCAGCCGGATGCGTTCAGGTCGGCGACCGTCCTCGTGCCGGTCAGGTTCTTGCCGCTGAAGAACGACACCCCGGAGTCCGTAGCCGCCGAAGCCGACGGGGCCATGGCCGTACAAGCGAACAGGGCGGCTCCGCCAGCAGCCGTAGCAGCAACGATCCGTCGCGTTTTGCGGTTCACCATGCGTGACTCACCTCATCAGTGGGAAGAAGGGCGGTGCAACACGGTGGAGGCCGCTCCACCAACGCCCGAGCAAGATTATTGCATCTTAAAATACTCGGCGCCAGGTGTGAATGAGCCATTGACATCTGCAGACGCGTAGCACCTCCGAGAAAATACGTTTGAAAACAGGTTGCTGGGCGGAAGCCCAGGCATGATCTGAACGAACTCAGAAGTGTGCACGCCGACGACAGGGCAACGGCATATCGCATCCGGCACGCCGCCGATCTCTAAACGGAATTTGCAGTCACCGGTTCGCTCACTGAGTACATGACCGATCGTCCCTGCTTGTGCCGCCGGACGTGGCCCTTGGCGACGAGTCCTTCGATCGTGTTGCGGACCACCTGCACGGAGGGCTGCCGGTCCGGATGCTTCCGCAGGAACTCCTCATGCACCTCCCTGGCCAGGCGTGGCTCGTCATGGGTTCGCAGCAGGTTTAGAACGAGGTCTCTGAGCAGGGGCTGTTTGCTGCCGGCCTTCGGGGCGGTCTCCTTCTCGGGCCGATGGCGACCGCTCTCCGACAAGTCCGGGGAGGGCTCAGTAGGGTACTGTCCCACGGAAAAATCCGCAGAGGCGCCCCCCTGCACCTGACCTGGTGTAGGTCCCCCAAGCGGCGCCACCGCAGACTGCCCTGTGAGGTTGCAGATGTGCACCAACAGGGCCTCCTCTTCCCGCAGTGCCTCCACGTGGCTCATCAGTTCTGCTTGCCGACGGCGGTTCTCCTCCAGGTCGGCGTGGGCTAGTTCCGCGTAGCGCGACTTGAGTGGGCCGGAGGCCGGTTCGCTAGGCACAGCCGTTGCTCCCTTGTGTGTGGATGACGCTGGGCATGGTACTCACGGGCTCGTCAGAGCCGAGCCGCGGGAACGCACCAAAGATGCACGATAGAGCCAGTATGCCTCGCAACCGGCCGCCCGCAGGATGACCGGCATCGCGTGATGCCGACAGGCAGGCCTTTCGACATCTGTGCACGAGCCTGGCAGTTGTGATGTAGATATACGCCGAACGGCACGGCCCTGGCATGAGCCCACCAAGCCTGTGGTGCCTGTGCGCTATCGATATGGCCAGGCACTTCAACGAATCACGAAGCAACTGACTCCGTATGTCCTTGTCCGCCCATTGACCGTAGCTCTTTTAGGAACAGGTAAGGTATGCCGCAAAGGGCCTCTGTCGGCGGGGTGAGGAGAACGGTGAGCACCAGGAGTTACCGCTCCCCGCGGCGCATGGACTCAGCTGCTGAGACCCGCGCCGCGATCCTGAGAGCGGCCGAGGAACTCTTTATCACCCACGGTTACTCCAACGTTACCGTGGGAAGGATTGCCGCGGCCGCTCGAGTAGCGACGCAGACCGTCTACAGCAGTACCGGCGGCAAAGCAGACATTCTCCTGGAACTGCTCACTCCTGCGATCGAAGACTCGAGTGTTGAGCGCACGATGCGCCGGATCACCGAGACCGAGGATCCGCGTGAGGTCATCAACGCCACTGCGCAGGGAACCCGGCAGGCACACGAGGGGCACTGGCGGATGCTGGAGGCCCTGGTGCCCCAATGCCATGCCGAGCCGAGCGCTGCAGCCGTACTGGCGGCAGGCAATGTGGAGTTCATGAAGGTGCTCACACTGATTGCTGAGCGGCTGAGTGGCCTTGATGCTCTGCGTCCGGGCTTGACCACGGACAAAGCCGCCGACCTGCTCTGGTTTCACGTGGGCCAGGACGCCTGGTTCAGTCTGGTCAGCCACCGGCACTGGAGTTTCGATGATGCCGAGCAATGGCTGGCAAGGGCGGCAAGGTGGGCTGTGCTTGCAGATCCCGAGGCTGAACGGTAGCGGCACAACCCGTCAGCTCGGACCAAGTCCTCCCCCTCGCCGGAGGCAGGCAGACACGCGGCCCAGCAAGAGAGCACGCTCGATCACGTTCTAAGCGTTGGCACTCGCGATTCTCGCTACGCCCTTCCGAACGCCCTGCTGGCGTTGACGCTGCAAGACATCCCCGCGACTGGGCAGACAGCTCGTGCGCACAGCACCCGCCGCACGGGCTCGAGGTGCCGGCAACGCCTGGACGCCGGTGATGCGCCTATGCCGCCATGTCGGGTGCCCGCTGCAACGTACAGACGCAGCGATGGATGGAGCGACGCAGGTCGTCGTGGCACCAAGAGACCGAGCCCGCTCATACCCCGGTGTGAGCAACATCGCCGACCGCATGCGGCTGCACCTAGCACGCGGCCCAAGCGGCAGCGCCATCGCCATGGTGCTGGCATGGACGATCCGGTATAGCGGGTGCTCCTGGGCCCGCCCGAGGCGCTCAGGAGGACCGGCGCCCCCTGAGACCGAGGGGAGCCGTTCAGCTCACGTCCGCACCAGAAAGTACCGCGAGCGATGCCCGGGCCTGTTCCCGCATGACCGGTACCAACTCCAATGCAAGCGCAGGAAGTCCAGACAGGATGAGACCTACCTCCTCCGGCGTCCCAACCTCATCGAAGAACCCCACGGTCAGGTGCGCCGCTTCCATCGGAGAGGTGGCGATGACCTCCTGGGAGAAGGCCGCCCAGCTTTCGGGCGGTAGCTTCTCCAGGGCGGGAAACAGGATGGGCTCCTCGTGCACCAGGTGGCGATGGACGAGCTCACGTACAACATTGGCCGCCTGGTGCAGGCTCTCCCGGTCAGCGTCGCTTCCCGCCGGAGCAGCCTCCAACGCATCAAGCGCCCCGTCCAGCTGGTCGTGCTCCTTACTGAGGGTGGCGAGCTCTTCGGCCGCCTCCGGCGCAACGGCGCAGATCATCGGCCACAGCTGCCGATCTTCCGTCTCGTGATGATGGTGCAGGTTCTTAACCAGGTAGTTACGCAGCTCGGCGACAGCCGCAAGAGGTACTGACGGACGAAGCGCGGCCTGCGACAACAGGGTGGTAGCGCGACGGTGCAAGCCATGGGACAGGCGTGTTTCAGTGACGGCGACGGCCTCCGTACCGGAATGGTTCATGGCGACCACTCTAATCGATAGATACCTACCTATGGAAAACCTTCACAGCTTGTAGGGCGCAGTGCACGCACCTATGGCCGTGCGCGATCGTGCCCCACGCCTCAAAACCACGCCTTAGCTGACGATGTGTCACTTCATGTGGCGGGTGGACGTCAGTGGGATGCGCAAGGCCATGACGGCGCGAGTGCCGAAAGTGCAGGGGCCGTCGAAGGGAATCACTCCACCAGAGGGCGTAACCCCTGTTCCTCTCCCGCCAACCCTCTGACAGAAGCATGCGCCTCACTGGCAACTACGGTGCGCACGGCTTCGGCAGACAGGAGTGTGGCAGGGCGCCGTCACATGAGCCTTTAATCCCTCTTCGCGCCAGCGCGGTCAGCGCCGGGAAGTCGCGGGGCGGGGACCCGGTGTGCCGTACAGCCCGATGTCCGCCGCCAGGGCCACGTCGAAGGCGCGGTACAGGCGGGCGCGGCAGTACGTGAGGGCGGACACCGCTCGGGGCAGGACCCCCCGCCCTCCATGCGGGACCGATCAGGACGGGGCAGGCTGCCGGCAGGGAACAATGTGGCCTGCCACTGGGCTTCGGCACGAAGTCGACGCGGCCGCGGGTGTAGTCTCGACTCCGTTTACCTAGCCCTCTCTAATGAATATTGCATCCTCTAGGAGTCGTCATGCATATCGATCGCCGGTCCGCCGACAATACGGGCATAGTCCTCATCGACTACGTCACCGGGTTCGCAAATGTGTTCACCTCTCAGAACGTGAGCGAGAACATTAACGGTGCAGTGGCTCTGGCCAAGACAGCACTGGGCTATGAGGTGCCGCTCGTGGTGACTCTCGGCCCCGAGCAGGATCCTCGCGGCCCGCTCTACCCGGAGCTGTCCGCCGTCCTGGGCGAGCACCCGCTCGTGCACCGCGGAGGTTCCTTCGATGCGTTCGATCACCAGGGCTTCGAAACCGCAGTGGCGGCTATGGACCGGAAACACTTGGTCCTCGCCGGTCTGATGACCGAGGGATGCATCGTGCACACCGCTTTGGGTGCTCTGCGTCGTGACTATGAAGTGTCACTTGTCATCGATGCGACCGCGGGGGAGACGCCGGCCATTCACGACGCCGCCGTCACCCGCCTCGTACAGCTGGGCGTCACCCCGACGTCCTGGCTGTCCCTGGCCTCCGAGTTCCAGCGCACCTACGACGACGAGAAGTCCGTCGGGGTGTACTACGACCTGCTCACCCTCAAGCCGGGCATGAGTAAAAACCTACACGCTCTGCAGTCGGCCGTAGCTCTCGGCCAGGCGAGCTGACTACGGCCGAGCTGGCTATACCTGACCGCGATTGCGGGCGGGGTTCCGGACCGGACTCCGCGCACTGCGGCAACCATTGCCCGCAGCACGCTATCGCTGGGAACTGGCCGCAGGCAGTGCTCCCAGCGAAAAGGGGAAACTGGATGCGCTGCAGGGTGCATGTCTGATTCCAACGGGGCGGGGTCAAGGCGCTGCCACACGGCCCATACGCTGCAGAGTCGGGCGAGCCCGCGGCGACGACGCTGGCAGCACAAACAGTCGTCCACGCCCAGCACCTGCGGCAGCGGATCGATGGGCGCGTAGTGCATCCGTGCCCGGGAGCCGAGCGGTGCGTTACAGGGATCGCCGCACCACGACGGTTGCGGCGGCCATACTGACAGGGAGCGCGGAGACCGTGGGCCGGCCGGAGTGGCCGCGCACCTAGTCGCCCAGGAAGAGGGCGGCTGTCTCAAGGCCGTAGCAGGGCGGTACTCCCTCGTGTCAAAACCATTCCGCAAGGGATGGGTGCAGGAGAAGGACAAACGCTCGGCCGGAGTTTCCCGGCCGAGCGTTTTGCGTGGGCGGCTGTTGAGGCTGGTGAAGACCGTGTCAAGGTCGGTTCAGGCGCGTCTGGACATGCCCGAAGGCATGGGAACGTGCTGCCGCAGCAGACCGTTGGGCGACCGTCGGACCACCGCTGCCCGGGCCCAGGGTCGCAGAAACTGACATCTGTGTGGCGGTGACGAAGGCGTTGGCCATCTCGTTGCCATGGCCCCAGGTGACGGACACGGCTGTAGCGGGCAATGGTCTGGGGCAGCCGCGCGCCTTCGGCGCCTACACCGAGCGTGGTACAGGGCGTCGAGAATGCACTGCCGGCCATTGCGGAGGCTGCGCCCACACCGCACCGATTAGTACATAGCCCTCGCCGGTGCCGGCATCGTCAGTCCTGCGCTTCGCGGAGCAGCCGGCGCACGAGCCGGTTGTCGTAGAGCCCCCGGTAGGCATGGATAAGCCCGTCTTGGCCGATTTCCAACCGGTCGTCTCCGTGGAACTCGACGGCTCGGTCGCCTCCCTTCGGGGTTCCCTTAAAACGCCACGCCACCACGATCGCGTCACGCTCCACCTCTACGTACAGTCCCATACGCGTGAAGGAGGACGAGCCTCGCGGAAATGTCTGCGCCATGCTCAGCACGTGCTGACGGACATGCTCGCGGCCACGCCGCGTGTCTCCGAGCGCAGGTTCGTCGTACAGCAGGTCCTCCGCGCACAGCGCTGCGACCGCATCACCGTCCAAATCAGTCCAAGCCTTCTCCCATTGGTCACAGATCGTAGCGAAGCGCGCCATGCGGGCGGTGCTGGCGGACATTGTGGTCACATCCCTTGATCGCGGGTGAGATGGGGCGGGCCGTACTCCGCCCATGGTGAAAGTGTCTTGAGACGCTGCGGCAGTGCGCCCGCGAACTGGGCACGGCGCCTATGGGGCGGTTTCGGATCGGTGCAGGTGGCGACGACCGTCTGGATGTTGGCTGTCAGGCTCATGTTGCAGCGCCTGCCGGGTGGGACATCGTCAGTTCCTGTGAATGGGGGTGCCCGAAACCCGGAGTGAGGCCCCGCTTCCGCCGTGCCGCAAGGCGACTATTTCGGCGACGATGGACACGGCGGTCTCTTCGGGTGTGCGGGCACCGAGATCCAGACCGATGGGGGAATGGAGTCTTGCCAGTTCATGATTGCTGAGCCCGGCCTCATGCAGCCTCCGCTGGCGGTCGGCGTGCGTGCGTCGAGAGCCCATGGCGCCGACATAGGCGACGGGAAGCCGTAGGGCGAGCTGAAGGAGCGGTATGTCGAATTTGACCTCGTGTGTGAGGACACAGAGCACGGTGCGTTCATCCGTGTGTGTGCTTGCCAGGTATCGCTGAGGCCAGTCGGTGACGACCTCATCGGCCGCGGGGAAGCGGGCGGCTGTGGAAAAAACGGGACGGGCATCGCACACCGTCACGTGATAGCCAAGGGGCTTCCCTGCTGCAACCAGCGCGGCGGCGAAGTCCGTGGCACCGAAGACGATCATTCGTGGCGCCGGGACACGCACCTCCACCAGCAAGGTGAGCGGTGCGCCGTAGTACGAGCCGTCGGTGCGGATGACCACTGTGCCTGTCCGTCCTGTCGTCAAGGCAGTGCGCGCTGCTGCCACAGCGGACGCTTGCAGATCCGGATGGTCACCGAAGCCGCCTTGGTGCGACCCGTCAGGCAGGACCAGCAGTCCACGCCCCCTCAGCTCAGCCGGGCCTCTTGCCACCCGCGCTACCGCGGCCGCCTTACCCAGGGCGGCAACAGCTGCAGCGGACGCGAGGACCGTCCGTACGGCATCCGTCCTTCGTATTGGGGTGACCAATACATCGATGCTGCCACCGCAGGTCAGTCCTACTGCAAAGGCGTCCTCGTCGCTGTAGCCGAAATGCTCCAGCACGGTTTCACCATCGCGCAGGGCCTGTTGACACATATCGTAGACAGCGCCTTCTACGCAGCCGCCGGAGACCGATCCGACGACAGTTCCGTCGGTAGTCACAGCAAGGGCGGCGCCCGGCGCGCGGGGGGCGCTGCCGCTGACAGCGGTAACGGTTGCTACCGCGAAGTCACGGTCCTCGCTGATCCACCGGTACAACTCCTCGGCGATGTCCAGCATCCAGTCTCCTGCAAATAGTGAAGGTAGCTCTCGGCGCGCCCTGGGGCACGCTGGTGGCGCGCTTCATGGCTATATCCAGCTGCACGCCGTGCACGATTCAACTGCCGGCGGTGGGGCAGGCATGCGGTAGAGGCTGTCTGTCACGGAGTGGGTGCGACAACCTGAGCGTTCTGGGTGACCGCAGGGGTGATCTGCAGGCCCTGCGTGCGGGGAATTACGCTTCTTCGGCGAGACGTGCAGCACTCGGCCGGCCTGCGCGGGAAGCCTACGCGTTTGGCATGTGTCTGCTCCCGCCAGGTGCTGTCGCTGTCTCTGGGGTGGCGGGTGCAGGGTGAAAGCCGGTGGCCGCGCGTGAAGTGGGCTGAAACGATGAACCGGCCGTCATTCCGGGGACTCGTGTCACCATGCGCAGACTGGCATCAGGTCGTTCTCCTCCGGGATGCTGCAAGCACAGCCAGCGGATCACCGGCAGCGACTCACATGCGTTCTATGCCACCGTCTTGAACCGGTGCTGGTAGGCCCGCGGTGAGATTCCCAAGCGGTTGATGAAGGCACGCCGCAGAGTTTCCATGCTTCCGAACCCTGACATGTAGGCGGTGTTGGTCACCGATTCGCCGTTGTCGAGAAGCGAACGGGCACTGTCGAAGCGCACCTGCTCAACGAACTTGGCGGGTGTCGTCTGCACTTCTTCCTGGAAGAGGCGGCAGAGGTGGCGCGGGCTGACGGCCGCGCGGTGTGCGAGGTCTGCCAGCGTGTACTGCGCAGTGGGGTCTGCGAGAATCTCCTCGGTCAGCCTGCGGACCAGAGGGTTGCGGGGGGTGAGTGTTGCTGCACCCGAGCCAGCATTGTCCGGCGGTTGGTAGACGACAAGATCCCGGGCGACCACGCTGTGTACCCTGTCGCCCTGGTCCTCTTTGAGGAGGTGCAGAGTCAACGCGATTCCGGCGCTTTCCCCGGCAGAGGTAATGAAGTTGCCGTCCGTGACGAGCTCGCTGTCATGGACGACATCGGCTTTCGGATAGCGGTCCTGCAGCCGTTGAGTGTGGTTCCAGTGCGTCGTCACCTTGCGGCCATCAAGGAGGCCGGCGGCTCCCAGGACGAAGGCGCCCGTGCACAGGCTTGCCACGCGTCGTGCACGTCCTGCCAGATGGCGTGCTGCCGAAATGTGTTCGGGAGTGAGGGTGCGAGTAGGCAAACTGCAGCCGCCCGCGATGATCGCCGTGTCGAGAGGGCCTTCATCGTGGGCGTTGCCGTCGGCGTGAAGAGAGAGGCCGCTGCCGGTTTTGACGTCTTTGCCGTCGGGGGAACATACGACGAGCTCGTAGTTGCTGCTTGCGTGCCGTGACTCGGCGAAGACTTCCGACGGTGCGGCAACATCCAGCATGGATACGCCGTCCACGACAAGAAGGGCAATTCTGCGCGATCCGGTCATATCCGGAATCGATACGTTCATGCGGCGATCGTAAGAACCAACTGGCTGATGTGTCAATTGATTAGAGTGATCTCTATCTGTTCACCTGTCGTCCATACATGTCGACAGGCGTCCCGCCTGGAGGTAATGAAATACGCCCCTATCATCCCCGGTCCGGGTCCCCAGGAGACCAGGGTAGTCACTGGTCGAGTCCCTGGGGTGGCGCGGCCCCGCACCGGGTCGCGCGGGACAGCGGGGATCACATGATCGGAACCAACGGGACGCGGTACCAGCGAGGTCAGCCCTTGACCTCGGGGTATGTCCACCGACTTGGGGCGTTCCTTGGAGCGGACACTTTGACGATGTAGCGATGGACCAGGGAAGGGTGTCCAAGTGGGGCGCCGCCTTCGGTGGCCAGCGAATGTACCTGCCGGTAGCCATCACCTGTGAACACCGCATGCCTACCCCTTCCGTGTCTGAGGGAGCACCAACGGCAGCGTTGGGCCCCCGCCTATGTGTGGGGCCAGCGCGGCAGGCCGAGCTGGGAGGCGGGACGGCACGCGCATCCTGGTCAAGTGGGCAAGCAGGCCAACCGTTGCTTCTCCCTCGGGATGAGACACTCCACCGCGGCCCTTAAGCCCAGCGACGCATGTCGACATCAGGAGGCCAGCCACGTACTTTATGACTCCAACGGCGAGGGCGTCGCGCATGTGGCGCGGATGGCATCTGGGCCCATACAGGCGTCTCGCCCTAGCCTCTACGGCAGTTGACCTCCGCACGGGAGCGTCACCGAGCAGCGGCCGGCGCGGAAGCCGCACTTTCGAAGTAACGGCGGCCGACCTGAGGTGGCCCTCAAGCGCATCTGTCGGGCCGACTTCCGTTCGGCCAGCGCCTCACAGGCGTTACCCGACCCGGTGCGGTCCACATCATCCTCGGTCGATTGCCTCACGTATAGGTCAAAAAGTACTCGCCGACCGACCAGCAAGGGTGGTGGGATGCGCGGGCAGGCTCGGCTTTGCCGTTCCCGACGCCGACCCATAAGAGTAGGGGCAGCCCATGACTGCCGCTTTTCCACGGGCTGGCCGACAGCAGCCAGCCGCCGTGAACGTCCCGCCCCGTAGGGTGTGTGTCCCTCTGGAGGTGGAGAAGCAACGTCCGGCGGAATGACGTATTCACCTGCCCCAGACCGTCAGGATCTCAGGTATGAACAAACATCTTCTCGAGATATGTAACCTCAGCAAAGCCATGCCTGCAGCCACGAACCAGGCACCGGTGCCAGTACTGCGAGGTATCTCACTCGACGTCGCGCGCGGCGAGTTCGTCGCCATCGTCGGACCGAGCGGCTCAGGGAAATCCACCCTGCTGTACTGCATGTCGGGGCTGGAGCCGCCCACAGAGGGGACGGTCCGCCTGCTTGGAAACGATCTGGATGCCCTTGACCGCAAGGCGCAGGCACGGCTGCGACGTGACCATGTGGGCTTCATTTTTCAGTCCTACAACCTCATCCCTTCGCTGACCGCATCGGAAAACGTTGCCCTACCCGCTCGACTGGCCCGTCGCAAGGCAGGCCGCGAACGGGTCGACGCTGCGCTGGCCGCTGTCGGCCTGAGCGGGCAAGCCGAGCAGAAGCCGGGGACACTGTCGGGCGGGCAGCAGCAACGGGTGGCCATTGCCCGAGTCCTAGCGATGAGCCCGGACATTGTGTTCGCTGACGAACCGACCGGAGCCTTGGACACCGAGGCAGGCACACAGGTTCTGGCCCTCCTGCGGAACACCGCAGCTCAGGACTGCTCGGTGGTGATGGTGACGCACGACCTGCAGGCGGCCGCCCGCGCTGACCGGGTCCTGGTCCTGCGAGATGGCGCTGTCCACCGAGAGTTGCTCCGCCCGAGCGCCGAGGAAGTCTTCGACGCAGTGACAGACCGCGGAAGCCAGGTGGCCTGACGTGATTCGTCTGATCCTCGGTGACCTCATCGATAATCTACGCATTTGGCTCGGTGCCGCGCTGATCGCTGCCGTGGCCGCCGTCGTGGGTGCGATTGTCGCAAGCGACATCCAGACCGCCACGCAGGTCGGTGGCACCGCCGGCCTCGCCCTGTACGGGATCAGCGGCACCGTCATCCTCTTCAGCGCCGTCACCTCCGTAGTTGTGCTCGGATCGATCACCAATCTGGCAGTCGCCCTGCATCAGCGCTCCTACGCGCTTTGGCAGCTGGTCGGACTCGGCCCGCAGCAGGTGCGCAGGGTGGTCAAGGCCCAGCTCGCGCTCATGGCCCTGATCGGAGGCGCCGCCGGATGCGCGGCCGCCGTGCCGTTGCTGCGCCCGCTCTTCGCCTTCTGCTTCGCAAATGTGCCGCAACTGAGGGACATAACGCCTGCGTTCAGTCCGGTTGCAGTCGGCGCAGTGATCGCATACGTGCTCGTCACGGTACTTCTGGGGGGTTCACGCGGTGCCCGCCGCGCTGCCCAGATACCCGCGATCCAGGCGCTGCGTGAACCTGAGGCACCAACCAAGGGCATGAGCACGACGCGCTGGCTCACCGGTGCAGCCCTCTTTCTCATCCTGGTCAGTATCGTCGTGAGCCTGCCGGGGGCAGAACCGGAGAAGGCGGCAACGTCGCTCATGCTGATCGGTCCCCTCACAGCTGGGCTACTTTCTGCTCTCAGCCCGGTGTTCATGGTGGCGCTCCTTCGCAGGTGGACTGCGGTATTGCCGCTGCCTCTGCCCGGGTGGTGGCATCTCGCCCGGCAGGCCGCCGCACACCACGCCAGTCAGAGCACCGCCGTCATCATTCCCCTCGTCATGGCCGTGTCCCTCGTGGGATGCCTTTATGCCTCGCAAGGCACCGCGCCGGGCGGGGACACGTTTTCTATCGGTGGGGTCGTGCTGCTGCTGGGAGGACCAATCCTGTTGTCCCTGACCGGTGCAACGGTCACGCTGTTCATGGCAGGACGCCAGCGAGACCGCGAGGTCGCCCTCTTGCTCGTGAGCGGCGGCACAACAGCGACGATAGTGGCGGCAGTTGTGTCCGAGGCCGTCATCTACGTGACCACAGCCGTACTGCTCGCCGTTCCGACCGTGCTGGCCACCGGTCTCGTCGGCGCGTGGGCGCTCGATGTGCCACCCGTGTTCGGTCTCGGCGCCGTGTCGACAGTCGTCGTTGCAAGTCTCGTCCTTATCACGACCGCTGCTGTCGTGCCGGCACTACTGGCCCTGCGCAAGAACACCGTGCGTACACTCGCCGCCGAGTGAAACCAATTGGGGTCTCCCTGCACACCCGTACTATCCGCGCCGATCACGCGCAAGAGATCTGTCGGTACGGACAAGCAGGGGGACCCGAGTGCAGACAAGGACAAACGGGTTTACGCACGGCCAGAACCGCTGGAACCGGCACCTCTGAATGTGCCGGTGGGACCGCCTCTCGTCCGTAAGCGGGGCCGGGAGTCGCTCCCGGAGCCACTGCCGCAGGGGGCTCCTCAGCCGTCCGTGGGCTTTTGGGTCTGAACGAAGTCCGCGACGTGGTCACGCGCGAAGTCGGTGATGGTACGGGCCGGGTTGCCGGTCACCTTCTCCACGGTCTCGGTGATGCCGGCGCCGTAGCCCTGACGCAGGATGCCGTCATAGAGGGTGGCGATGTCCTCCGCGTACTCGGCCGTGTTGCCATCGGCCGTGTAGCGGCGAAGGAAGTCTTCCCGGGTGGCGTCGAGGTGGCTGAGAGAGTGACCGGTGACCTCCCCCACCCGTGCCAGCGCCTGGTCGATGGTGAGCGCTTCCGGTCCCGTCAGCGCCAGATCGTGGTTTTCCATGGAGTCGGTCGTGAGTTCGGCCGCGGCGACATCGGCGATGTCACGGGAGTTGATCATCGACATGGCGCCATCGCCCGTCGGTAGGGGAAGGCGGCCCGAGGAGTCGATCCAGGGAATGTACTGCAGCAGGTTGTCCATGAAGAACGAAGGCCGCAGCACGGTATACGTGAGGCCACTGGCCGCCAGTTCCTGCTCTGCCGCATGATGGACACGGGCCAGGGCCAGCGGCGCGTCAGGTGAGGCGCCGCCAACGCTGAGCTTGACCAGACGCCGTACCTTCGCCGCGGAGGCCGCCCGGATCACGAACAGTTCCTGGTCGAGCTGGTCGGGCACATTGGCCGCCACCAGGAACACCGCATCGACGCCGTCCATCAGCGGAGCGACGGTCGCTTCATTCGCCAGATCGGCGACCACGACCTCAACGTCCGGCAGTTTTTGGCCGCGCAAGGCGGTGGCACTCTGCTGGCGACGCACGACGCCCCGAACTGGCACGCCCTGCTTGGCGAGCCTGCGCACCACGAGATTGCCGACGGTGCCTGAGGCCCCGGTGACCAGTACCTTCATGTCGTTCCTCCTCCTATCTGCGACAGCCCATGCGCGACCTGCAGTTGTCGGCTGTGGCTGCCGTGTGAAAACCCCGTCGGCTGGACGCCGAAACGGAGCAATACATTCCGACCCGCCGGGCAGCCCGCAGGACATGCCAGGTGAGACATGACGGTTCTGCCGCGCGCCTGCGAGCACCCACCGTTTTACGTGTGAGTGTTCGACCAGGGCACGTAGGTACCAACGAACCGTCCCCCCGAAGGCCGGTGCCTGCCAGTGCGTCAGGTGGCTTCTCGTCGAGACACCCGCTCCCGCCCTTTACAGGGGGCACCTGGATGCATCGGCACTGCGGACACAGCGACATCTGTCTGTGCCGACGTGCAGTCGGCGCCCCGGGGGAGAACCGGGAGCGGCACCGCGCAGACTCGCGCCGTCAGTGTCGCTTTCCAGCTCATCGCGGGCCCAAGTAGGAATTCGTGCCGTCAAGCGCAGCGTCGCGCACATCCTCCAGGCGCAGTGGCAGGTTCCGGAAACGCTGGCCCGTCGCGTGGTGCACGGCGTTGGCGATGGCCGCTGCTGCGCCGACGACACCGATCTCGCCGATCCCCTTGCTGCCGACCGGGCTGAGTTCGTCGTCTGCCTCAGGAAGCATGACGATGTCGATGTCGCTGATATCGGCGTGCGTCGGGAAGTGATAGCCGGCCAGGTCGGACTGGACGAAGTCTCCGAGGGCCTCGTCGATGTCCGCCGCTTCCATCAGGGCACCGCCGATGCCCATGATCATGCCGCCGATCAGCTGGGAGCGGGCGGTGCGCGGGTTGATGATGCGGCCGGCGGCGAAGACGCCGAGCATCCTTTCCACCCGTATCTGGCCCGTGACGGTATCGACCTTGACCTCGGCGAACTGAGCTCCGTAGGCGTTGCGGCTGACGTCACGCATGGCACTCACCTCTGCGGTCGTGTCAACGTCCACCACTGTCCCCAGCGGTGCGCCGTCGCGGAGTCTGGCTTTCAGGGTGCGGCCGGCCTTTTCGACCGCCCACCCCCAGGAGGCGGTGCCCAGGGAGGCCCCGGCGAACGCGGCCACGCTGTAGGAGGCACGGCCGAGGTCGAGGCGTATCCGAGCGACGGGGACTTCGAGTGCGTCCGCAGCGATCTGCGTGAGCACCGTCCGTGACCCTGTGCCGATGTCCACCGCACCGATCGCGACGGTGAAGGTGCCGTCGGTCTCGGCGGTGGCGTATGCGCGGCTCGGCACGGTGAAGACGGGATAGCGGGAAGCTGCCACACCCGTGCCGACAAGCCACCGGCCGTAACGGCGGGTGCCCGGCCGCCTGTCGCGGTCGGCCCAGCCGAATTGCTCCGCTCCCGTTTGCAGGCACGTGAGCAGGTTGCGGCTGCTGAACGGCTTGCCGTCGGAGGGATCGACCTCGGGCTCGTTGCGGATCCGCAGCTCGATGGGGTCCAGGTCCAGGCGATAGGCGAGTTCGTCCATCGCGCACTCGAGGCCGAACATGCCCGGCGTCTCACCGGGCCCGCGCATCCAGCCTGCCGAGGGAACGTCGAGCCGCACCGCCGTGCCGGTGGTCCGAGCGTGTTCGGCGGCGTACATCATACGGGCGGAGCTTGCCGTCTGATCCACGTAGTCGGACAGTGCCGACGTCATGTGCTGAGCCTCATGCACGATGGCGCCCAGCTTCCCGTTGCCGTCAGCTCCGAGCCTGATGCGCTGGATCGTCGGCGACCGGTAGGTCGCGTGCGCGGTCATCAACCGACGATTCCACGCGACCTTGACGGGCCGGTCGACCAACTTCGCGGCAAGGACCGCCAGCACGGCAGGCGGCCGCGGGGATGCCTTGGCGCCGAAGCCTCCGCCAACGTAGTCACAGACCACTTCGACGTCGTCAGCATCCATGGCCAGCAGGGCGGCGAACGCCTGACTGGTGTTGGAGGGCCCCTGCTCGGAGCTGTAGAGCGTCAGCCGCCCGTCCGTCCATCTGGCGAGGGTGGAGTGCGGTTCCATCGGATGGGGGTGCTGGGCCGGCGTGGTGTAGGCGACGTCGACGACGACCTCGGCGGTCTCCAGGGCGGCATCCGCATCACCGCGGCTGACGTTTCCCGGGCCCAGGTCACCGAGCATGGCCGGCACGTAGGCACGCGGATCCTGAGCCCGGAAGACGGCGTCGTACGCCTGTTCCTCGTAGCGGACGAGCAGATTCTCCGCACCTTCGCGGGCCGCCTCGGCCGAGGTCGCGATGACCGCGGCAACGATCTGACCTCGGTAGGCGATCTTGTCCGACTGGAGCACGTACAGCTCCGGTACGGACGCCTGCTGCACCGGGCCGAGGTCGATGTCCGTCTCGAGCCGGGCAGCATTGCCCGCATGCAGGACAGCCACGACCCCCGGCGTGACCATCGCGGAGTCCACGTCGATGTCCGCGACGCGTCCCCTGGCAATGGTCGAGGTCACCGGCCACGCGTACAGCACACCGTCGACGCGGTGTTCGTAGGCGTACGTGGCCGCGCCGGTGACTTTGGCCCGTGCGTCCTGGCGTTCGACCGGCGTACCAACCGAGGTCATCGTGTCACCTTCCGGTCCTCTGCGGGATGAGCGAGATCTGTGAGGAGGCCGACCGTCACATCCTTGACGAGGTTCACCTTGAACTCGTTTTGCGGCAGAGGTGTGGCGTGGCGCAGTTCGGCTCGCAGGGCCCGCTCGAAGAGTTCCGGGGAGGGTTTGTGGCCGCGGAGCTCGGCTTCGGCAAGAAAGGCGCGCCACGGCCGCGGGGCCACCCCGCCCCAGGCGATGCGGGCCTGCTTGATCCGCCCGTGGGCGTCCATCACCACTACTGCGGCCACACTGATCACCGCGAAGGCGTAGGACCAGCGGTCACGTACCTTGTGGTAACGCGATACCGCCCCTTCGGGGAGGGCCGGAAGTGCTACCTGCGTGATGAGTTCGCCGTGCTCCAGGACGGTCTCGCGGTGGGGGGTCGTGCCCGGTGCCACATAGAAGTCCTGCAGCTTCACCGTGCGCTCACCGGTGGCACTGCGCAGGCTCACGGTGGCGTCCAGCACCGAGAGAGCGACGGCCATGTCGGAGGGCTGGGTCGCAATGCAGGAGGTGGAGACGCCGAGGATGCCGAGATCGCGGTGTGCGCCAGCGCGGGCCGGACAGCCCGACCCTGGGGCTCGCTTGTTGCAGGGCTTGTTCACATCCTGGAAGTACGCGCAGCGGGTCTTCTGCAGCAGATTCCCTGCCGTGCTCGCGCTGTTGCGCAGCTGCCCGGATGCGCCTGCCAGGATGCTTTCGGACAGCACCGGGAAGTTGGCGCGGATGACGGGGTCGCCGGCGACGGCAGCGTTCGTCGCCATCGCGCCGATGACGGTGTGGCCGTCCTGGTGCGTCAGGTGGTCCAGGGGCAGGCGGGAGATGTCCACCAGGGCCTGCGGGCGGCTGACTCCGAGCTTCATCAGGTCAATGAGGTTGGTACCGCCGGCGAGGTAGACCGTCTCGGGATGGCCGGCGACCGCCAAGACGGCTTCGTCGACGCTGGTAGCACGCTTGTAGGCGAAGGACTTCATCGGTTGCTCCCCGCTGCCGCCTGAGCGATGGCGGCAACGATTCCGTAATGGGCGCCGCACCGGCAGAGATTGCCGCTCATGCGTTCCCGGATCTCGTCTGCATCAAGAGCGGACGCCGATTCGACACCTGCGGCCACATCGGGGGTGACGTGGCTTGGCCATCCTGCGTCCGCTTCCGCCAGTGCGCCCAGGGCAGAGCAGATCTGTCCGGGTGTGCAGTAGCCGCACTGCATGGCGTCATTGGCGACGAACGCTTCCTGCAGCGGGTGCAGACCGTCGCCCTCGGTGAGATCGGCGACTCCTTCGATGGTGACGACCGTGGCACCGTCGGCAGCGACCGCCAGCTTCAGACAGCTGTTAACCCGCTGCCCGTTCAACAGCACCGTGCACGCGCCGCACTGCCCGTGGTCGCACCCCTTCTTCGTCCCGGTGAGACCGAGATGCTCGCGCAGCAGATCGAGGAGTGTGACGCGGTGATCCACCAACAGCGTCTTTACGGTGCCGTTGATCTGCAGGATGACTTCGCTTGCGTTGACTGTATTCATTGGCCTCTCGGTTTTCACGTACGGGTGCCCCTACGCCGACTGCACGTCCGGGCGAGACACTGCCGATACCTGTGTATGGCGGCGCAGTCGCGTGGCCGCGATCAAGACCGCGATGACCGCGGGGAGCGCGGAGACGGTGTAGTCGGCTGGCAGGCCGTAACGGTCGACGAACAGGCCTCCGACGAAGGAGCCTGTCGCCAGGGACAGCTGGCTGACGGTCACGAACAGCGCAAGCCCGCCCTCTGCCGTGGTCCCGCGCATCATGTAGGTCTGCAGGGAGATGGGGATGGCTCCGTAGCCGATCCCCCAAAGGAACAGTGCGACGACGGCTGCGGGTTGGGAGTGCCACTGACCGAGGAGGAGCACCGACGCTGCCAGCACCGCTGCTGCGGTGCCCAGCGTGGCGGGAAGACTGCGATCGAGCGTGGCTCCGGCCGCGAAGTTGCCGACAAACCCCGCGACACCGTAGAGCAGCAGGAGTCCGCCGACGGTTGTAGCGGAGAAGCCGGCCTGGTCCGTCAGGAACGACGAGACGAAGGTGTAGGCCCCGAAGTGACCGAAGAAGAGCAGCGCAGACAGCAGCAGGCCGACCCGGACCTTCGGGCGGCGCAGCAGCCCGAAGACGTCCCCGGCGTGCAGGGCGCCCGCAGCGGGCATCCTCGGCAGAGTACGCAGCTGAACCAGCAGCACCGAGACGCTCAGGACACTCGCGGCCGCCAAGGCCGACCGCCAACCCCAGTACTGAGCCACGATGTTGCCCAGGGGCAGGCTCACCACCGTGCCGGCAGAGATGCCGGCCATGACCAATGAGGTGGCCCTCGTCACCTGCGTCGGCGCCACGAGCCGACGGCCCACGCCGACTCCCATCGTCCAGAACGCACCGATTGCGCCGCCCAGCACCAGACGGGCCACCATGAGGGTGCCGAAGTTGGGAGCGAGGGCCGCGATCACATCCGACACAGCGATGATCGCTGTCAGACCCCACAGGGCGGCACGCCGGTCAAGCTGCCCGAAGGCCAGCGTGAGAACAGGTGCGGCCACGGCGGCGAGAAGACCGGGAAGGACGAGGGCCAGGCCCGCTCTGCCGGCCGAGACATCGAACTGCTCCATGACGTCAGGCAGGACAGCGACCATGACGAATTGGGACAGAACGAGCGCGAAGGACGCGGCGGCCACCGAGCTGACGGCGATCCACCCGCCGCGCCCGCGCCCGGCCGCAACGGGCTGCGTCGCGGCTTCGTGTGAACCGTGGCAAGCGGGCAGGGTACTTCTGGCGTGCTGAATCACTGTTTGGTTGCCGTCCCCCGCCGGAGGACCGACCTGTAGCGGTTCGGGCTTTTGCTGGGACACCGATGGGCCTCTCGTCGGGAAAGGTTCGCCGCAGACGGCAAGCGCGGCGCACAGGTACGGCTGGTCTGGGGCGGCGCTTGTACTGGCCAGTGCGGAAACCGACTGTCTGCGGCGCCTTGAGGTACTGTCCGCAGCCGTCCTGCAGGTGTGATGTATGCAGAAGAGGAGACTTGCAGCATGCTTGCGGCTGCATTCATATGTTGCCGAGAGTAAGTGATAGGGGTTACGTGTAGCAAGACTCCTTGAATTCACACATATCGATATCAAGTTAGCACCGGTCGATGCCCCTGGTCGTCTTAAGCCTCGTGCGCAGCAGGAGCAGGTGAGTCAAGGCGCGCCCCGGTCGGTAAGCCGGGCTGCGACCCGGGGCAGACCCAGGTGTGCCCGCCGCAAGCTGCACGGTCCTCATCGAGGAACGTCGTCGGACAGTGTGGGGATGGCGAGTGGCCCAGCGCTTACACAGACCCTGCTGCTCGGCCGAACACGGCGTCGGGTTCGGCCCGCTGGAGGGCCTGGGCAGCCGCCTCCTTCACGCTTCCGTAATGCGCCGGTCCGTGTCCTGGCAGGATCGTGTCGGCGTCGATTCCCCCGAGTGCGACCAGGGACGTGAGGGCCCGGTCGCGGTTCGCGTGGAACATGTCGGGGAGTAGCTGAGGGCCGGTGATCCGGGAAGTTGGGTGGCCGGTGACCAGGGCGTCACCGCTGACAAGTATGCCGCTGCCGGGCAGGTGGTAGGCGCAGTGTCCCAGGGTGTGCCCGGGTGTGTGGATAGGGGTGGGAGCCCCGGGGAGGTCGAGAGAGCCGGGCGTGGGGAAGGGGCGCGGATTTAGGACAGGCACGTGGTAGGTTCCGCCGGCCCGCAGCGCGTGGAACGCCCAGGGCAGGACGCCAGGGTGTAGAGCCTGTGTGAGGACCTGACCGGCGGATACCTGCTGCAGGAAGTCCCGGCGGGCATGCGGAACCTCTTCCTGATGCATGAGAACAGGAATGTCGTGCAACGCCCGCATGCGCTCGGCTGCCCCGATATGGTCGTTGTGGGCATGAGTGACCAGCAGGGCGTTCACGGCGCCCTGGTGCAGTCCGAGAGTGGCGAGCGAGGCGAGCAGTCGTTCATAGTCGGCCGGGTAGCCGCTGTCGATGAGGGTCGCGCTGTCACCCTCTTTGACCACGACCCAGTTGGTATTGCTGCCTGAGACCAGGTACACTTCGTCGCGAATGTGGACAATGTCGTCGTCTCGGAATTTGTTCGGCATGCGTTTCCCTTTCGGTTGAGCCTGTCACAGACGAGACGAGCGACGAGCTGAACAATCACATCGCTGGTCGGGGGAAGACTGCCGCCGAAATAGTCGGAATCAGCCCCGGGCAGCGATGGCGCAGCCAGGTCCGCGCGCCCTATTTCGAGATGGCGTCAGTGGCGTAGTCCCACAGGCGGTCTGCGACTTCCGGATCGACAGCATGCGCGGCAACACCGCTGGCCTCGCCCTTGTCACCGGAGACGAGCACGGCCTCCTGGTTGTCCTCGAAGTAGCGGCCGGTCACGTCGGCCAGCAAAGGAGAGCCGGCAAGCAGCACCGACCCTGCAGCTCCCTGCGAAGGGGTCTTGTAGTAGGGCAGCGGCTTCACATTGCCGTCGTCGTCCATCACGCCGAAGGAACGCATGGTGTCGTCGTCGAGGTGCCGCTGCAGGTTGGTCAGCACGTAGCCGGGGTTGACCGCGTTGGCCGTGATGCCATCGCTCAACCAGCGGCGCGCACCGACAGCGAGGAGAACATCGGCCGACTTGGACTGTCCGTAAGCCGCCCACGGGTCATAGGGCCGCTGCTCGAACTGCGGGTCCGCCAAGTCGAGAGGAAAAGCGCGATGCGCTCCCGAGCTCACGATCACGATGCGGGCCGAACCAGATGCCGTCATTGATGGCAGAAGCGCGCTCGCCAGCGCAAAATGCCCCAGGTAGTTGGTGGCCAGCTGCATTTCCCAGCCCTCTGCGCTAGTCACCCGCTGCGGCAGGGCCATGATTCCGGCGTTGGCTACGAGGATGTCCAACGGGCCCTGCCACTCCCTGGCGAAATTGCGCACAGAAGAGAGGTCGGACAGCTCGAGCGCCTGGGCGCGCACGGGCCCGGCACCCGAGACACCGGACAGCTCGCTGACAAGCAGTCCCGCCGTCTCAGGACGGCGGGTGGCCACGGTGACCTCAGCGCCGGCCAGGGCAAGAGCCCTGACGGTTTCCGCACCGATGCCAGAGGTGCCACCGGTGACCAGGGCACGGCGCCCCGTCAGGTCGACACCGTCGATCACCTCACGGGCGCTCGCGTCAGGGGTGAAGGGAGTCGTTATCCGGGGTGATGCGTTCACAAGGGACTCCTTGGAAAAACGTGAGCATGCTGACGCACCCGAAGTTACTGGCGCACCGGTGGACGCTCCATCTTCGACTGTCCGGCATACATACGCGATCGTCCAAGCTGCGCATGTATCGCGAAGTCACGGGCGGCTACATCCGGCCTTGAAGATGTCCCCTCGGCAGGTCCTCTGCATGCCGTCAGACAGGCCGTCTTCCTGTGGACCGCACTCCGATCATCGAACCCGGCACGGGGCGCGAGTACGAGGTTTCGTGAGACCCCACTCGCACACCGATATCGCCGAAGCCGGTGCCGGTGCCGATGTGCTGTGTGGTGTGGGTATGGTGGCGGCCGCCTGGGTGGTGTGGGTGGTGTGGGTGTGGTGGCGGCCGCCGTCGGGGCGGGTCAGGGGGTGGTGTTGAGGGCTTCGTTGAGGCTGGCGACGGCGAGGAGGACGGCGTGCTTGGCGG
>NZ_BAAAUD010000108.1:0-25046 GCF_039533765.1 Streptomyces enissocaesilis | reverse complement strand
CGATGGTACTGCAGGGGGGACCCTGTGGGAGAGTAGGACACCGCCGAACAAATTTTATGCCCCGGTCCCTGGACTTATGTCCAGGGACCGGGGCATTTTTGCGTTTAAGGTCAGGTCATGCGCTACGACCTCATCATCTTCGACAATGACGGCGTGCTCGTGGACAGCGAGCCGATCTCCAACACCGTCCTCGCCGGCTATCTGAGCGAGCTGGGGCACCCCACTTCGTACGAGGAGTCGCTGCGGGACTACATGGGTGGGGCCGTGCACCGGATCCACGATGTTGTACTGGAACGGTCCGGGCAGCGGCTGCCCGAGGATTTCGACAAGACGCTGCACGCCCGGATCTTCGCCGCCTTCGAGCAGGAACTGAGGCCGGTCGCCGGGGCGGAGGAACTGCTGGGGCAGCTGGTGGCGGACGGGACGGCGTACTGTCTCGCGTCCTCCGGGAGTCATGAGCGGATCCGGGTCGGGCATCTGGTGGCCGGGCTGGACGAGTGGTTCGAGGAAAGCTGGATCTTCAGCTCGCAGGACGTCGGGCGGGGCAAGCCCGCGCCGGACCTCTTCCTTTACGCCGCGGAACGGATGGGCGTACCGGCGGAGCGGTGTGTAGTGGTGGAGGACAGCCCGCTCGGGGTGGAGGCGGCCAGGGCCGCCGGGATGGATGTGTACGGCTTCACGGCCATGACTCCGGCGGACAGGCTGCCCGGGGCCACCGGGTACTTCTCCGGGCTGGCGGAGCTGCCGGGATTGCTCGCGTGACACCTACCCAGGGGTAGGTGACGGACCCACGCTGTGCGGTCATGACGGACGCGCGCCTGCGACACGGCAGGGCTTCCCTGGAGTTGAGCTTCTTCGCGCAGGGCGTGGCTCTCGCGCTTCTCATGACGCGGCTGCCGGCCGTTCAGGACCGGTACGGGATATCCGACGGGCTGCTGCCCGTCTTCCTGGTCGCCGTGCCGGTCCTGGCGGGGCCGGAAGCGTCGGTACTGAGCAGCTGGTGAAGCGGGTCAGGCCGAGCGCCGTGCTGCGGTGGTCGCAGCCGGTGGTGCCGCCGGCGTTTCTTAGGGTCGGGGCCGGCCGCGAGAGGTGGCAAGTGGGGGCTGCGCTGGGGGTGTTCGGGCTGGCGGTCGGGGCGTTGGACGCGTCGACGAACATGCTGGGGCGAGCCTTCAACGGGCGTACGGGCGCAGTATCATGCCCGGCTTCCATGCGGCGTACAGCCTTGGCGGATCATGGGGGCCGTCGCTGGCGTGGGTGGGGGCGCATGGGGGGCTGTCGCTGGTCGTCCCGTATCTGCCCGTGGTGGTGGTGCTGTTGCCCGCGGTGTTGGGCGGCAGCCGGTGGTATGTCGACGGTGTGGTGGTGGCGGGGGAGGGGGAAGCTGCTTCGGGGGGTGGACCGGGGGACTTCAAGCTGTTGCTGCCGTTGTACCTGGTGATGGTGTTTGCTCGCATCGGGGACTCGACGGTCTCGAACTGGAGCGCCGAGTGCCTTCAGGACGTGCTCGGTTCGTCGGAGCAGGCGGCGACCCTTCCGTGCAACGCGTATATGGTCACGACCTTGGTCGGGCGGGCCGTGGGGGACCTTGGTGGGCGGCGCTTCGGGGCCGTTGCCGTGGTGCGGGGAGGGACGCTGCTCGCCGCGGGCGGATTCGCCGTGGTGGCGGAGGTGCCGGGGGTGGGCGTGGGGATGCCCGGGTTCACGATGCTCGGGTTCGGGCTGTGCGTGATCGTGCCGCAGACGTTCGCGGCGGCGGGACGGTTGTTTCGGGGGGCGGCGAGTGATGCGGCTGTCGCCCGGCCCCATGTCTTCGATTGCGTGGGGTTCCTGGTCGGGGCGCCGTTGGTGGGGGCGCTCGGGAGGCGTGGAGCCACCGGGGGGCGATGCTCGTGGCCATGGGATTGGTGCTGGTGACGCTGGTGTACGCCCGGTCGTTCGTCTCCGGGACCGACCGATACGGTGGCGGGCATGAGCGGGCGCGCACTGTTGATGTGGGATGACGCGGTAACCGGCTACGACTTCGGGGCGAGCCATCCGATGGACCCGGTCAGGCTCGACCTGACGATGGGGCTGGTACGGGCGTACGGGCTCGACCGGATGGTGGAGGTGGTCGCCGCGCCGGTCGCGGGGGACTCGACGCTGCGGCTCGTCCACCGTGAGGACTATGTGGCGGCGGTGCGGGCGGCCTCGGCGGATCCGCGGGGAGCGGACCAGGCGTACGGGCTGGGAACCGTCGACGACCCGGCCTTCGCCGGGATGCACGAGGCTTCCGCGCTGATCGCCGGGCAGTCGGTGGGAGCGGCGGAGGCGGTCTGGCGGGGGGAGGCCGCGCACGCGGTGAACTTCGCGGGCGGGCTGCACCATGCGATGCCGGGGGGCGCGGCGGGGTTCTGCATCTACAACGACGCGGCGCTCGCGATCGCGCGTCTGCTGGAGCTGGGGGCGGAGCGGGTCGCGTACGTGGATGTGGACGTACACCACGGGGACGGGGTGCAGGCCGCGTTCTGGAACGACCCGCGGGTGCTGACGGTCTCGCTCCACGAGCACCCGAGGACACTGTTTCCGGGGACGGGGTGGCCGGAGGAGACGGGTGGGAGCGGGGCGGGTGAGGGCTCTGCGGTGAATGTGGCGCTGCCGGCGGGGACGGGGGACGCGGGGTGGCTGCGGGCGTTCCACGCGGTCGTACCGGAACTGTTGGCGGACTTCCGGCCTCAGGTGCTGGTGACGCAGCACGGGGCGGACACGCACTTCGAGGATCCACTGGCGCATCTGGCGGTCTCGCTGGACGCGCAGCGGGCGGTGCAGGCGGCCTGCCACGACCTGGCCCATGAGTACGTGGAGGGCGGGGCGTGGGTGGCGCTGGGGGGCGGGGGATATGCGGTGGTGGACGTCGTGCCGCGCTCCTGGACGCACCTGGTGGGGATCGCGGCGCACCGGCCGATCGATCCGGAGTCGGTGATTCCGGCGTCTTGGCGGGACGAAGTGTACGCACGTACGCGGCAGTTGGGGCCGGGGCGGATGACGGATGGGCTCACGCCGGCCTGGAAGGGGTGGGACGCCGGCTACGACCCGGCGGACCGGCTGGACCAGGCGGTGCTGGCGGCTCGGCGAGCGGCGTTTCCTTTGCGGGGGCTGCTGGCGTAGGGCGGTGCGGGGTGCGGGCTGCGGTGGGGCGGGCTGCGGTGGGGCGGGTTACGCCGAGTGTGGGGTGTGTTCGGGGTTTCGGGGAAAAGGGGATGAGGGTGCGGGAGCATCGGGAGGGTGTTGAGTACCGGCGCGTTGCGTGCGCATCTGTTGGCGGCCCGGCTGGCCGGGCCCGTGGCCACCTCGCGCGAGAAGAGCCTGCGCAGCTATCGGCTGTTCGCCGCGCGGGATCCGCGGGTGCTGCTCGGGCTCGATCCCGCATGGGCGTGGGACGAGCTCGATGTGATGGCTCTGATGGCCGACAAGTGCGGTGTTTCTGATGATCCGGGATGTGTCACCGGGGCTGATGTGATTGACCCCGAGCGGACTCTGGCCGGGTTGGAGGCCTTCGCCCGGAGGCTGGGGGAAGCCGCCGCACGGCGGGTGCCGGTGCTGTTCGGGACCGGGCATCCGCACCGGTTGCTCGAGTTCTACGCCGGCCTCGCAGACGCTTTGTCGGCGGCGGGGTGCGTCGTCCTCACACCCGCGCAGGGGCGATGTGTCGACATAACGACCCGGTTCGGCGTACGTACGTACAACCTCGACTACGTACGGGGAGTCGCGCTGATGCGTGAACCCGGCGCGCGCGGCCCCGCGAGTGAGACCGGCGCGCACAGTCATTCTCCCCTCCCGGTCCGGGTCGCACTCGCCGCTGCGGGGGAGGCCGGCGGGCCTCTGCCCGGCCTGGTCGTGGGGGACCACGGATGGGTCTGCGGTGCAGGTCAGCTGGGTATCGAGGCCATCGGACTCGCGGATACGAACGACCCCGCGCTGTTCGTCGGAGAGGCCGAGGGACAGGTGTCCGTCGCCGTTCCGCTTGATGACGCCGTGCGGTCTGATTACTACCGGCCGCTTACTCGCTATGTACTCAATCGAGCATGTCTGTCACAGTAGGTGGCCGATGGCTGCTCCTCTTCCCCACTCGTATCACCCGCCCCTAGTCTGGGAGTGAGCGCACAACGACGAAGAGTCACCGGAGGGGAAGCCGGTGCGCGTCGGGTGCGGAAGGTACAGGTGGTGGGTCATGGCTGCTGGCAGCGAGAGGCCTCTCAACGAGGTCAAGTTTCTGACCGTGGCGGAAGTCGCCTCGGTGATGCGAGTGTCCAAGATGACCGTGTACCGATTGGTGCACAGCGGTCATCTGCCGGCAATCCGGGTGGGCAGGTCCTTCCGGGTGCCGGAGCAAGCAGTTCACGAGTACCTCCGAGAGTCCTTTGTGGGGGTGGAATCAGCCTGACGAGGGCCTCGGATTACGTCCCTCTCTCGGGGGCGGGTAGGCTAGGCCCTCGTAGGTCGTGTGGGCCCAGACGCCCCGCACCGAGTGAAGAGAAGTGAGCGAGGGTAGTCGTGGGCTCTGTTATCAAGAAGCGGCGCAAGCGGATGGCCAAGAAGAAGCACCGCAAGCTGCTCAAGCGCACCCGCGTTCAGCGTCGCAACAAGAAGTAAGCGGCAGCTGTACGTGCACCGCAGCCCTCCCACCGTCACGGTGGGAGGGCTGCGGTGCGTTCCGGGCCGGGTGGCCCGGGGGCGTGTCCGCCGTCATTTCGGGTGCCGTGAGGTCCTCACAGAGCAACATCCAACCGCTACGGTTGCGCCAGGGAAGTCCGGGGGAAGTCCGAGGGAAGGCGCTGATCTTGGGCAAGGTCGTGCTCGTCACAGGTGTGGCCCGGCAGCTGGGTGGCCGTTTCGTACGGCGCATCCAGCGTGATCCCGAGGTGGACCGGGTGATCGGCGTCGACGCGGTCCCTCCCGGCCACCACCTGGGAGACGCCGACTTCGTGCGGGCGGACATCCGCCGGCCCGCCATCGCGCGCGTGCTCGCCGAGCACCGGGTCGACACCGTCGTGCACATGGCCGTCACCGGTACCCCGCTGGGCACCGGTGGCAGCCGTACGTCGGTGAAGGAGACCAACGTCATCGGCACCATGCAGCTGCTCGGCGCGTGCCAGAAGTCGCCGACCGTGCAGCGGCTCGTCGTGAAGTCGAGTACGAGCGTGTACGGGTCGGCGCCGCGCGACCCCGCCGTCTTCACCGAGACCACATCGCCGAAGTCACTGCCCAGCGGTGGTTTCGCGAAGGACGCGGTCGAGGTCGAGGGGTACGTACGGGGCTTCGCGCGCCGTCGGCCCGACGTGGCCGTGTGCGTGCTCCGTTTCGCCAATATCCTCGGGCCCTGTGCGGATTCCCCGCTGGCCGACTACTTCTCGCTGCCGGTGCTGCCCACGGTGTTCGGGTACGACCCGCGGCTGCAGTTCGTGCACGAAGACGACGTCATCGACGTTCTGCGCATCGCCTCGCACGACCCGCGGCGCGGAACGATGAACAGCGGGACCTTCAATATCGCCGGCGACGGCGTGCTGACGCTCTCGCAGTGCTCGCGGCGGCTGGGGCGGCCGACCGTTCCGGTGCTGCTGCCCGCCGTCACCTGGGTCGGATCCGCGCTGCGGACCGTCGGGGTGACCGACTTCTCGCCCGAGCAGATCCGGCTGCTGACGCACGGACGGGTCGTCAGGACCGCCCAGATGCGCGAGACACTGGGGTTTGACCCCACGTACACGACCGCAGAGGCTTTTTCGGACTTCGCGGACAGCCGGGGCGAAGGTCTGCTGCCGCCCGAGGCTCTTGCCCGTACCGTCGACCGGCTCTCCACCCTCGTCAGCAAGGAGCGCATCTGACATGGCCGATGCCAAGGTCATCCCCTTCGGTGATGAACCGAGGACGAGGCGAGCCAGGCCCAAGTCCAAGGACGCGGGTTCTTCCGCTTCCGCTTCCGCGGCCGCCGCCGCCAAGGGGGCCAGGGGGAAGCGGCCGCCGGGGCGCAAGGGCGGGCCGCTCGCGCCCGTGCCGGAGCAGCCGGCGGGTCCGGGCGATGCGGTGGTCGCGGGGGCCGTGGAGACCGTGGTGGCGCCGGAGGAGTCGAAGGCGGACCCCGGGGGCGGGGGCGGCTGGGACCGGCGGATCGCGGGCGGGCTCGCGTTCCTGCGGCGGCGGCTCACCGGTGACTACGAGGTCGACGAGTTCGGTTACGACGAGGAGCTCACCGACAAGGTCCTGATGTCGATGATCAGGCCCCTGTACGAGAAGTACTTCCGGGTGGAGGTCAAGGGCATCGAGAACATCCCGTCGGAGGGCGGGGTGCTCATCGTCGCCAACCACTCGGGGACGCTGCCGCTGGACGGGCTGATGCTCCAGGCCGCGGTGCACGACAACCATCCGGCCGGGCGGAACCTGCGGCTGCTCGCGGCGGACCTGGTGTTCATGCTGCCGGTCGTGAACGAGCTGGCCCGTAAAGCCGGGCACACGCTGGCCTGCGCGGAGGACGCGGAGGAGCTGCTGCGGCGGGGCGAGGTCGTCGGTGTGATGCCGGAGGGCTTCAAGGGGATCGGGAAGCCGTTCGGCGAGCGGTACAAACTGCAGCGGTTCGGGCGGGGCGGGTTCGTCTCCACGGCGCTGCGGGCGGGCGCGCCGATCGTGCCGTGCTCGATCGTGGGGGCGGAGGAGATCTACCCGATGATCGGCAACGCGCGGACGCTGGCGCGGGTGCTCGGGATTCCGTACTTCCCGATCACGCCCACGTTCCCTTGGCTGGGGCCGCTGGGGGCGGTGCCGTTGCCGACGAAGTGGACGATCCAGTTCGGGGAGCCGATTCCTACGGAGGGGTATCCGGCGGAGGCGGCGGAGGACCCGATGCTGATGTTCAACCTGACGGATCAGGTGCGGGAGCAGATTCAGCACACCCTGTACAAGCTGCTGGTGCAGCGGCGGTCGGTGTTCTTCTGAGGGCGGGCGGGGCGGACAGGGGTGTGGGCCCGGTCTCCGGGGAGAGCGGGCCCACGGTGTGGTTGTCCTGCTGCCCTTACTCCTGTGCTTTTTCCTCGTCGATGCCCAGGCCCGGGAGGATGCCGGGGAGCAGCGGAGGGACGGTGACGTCCGGGACCGGCGGCCGCCGGTCGCTGTCCTTGGAGGACGGCGGCGACGGGGGTGTCAGGTCGGCCGACGGGGGATCCAGGATGTCGCCCGGCTTGCCGCCGAGCAGACCCTCGTCCTTGGACTTGCCGGGGGACGAGGGCGGGTTGGGCTTGGTGTCGCCGCCCGTGCGGCCGCCGGAGGCCGTGGTGCTGGAAGGGGCGGGGCGGTCCGTGTCCGGTGTGCCCGTACGGTCCTGGGTGGAGCCGGGGCGTTCCGGGGCGCGGGTCGGCTTCGGCGTGGGCGGCAGGAGCGACTGGAGCGGGGCGACCTCTTCGTCCATGGCTTCGAAGACCGAGCTGACCCGGTCGCCCACATCGGTCAGCTGCGCCGGAAGCCGCTCCCGCAGGCTGCTCCAGGCCTCGCGGTGCGACTTGGTGAAGGACGACAGGGTCTGGATCGCGCCGATGGAGCCGTCGCGCTCGTAGGCACGGGTGAGGAGGCGGTGGCCCTCGCCCACGTCGTGTGTCATCCCGCTCAGCGTGCGCCTGACCTCGCCCAGCTGCTCGTGGTCGAGCTCGGTGGTCCGGCCGCGCTCCATGAGGCGACGGGCCTCCTGGAGGCGGTTCGATGCCTGGTTGAGGTAGAGCTCACCACGGGCGGCGTCGTCGTCGGCCATGGTGAGTTTGACGTCTTCCATGCCGCGCTTCAGCCCGTACAGCGAATCACCCGGCAGGGCATCGGAACTCGCAGCGGCCACTCCGCTGAAGGCTCCTGCGGCCACACCGACGGTGAGCCCGCCCGCAGCGATGCCCTTCGACCATCGGGAGCGCGGGCGCAGCTTCCGGAGCGGGGACGCCCGGTGGGCGCCCCGTCCGGTCCGCTGCTCGGGCACCGTAGGGCCCGCCGGCGCGCCGCCTTCGGCGACCATGGCCTCCATGGCGGCGATGAGCTGGGCCCGCTGGACGACTTTGACCTCGGGGTCCAGCTCCGGTGACGGCAGCTCGCCGAAACCCTTCGCCAGGGCCAGAAGCCGTGCGGTCTCCGGTCCTTCAGCTGTTTCTTCGGGCTGATCTGCCGCCGTGCCCTGGGGCGTCTGTGCCTCCAGCGCCTGGGCGAAGGCGTTCGCCCGCCGGTGCGCCGATACGTTCGCGATCACTGGCGGCACCTCCTCTCGTCATGACGATCGACTCCCCTGGGGGTCCGGAAGGTTGCACGCCATGAGTACATCCACACGATCGAGTGAGTGGCTGCGGGCATGACGTGACCGCAGGGGGCCTGCATCCCGCACAACGAGCGTCGCGGCACTTGGGTTACGCGCGAAGGATGATCGGACCACAACGTCATGGAAGCGTCACCAACTGTGAGTCGTGGTCGGCCGATCGGCTGCGTTTTCGGGCGTGTGCGGGTGGGTGCGGTGTCAGCGGGCGTCGTCGGGCAGGAGCCGGGCCAGTGTACGTACGGCCCGGTACTGGAGGGTCTTGATCGCACCCTCGTTCTTGCCCATCACGCGGGCCGTCTCGGCGACCGAGAGCCCTTGGAGGAAGCGCAGGGTCACGCACTCCTGCTGCTGCGGGTTGAGTTTGCGGACCGCTTCGAGGAGGGCCGCGTTGGAGAGGGATTCGAGGACGGAGTCCTCCGGGCTGCGCTCGACCTCGTTGGCGTCGAGCATTTCACCGGTGGTCACTTCGAGACGGAAACGGCTCGATTTGAAGTGGTCGGCGACCAGGTTGCGGGCGATGGTGACCAGCCAGGCGCCGAAGTCGCGGCCCTGCCAGGTGAAGGTGGAGATGCGGCGCAGGGCGCGCAGGAACGTCTCACTGGTCAGGTCTTCCGCGGTCGCCTTTCCGCCGACGCGGTAGTAGATGTACCGGTAGACCGTGTCGCTGTACTGGTCGTAGAGGCGGCCGAACGCATCGGCCTCGCCGGCCTGAGCGCGTTCGACGAGGTCCATCATGCGTGCGCTGTCGCTGTCGGCGCTGGGCCGACGGGCGGTGGACGTGCCGGTGCCCGAGCCGGCGCCGCGGCTGCGTCTGGCGACCGCCGCACCGCCGTCGGCCAGGGCGTAGCAGGGGCCGACAAGTGCAGGGGTGGCGAGGGCGGGGACGGCGTACGCGGTGGGGACGAAGCCGCGCAAACGGTCCACGACCGTTGCGCGCAGCGTAGCCAGGCCCGAGGCGTCAACCCCGACGTGTGGGTACACGGGACTCCCAGAGGCAGAGCTTCCAACACGTTCAGTGCGGGACCGTTCACTCGTCGTGCTGACGGGTGAGGTCCGGTATGCGTCTGAGGAGAATAACGCTTCGTACAGGCAGCGCTACACCTAGTTGCTAAAATCATCGATTCCGTCGCTTCTGTTGCGTCTACGCGACGGTTCGAGTGGCAGGTCGTGATCATTTGCTGATCGGATCACTTCGTAATCTGCGTGGTTGCTGGATGCGTTGTGCCCGAGTCGCGGTGGCGGGACTGGCGGGCGCATCGGGAGGGTAGGAGCCCCGGATTGTCTGCCGGGGCCCGCGCGTCGCGGCGGGCCGTCAGCGGCGGCGGCGGTGCAGGGCCATCGCGGCCGCGGTGCCGCCGGCGATGGCGCCGACCCCGGCGGCCGCCGGGATGCCGACCTTGGCGGCCTTGCGGCCGGTGCGGTAGTCGCGCAGCCGCCACTCGCGTTCGCGGGCGTACTTGCGCAGCTTCGCGTCGGGGTTGATCGCGTACGGATGACCGACGAGCGAGAGCATCGGGATGTCGTTGTGGGAGTCGCTGTACGCCGCGCAGCGGGACAGGTCGAGGCCCTCGGCGGCGGCCAGGGCGCGGACCGCCTCGGCTTTCGCGGGGCCGTGCAGGGGCTCGCCGACGAGCCTGCCCGTATAAACGCCGTCGACGGACTCGGCGACCGTGCCCAGCGCGCCGGTCAGGCCGAGGCGGCGGGCGATGATCGTGGCCGTCTCGATGGGCGCGGCGGTGACCAGCCATACCTTCTGGCCCGCGTCGAGGTGGGCCTGGGCGAGGGCGCGGGTGCCGGGCCAGATGCGCTCGGCCATGTACTCGTCGTAGATCTCCTCACCGATGGTCATCAATTCGGAGACGCGGTGGCCCTCGACGATGGACAGCGCGCTCTCGCGGGCGTCCTGCATGTGCTCGGGGTCCTCGACGCCGGCGAGCCGGAACCATGCCTGCTGCCAGGCGAAGCGGGCCAGCTCCCGGCGCTGGAAGAACTTCCGCTTGTACAGGCCGCGGCCGAAGTGGAAGATCGCGGCGCCCTGCATCACGGTGTTGTCGAGATCGAAGAAGGCGGCGGCCCGGTCGTCTCCGACGACGGGGAACGCGGGTTCTTCGGGCGCGCCCGGCGGCGTCGTGCCGAGACCTTCGAGTTCCTCGAGCTCCTGCGACGTCTTGCGTGCTGCCTCGGCTGCTGCCTCTCCCGCCAGCACGCTCCGTGCTGTCGCGGAGCGCCTACGGGGGGTGAGCCATCCCAGTGCGGCCATGCCGTGAGCATAGCCAGTCTGTTCGGTCCTTCCCGACCTGGCGGGATGCGGTGGAGTGAACTCTGCGGGGCGCCGGTGTGGCGCCGGGGGACGGGGGCACGGCCGGGCGGGGCCAGAATGGCGGTATGAGTCCCCTGCTGCGACGTGCGCACACGAAGAGGAAGCCCGGCGAGCGATTGGTCACGCTGGTGGGCAAGCCCGGCTGTCACCTCTGTGACGACGCGAGAGAAGTGGTCGGTGAGGTGTGCGGGGAGCTCGGGGTGCCCTGGGAGGAGAAGGACATCACGCGGGACGAGGAGCTGAACCGGGCGTACTGGGAGCAGATCCCGGTCGTCCTGGTCGACGGCGAGCAGCACACCTTCTGGCGGGTGGACGCCGGGAGGCTGCGCAAAGCGCTGGGCGGCTGACCGGAAGACGGCTACCATCATGGGCGTTTTGAGAGGTCTCGGGGGCGTGGTCGTGAGGAGTGTGTGCGGTTATGCCCCCTTCGGGCCTTCAACGAGTCCATGCGGTCCGTGGTTCCGGGATCGAGCGGCCGGTATGCGTGACCCCGGTCACTTTGGGCGGACAAAACGGACACCATCTTTGTGCACGCGTTCACAAAGGCATAGCCTGCTGGAGACGGGGCGGTCCTGGGACATACGGCCGCCTGCAGCCCCGCTCATCCCGCAGGAGCACCGTGGCAACTGGCCGAACTCACCGACCGGCGACCCGTAGCCGAGGCATTCCCGAGGCCACCGTCGCCCGCCTTCCGCTGTATCTGCGCGCCCTGACGGCGCTCTCCGAGCGCTCGGTCCCCACGGTCTCCTCCGAGGAGCTGGCCGCCGCGGCCGGGGTCAACTCCGCGAAACTGCGCAAGGACTTCTCGTACCTCGGGTCCTACGGGACACGTGGGGTCGGATACGACGTCGAGTACCTCGTGTACCAGATCTCCCGTGAGCTGGGACTGACCCAGGACTGGCCGGTCGTCATCGTCGGCATCGGAAACCTGGGCGCCGCCCTCGCCAACTACGGCGGGTTCGCCTCCCGTGGGTTCCGCGTCGCCGCGCTCATAGACGCCGACCCCGCCATGGCGGGCAAGCCGGTCGCCGGGATTCCCGTGCAGCACACCGACGAGCTCGAAAAGATCATCAAGGACAACGGCGTCTCCATCGGGGTGATCGCCACCCCCGCGGGCGCTGCCCAGCAGGTCAGCGAGCGGCTCATCGCCGCCGGCGTCACCTCGATCCTGAACTTCGCGCCGACCGTCCTCTCGGTGCCGGAAGGGGTCGACGTACGCAAGGTCGACCTCTCCATCGAACTCCAGATCCTCGCCTTCCACGAGCAGCGCAAGGCGGGCGAGGAAGCCGCCGGGGCGGGCGCCGACGTGTCGCCGCCGCCCCTGCGCGGGGGTGCGGCCACGAACCGGAAGGGACCCGACGGGGACGTCCCCGCGGTGATGCCGGCATGAGTCTCCTCGTCGTCGGGCTGAGCCACCGCAGCGCTCCGGTCAGTGTGCTGGAGCGCGCGTCGCTGGCCGCCGATACCCGGGCCAAGCTGCTCCAGGACACCCTCGCCTCGGAGCCGGCGGTCGAGGCCGCCGTACTCGCGACCTGCAACCGCATCGAGCTGTACGCCGACGTGGACAAGTTCCACGCGGGTGTCGCCGAGCTGTCCACGCTGCTCGCACAGCACAGCGGGGTGGGGCTCGAAGAGCTCACTCCTTATCTTTACGTGCACTACGAGGACCGGGCCGTCCACCACCTCCTGTCGGTGGCGTGCGGGCTCGACTCGATGGTCGTCGGCGAGGGGCAGATCCTCGGCCAGATCAAGGACGCGCTCGCGCTGGGGCAGGAGCTCCACACCGCGGGCCGGCTCCTCAACGACCTCTTCCAGCAGGCCCTGCGCGTCGGCAAGCGGGCGCACTCCGAGACCGGCATCGACCGGGCCGGGCAGTCGCTCGTCACCTTCGGGCTCGAACAGCTCGCCGCCGGTGAGCCGGTCGCCGAGTGGGCCGCGGGCAAGCGGGCGCTGGTGATCGGCGCGGGCTCGATGTCCTCCCTGGCGGCGGCGACGCTCGTACGCACCGGAGTCGCGGAGGTCGTCGTCGCGAACCGGACGCAGGCGCGCGCGCAGCGGCTGGCGGAGATCCTCGGCGAGGCCGGGGGCGTCGCACGCGCGGTGCCGATGGGCGAGGTGGCGCGCGAGCTGGCACGAGTCGACGTCGTGGTGTCCTGCACCGGCGCGACGGGCCTGGTCCTGACGGCCGAGAACGTCGCCGCCGCACTCGGGGTGGCCGTGGGCGGCGCGGCCGGTGCGGAGCACGCCACGGCTTCGGGGGGACGCGGTACGGGTGCAGCCGCGGGCTGCCCCGTGCCGGACGGGACCGTCGTCGTGCCCGCCGCCCGGCAGGCCGGCGACGCCGGGCCGGCCGGCTCCATGGAACAGCACGGCGCCTGGGCCGACAACGCTCTCGCCGTCGCCCAGGGGCGGCCGCGCGAGCGGGCCGGCGTGCGCGGCGGGCCGGTGCGGCTCGCGCTGCTCGACCTCGCCATGCCGCGTGACATCGACGCGGCCGTGCACCGGCTCGACGGCGTACGGCTCGTGGACATCGAGTCGCTGGCCGAGGCCTCCGCCGACGCGCCCATGGCCGCCGACGTGGACCAGGTGCGGACCATCGTGTCCGACGAGGTCGCGGCCTTCGGCGCCGCCCAGCGGGCCGCGCAGATCACACCGACCGTCGTGGCCCTGCGCAGCATGGCCGCCGACGTGGTCACCAACGAGGTCGCCCGGCTGGAGGGCCGGCTTCCCGGACTGGACGACAAGCAGCGCGCGGAGATCACGCAGACCGTGCGCCGCGTCGTCGACAAGCTCCTGCACGCACCCACCGTGCGGGTCAAGCAGCTCGCCAGCGAGCCCGGTGGCGCCGGGTACGCGGACGCGCTGCGCGAACTCTTCGATCTCGACCCCCAGACGGTCGCCGCCGTCAGCAGGGCCGACCTGAACGACACCCCCGACGGTGGGAATAGAGGACGGGCATGACGACCAATGCCTTGAAGCTGGGGACCAGGCGCAGCAAGCTCGCGATGGCCCAGTCCGGACACGTCGCCGAGGCGGTGCGTCAGATCACGGGACGCCCCGTCGAGCTGGTGGAGATCACCACGTACGGAGACGTCTCGCGCGAGCAGCTCGCGCAGATCGGCGGTACGGGCGTCTTCGTCACCGCACTGCGCGACGCGCTGCTGAGGGGCGAGGTGGACTTCGCGGTCCACTCGCTCAAGGATCTGCCGACCGCCCAGCCGGACGATCTGACGCTGGCCGCCGTGCCGCAGCGCGAGGACCCGCGTGACGTGCTGGTCGCGCGCGACGGACTGACCTTCGCGCAGCTGCCGGCCGGGTCCCGCGTGGGCACCGGATCGCCGCGCCGCATGGCGCAGCTCAACGCGTACGCGCGCAGTCACGGCCTCGACATCGAGACCGTGCCGATTCGCGGGAACATCGACACTCGTGTCGGATATGTACGGAGCGGGGAACTGGATGCGGTGGTTCTGGCCGCCGCCGGCCTCAACCGCATCGGCAGGATCGACGAGGTGACCGAGTTCCTGTCGGTCGACCTGGTCCTGCCCGCCCCCGGCCAGGGGGCCCTGGCAGTCGAGTGCGCCGCCACGCGCGTCGAACTCGCTGCCGCGCTCGCCGAGCTCGACGACCCGTACACGCGGGTCGCCGTGACCGCCGAGCGATCCCTGCTCGCCGCCCTGGAGGCCGGTTGCAGCGCACCTGTGGGTGCACTGGCCGACCTGCTGGCCGACGGGCAGGTTGTCAACGAAATGCGCCTGCGCGGCGTCGTCGGTTCGACCGACGGCTCCGAGCTGGTGCAGCTGTCCACTACCGGTCCCGTACCCACGTCGCACAACGACGCCATGTCTCTCGGTCGCGGACTCGCCGCCGAGATGCTCGCGAAGGGTGCGGCCGGTCTTATGGGGGAGCGAGCACAATGAGCCCCACCACCTCTGCCTCTGTACCTTCGGCGTTCTCCGCGTCGGGGCACGTCACCTTCCTCGGCGCCGGACCCGGTGATCCCGGTCTGCTGACGCTGCGCGCCGTCGAGGCGCTCGCGAACGCGGACGTGCTGATCGCCGAGCCGCACGTGCTCGACGTCGTACGCACCCATGCGAAGGCGGGCGTAAGCACGCCTCAGCTGACGGTGGTTGACGATGCGTCAACAGCCGCCGGCATCCCCGCGATCAGGGACGCGGCCAATCTTGTCATGGAGGCCGCGCGGGGCGGCAGGCGGGTCGTGCGTGCGATCTCCGGCGACCCCGGCCTCGACGGCAACGCGGGCGAGGAGATGCTCGCCTGCGCCGCCGAGGGCATCCCCTTCGAGGTCGTGCCCGGCGTCGCGTCGGGCGTCGGCGTGGCCGCGTATGCCGGTGTGCCGCTGCGCGACGGGCGGGGCGCCGATGTGCGCTTCGTGGACGCGCGCACCGCCGACGACAGATGCTGGGCCGAAATCGGTTCCAGCGACGCCACGGCCGTCGTCTCCACGACGCTGGATTCGGTGGCCGCGGCCGCGGCCGAGCTGGTTTCGGCGGGGCGCAAGCCCGATACGCCGATGTCGGTGACCGTGGCCGGTACGACGACCAGGCAGCGCACCTGGAACGCGACGCTCGGCACGGTCGCCCAGATCCTGAAGCAGGCGAAGGTGCTGCCTTCGCCCGAGGGCCACCAGCCCGTCATAGCCGTGGTCGGCGAGCGCAGCGCCGCTGCTCAGCGCGAGCAGCTGTCGTGGTTCGAGTCGAAGCCGCTGTTCGGGTGGCGGGTGCTGGTTCCGCGTACGAAGGAGCAGGCGGCGTCGCTCTCCGACCAGCTGCGGTCCTACGGTGCCGTGCCGCACGAGGTGCCGACCATCGCCGTCGAGCCGCCGCGCACCCCGCAGCAGATGGAGCGGGCGGTCAAGGGGCTCGTCACGGGGCGGTACGAGTGGATCGCCTTCACGTCGGTGAACGCGGTGAAGGCCGTCCGGGAGAAGTTCGAGGAGTACGGGCTCGACGCCCGCGCCTTCGCGGGGATCAAGGTCGCCGCGGTGGGCGAGCAGACGGCCGCCTCGCTGGTCGAGTTCGGTGTGAAGCCGGACCTCGTGCCGAGCGGGGAGCAGTCGGCGGCCGGGCTGCTGGAGGACTGGCCGCCGTACGACCCGGTCTTCGACCCGATCGACCGGGTCTTCCTGCCGCGGGCCGACATCGCGACGGAGACGCTGGTCGCCGGGCTGATCGAGCTCGGGTGGGAGGTCGACGACGTCACGGCGTACCGGACCGTGCGGGCGTCGCCGCCGCCGGCGGACACGCGTGAGGCGATCAAGGGCGGCGGGTTCGACGCGGTGCTGTTCACCTCGTCGAGCACGGTGCGGAATCTGGTCGGCATCGCCGGCAAGCCGCACAACGTGACCGTGATCGCGTGCATCGGTCCCGCCACCGCCAAGACGGCGGAGGAGCACGGGCTGCGGGTCGACGTCCTGTCGCCGGAGCCCTCGGTGCACAAGCTGGCCGAGGCGCTGGCCGACTTCGGTGCGCAGCGGCGCGGGGCGGCGATCGCTGCGGGCGAGCACGTGACGCGGCCGAGTGAGCGGCGGCCGGGGTCCCGGCGGCGGCGGACCACTTAGGCGGCGTGGGGCGGCGGGTGGGGGTGCGGTGCGGGTTGCCTGCGGCGCTTTCCCCTGCTCGCCCCTTCCCGTAATTGGGGCTCCGCCCCAGGCCCCGGTCCTCAAATGCCGGACGGGCTGGGTGTGCCGGACGGTGCCGACGGGGTGACGGTAAAAGGGGGCGGGGCGGCGGCGTAGCGTGGTCGGCATGACTGTGTATGGATCCTTTCCCGGGGCCCGGCCCCGTCGGTTGCGCACCACCCCCGCCATGCGCCGCATGGTCGCCGAGCATCGGCTGCACCCCGCCGATCTGATCCTCCCGGCGTTCGTGCGGGAAGGCATCAGCGAGCCCGTGGCCATCTCTGCCATGCCGGGCGTCCGGCAGCACACCCTGGAGACGCTGCGCAAGGCGGCCGTCGAAGCCGTCGAGGCGGGTGTCGCGGGGATCATGCTGTTCGGCGTGCCCGAGGACGAGAAGAAGGACGCCGCCGGGACGGCCGGTACCGACCCGGACGGGATTCTCCAGGTCGCGCTGCGCGAGGTGCGGGCCGAGGTCGGCGACGACCTCGTGATCATGTCCGACCTCTGCCTGGACGAGTACACCGACCACGGGCACTGCGGCGTCCTGGACGCGGACGGCCGCGTCGACAACGACGCGACGCTGGAGCGGTACGCCGAGATGGCGCAGGTCCAGGCGGACGCGGGCGCGCACGTGGTGGGCCCCAGCGGCATGATGGACGGCCAGGTCGGTGTCGTCCGTGACGCGCTGGACACCATCGGCAAGGAGGACGTCTCCATCCTCGCCTACACGGCGAAGTACTCGTCCGCCTTCTACGGCCCCTTCCGGGAGGCCGTCGGTTCCTCGCTGCGCGGCGACCGCAAGACGTACCAGCAGGACCCGGCCAATGTGCGCGAGTCCCTGCGGGAGCTGGCGCTGGACCTGGAGGAGGGCGCCGACATGGTGATGGTCAAGCCGGCCGGGCCCTACCTGGACGTTCTGGCGAAGGTCGCGGAGGCCGTGGACGTGCCGGTCGCGGCGTACCAGATCAGTGGGGAGTACGCGATGATCGAGGCGGCGGCCGAGCGCGGCTGGATCGACCGGGACAAGGCGATCATGGAGTCGCTGACGGGCATCAAGCGCGCCGGCGCGAACATGATCCTCACGTACTGGGCCACCGAGGTCGCCCAGCGGCTCGGCCGGGAGCAGTAACCGCTGGAGGGCGGCGAAGCGGTCGGCGGCGCCGGCCGCTTCCGCCCCCTTGGTACGATCCGTCCACGCGCGAGACCCGTAACTGCCGCTGCGACGAGGGAGGTTGATGAATATGTCCCGCCAGGCGCTTCATCAGCGTGTCCTTGTCCGGGCCGCGCGAGGGTAGTGGAGCGGTCCGGTCGCCCCTGACGACGACCAGGAGTGTCGCGTGTCTTCTTTCTCCCTGACCGGTACCGATCTGATCACCGACCGCCTCGTACTGCGGCCGTGGTCCCCCGACGAACTCGCCGCCGTCCGCTGTGACACCCGCCTGGCGGACTGGGCGGAAGACTTCCCCGCCGAAGGCGACCGTGTCATCGCGGGTTTCCTCGCCGAGCACCCCGAGGGCCTGAATGAGTACGGCCACCGGAAGATCATCGAGCGGGCCGGTGGTCTGGTGGTCGGTTCCATCGGGTTGTTCTGGCCGCCCAGCGACGGCTCCATCGAGGTCGGCTACGGCATCGTCGAGTCCCGGCGCGGCCGTGGTTACGCCTCGGAGGCCACCCGGGCCCTCGTGGAGTACGCCCTGTCCGCGGCACCCGGCGTCCGCACGGTCCACGCGGGCGTGGAGTCGGCGAACCCGGCCTCGGTCCGTGTGCTGGAGAAGGCCGGGCTGGAGCGCTGGAGCGACGACGGGACCGTCGTCCGCTTCCGCCGCGTCCGGGCGGCGGGCGTGAGTCAGGAGTAGTCCCCCGGGGGGAAGGGGGGTGCCGCAGTGGTGGCTGACTCCACTGCCGCACCCCCCGCCGAGGCCGGGGTGCGGACCGCGTACCGGCACGCGGTCCGTTGGCTCAGCGGGCTCAGCGCTCCTGTGCGGTGGCTGCGTACGTCGCGAAGTGGGACCAGGCGGTGGGGGCGAGGGTGAGGGCCGGGCCGTCGGGGACCTTGGAGTCGCGGATGTGGACGGCGGTGGGGCAGGTGGCGATTTCCACGCAGTTTCCGCCCTCGCTGCCGCTGTGGCTGGACTTGCGCCAGGTGTAGGCGACTTCGAGGCAGTCGCCGCCCTCGTCGCCGCTGTAGGTCGACTTGAACCAGTGCAGTGCGGTGCTCATTGCTCTCCCAGCAGACGGTTCAACAGGCCCTGGGAGACTTCGGGGGTGAGGGCCTGTGCTCGCAGCATCGCATATTTGCGGGCCAGGATGGATACCTCGTCGGGGTCGGCTACCCACTGGCTGCCGCGTTGTGTCTCGGCGTAGGCGAGGTGCTGGTGGTCAGGGGTCTCCATCAGGACGAAGGGACCGTTGAGACCGGCGTGGGACGTGCGGTTCAGTGGCAGGAACTGGATGGACAGTCCTGGTAGTTCGGAGCGCGCGCGCAGGTGGCGCAGTTGCTCGATGTGGACTTGGCGGCCGCCGACAGGGAGTCGGAGTACGGGTTCCCAGACAACGTAGCTGACCGTCGGCGGGACTCGGCGGTGCAGGATTTGCTGGCGCTCTATACGAGCGGCCGTGAACGTTTCGATCTCGTCCTCGTCGTAGGCCGGTACACGGTTGCGGAAGACAGTGCGTGCGTATGCCTCTGTCTGAACGAGACCAGGCAGAACCTGATTCTGATACGCGGACAGCGCGATCGCCTCACGCTCGTGGTCCATGAACTCCTCGGCCCACAGCGGGAACAGGTCGACTTCGGGAAGGTTCTCCACGCCTGCGGACAGCGCGCCCTTCGTGTCGAGCAGCTCGTCGAGCATTTCGGCCAGGTCCGCCTTCAGTGCCCGTCTGCCCTGCTCGATCGAGGCGATCGTCTCCTCGTCGGCGCCGATGCGCTCACCGAGTGAGCGCTGGGTGTAGCCCGCCGCCCGGCGGAACGCCGCCAGCTGGGCTCCCAGCATCTTCATCGCCGACGCGTTCTTCTTCGGACGCTTCCTGGGGCTCATGCCGTCCAACTCCCCACACCTGCCCGTGCCTGACCCCGTGCGAACCCGTACAAGAAATCTGTACGGGCTGGCTCAGTGCTCCACGCTAGTCACTCTCCGCAACCCTCGTCCCGTGAACGAGACAAAACAACTGCTGTTGCTGCGCGAGAGGTTCTACCGCCGGGACCGGCGTTCCGTGTCCGCCGCCAGGGAGTTCGCACGCCGGGCTCTGGCCGACTGGGGCATGGACGCACGCGTGGACGACGTATTGCTGTGCGTGAGCGAACTGGCGACCAACGCGCTGGTGCACGGCGTTCCGCCGGGGCGGGGGTACCGGCTGCGCCTGTGGCGGTACGGGGGAGGGGTGCTGCGTATCGAGGTGCACGACAGCGGGGACGGGCTGCCCCGCGTGCGCGAGCCGGACGGGGAGTCCGGGCGGGGTCTGTTGCTCGTCGCGGCGCTCGCCGACACGTGGGGAGTCGGTGAGCGCGAGCCCGGGAAGAACGTGTGGTGCGAGTTCGGACCGGTGGACGTCACTTCTTGAGCAGGTCGGCCAGGCGGGAGAGGCCGTCCGCCGCGTGGCCCTCCTCCACCGAGCGGTCCAGGAGCTTCTGGAAGGGGACGAAGAGTTCGGGGCTGACGCCCTGGTCGTCGTACGTGGTGAGGAAGTTCCGGAAAGCCGCCTGGTTGATGCCGAGGCTGGAGACGTCAGTGAGGTGCTGCCCGGAGTCGACGGCCGTGGCCATCTCCGGGATCAGTCCGCTCAGCATCGCCGAGACCCAGGCGTGCAGCGGCTCGGCGAACTCGGTGGCCGTGACGTTCTCCGTACGGATCAGGGCGAATGCCTGCGCCACGCCGATCACCATGCCGTACATGCCGGTGAGGAGCGACAGGTCGTGAAGGGCCGCGCGGCCCGGGTCGGTACCGGTCCACCGGGTGCCGCCGAGGGCGGCCAGGGTGGGCCGGTGGGTCTCGTACGCCCGCTCGTCGCCGCTGTAGAGGATGTACGCCGCCGGGGTCGCGATCATCTGCGGGACCGCCATGATCCCGCCGTCGATGTACGCGGCGCCCTGCTTCCCGGCTCGGGCGGCGAGGTCGCGGGCCTGGGCCGGGGTGCCGTTGGTGAGGTTGACCAGGGTCCTGCCGGTGAGGTCGACGCCGGCGAGGGCCTCGGTGACGTCGTCGTTGGTGGTGAAGCAGACGATCACCAGCGGGCTCGCCGCCACGGCGTCGGTGACCGTCCCGGCGGGGGTCGCTCCCTGCGCGACCAGGGGGCCGGTCTTGGCGGCGGAGCGGTTCCAGACGGTGACCGGATGGCCGGCCCTCAGGAGGGCGGCGGCCAGGGCACCGCCCATCATGCCGAGGCCGAGGACGGACACGGGAGGCAGGGGAGGGGGCTGGGACATCGGGGCTCCTGAGTGGGGTTTCCGGTGTTTCCGGGGCCCTTCGATCCTCGCCGGGCGCTGAGTTGGCGACAAGTACCGACTAATAAGTCAGGTACGCACCTTCTGGTAAGTGGGGAGTGGTGATCAGCGGTCCGGCGGCGCACCCTGGAAGGGAAGGGGGAAGGGAACTGCTGGAGGTGAGCGGCCATGCACACACTCGTCGGATGGCACATCGAGATGGAGTTCGAGGAGCACGACGGCAGGACCAGGGCGGCCGCGATGGTGCGGCTCGGCGACGGCGTGGAGCTGCGGGCCCACGGGTACGCCAAACGGCACCCGACCGACGCCGAGCAGCTGCGGGTCGGCGAGGAGGTCGCGGGGGCGCGTGCGCTCATGGACCTCGCGTCACAGCTGCTGGGGAAGGCGCACGGTGAGATCGACGAGGCCGCCGGGCGGCCGTCGTATCCGCTGACTCCGTGACCGGAAGCGGAGAGGGACCGGAAGCGCGGATGGCCAGAGGGGCCGGAAGCGGAGACGCCCCCCACCGGGTTCGTCCGGTGGGGGGCATCTCCGCGTCGTGTGATCAGAGGCGCTCGGGCGTGCGGATGCCGAGCAGGGCCATGCCCCGGTGGAGCGTGCGGGCGGTCAGGTCGCAGAGGAAGAGGCGGTTCTCGACCTGGTCCGGGGACTGCGCCTTCAGGACCGGGCACTCCGAGTAGAACGTCGTGTAGTGCGAGGCCAGCTGGTAGAGGTACGCCGCCAGCTTGTGCGGCTCGTACGCCGACGCCGCCTCGGCCAGGCTCTCCGCGAACCGGTCCAGGTGCAGACCCAGCGCCCGCTCGGCGTCGGCGAGTTCGAGCTCCGGGTGGGCGGCCGGCTTCACGTCGCCCGCCTTGCGCAGGATCGACTGGATACGGGCGTACGCGTACTGGAGGTACACCGACGTGTCGCCGTTCAGCGACACCATCTGGTCCAGGTCGAACTTGTAGTCGCGGGACGCGGAGGTGGAGAGGTCGGCGTACTTCACCGCGCCGATGCCGACCTGCGTGCCGCGCTCGGCGATCTCCTCCTCGGTCAGGTCCTGGGCCTTCTCGCGCACGACGGCCGACGCACGCTCGATCGCCTCGTCGAGGAGGTCGACGAGCCGGACCGTCTCGCCCTCACGCGTCTTGAACGGCTTGCCGTCCTTGCCGAGGACCGTGCCGAAGGCGAGCTGGACCGCCTGCACGTCGTCATTGAGCCAGCCGGCCCGGCGGGCGGTCTCGAAGACCATCTTGAAGTGGAGGGACTGGCGGGCGTCCACGACGTACAGCAGGGTGCTCGCGCCGAGGTTCCGGACGCGGTCGCGGATGGCGGAGAGGTCGGTGGCGGCGTAGCCGTAGCCGCCGTTCGACTTCTTCACGATCAGCGGGGACGGCTTGCCGTCCGGGCCCTTCACGTCCTCGAAGAAGACGCACAGCGCGCCGTCGGAACGGATCGCCACGCCCGAGTCCTCCAGGATCTGGCAGGTCTCTTCGAGCATGGCGTTGTAGCCGGACTCGCCGACGACGTCCTCGTCGTGGATCTCCATGTCGAGCTTGTCGAAGACCGAGTAGAAGTAGATCTTCGACTCGTCGACGAAGCGCTGCCACAGGGCGAGGGTCTCCGGGTCGCCGGCCTGGAGGGCGACCACGCGGTCCCGGGAGCGCGCCTTGAAGTCCTCGTCGGAGTCGAAGAGCACGCGCGACGCCTTGTAGAGGCGGTTGAGGGACGACATCGCCGCCTCGCCCTCCTCCGGGCCGCCGTGCTGGTGGTCCAGCTCGTGAGGGTGCTCGGTCAGGTACTGGATGAGCATGCCGAACTGGGTGCCCCAGTCGCCGATGTGGTGGCGGCGTACGACCTTCTCACCGGTGAATTCGAGGATCTCGACCATCGCCGCGCCGATCACGGCGGAGCGCAGGTGCCCGACGTGCATCTCCTTGGCGACGTTCGGCTGCGCGTAGTCGATGACGGTCGTGCCCGGCTTCCCGGCCGACGGCACGCCGAGACGGTCGTCGGCGGCGCGGGCCGCGAGGGTCTCGATGATCGCCCGGTCGGCGACCGTGATGTTCAGGAAGCCGGGGCCGGAGACCTCGATCTCCTTGATCAGGTCGTCGCCGTCGGCAGGCAGCCCGGCGACGACCCGCGTGGCCAGCTCGCGCGGGTCGGCCTTGGCCTTCTTGGCGAGCGCGAGGATGCCGTTCGCCTGGAAGTCGGCCCGGTCGCTCCGTCGCAGCAGCGGGTCGGCGGCGCCGGCCTCCGGCAGGGCTGCCGAGAGGGCGTCCGCGACGCGCTGGTTGACGGTCGAAGCGAGGGAATGGACCGAGGCCATGAGCTGCCGTTCCTGTCGAGAGGAAAGTGGAATGTGCAGACGAGTATTTCATGTGGGGCGGGGGGCGGTCCTCTCGTACTAAAGGCAGCCTCGGACGGAGTCGCTCCGTCTGGGAGAATGGCTGTGCCAGCTATCGAGGAAGAAGGACGTGCCGATCGTGGCTCAGAGCAGCACAGAGACCGACTGGGTCTCCCGGTTCGCGGACGAGGTCATCGCCGAGTCGGAGCGACGTGCCCCTGGGGCGAAACACGATGGTGCTGCCGCTCCGGTGGTCGTCGTCGCGTCCGGCCTCTCCCCCTCCGGGCCGATCCACCTGGGCAACCTGCGCGAGGTCATGACCCCGCACCTGGTCGCGGACGAGATCCGGCGGCGCGGGTACGAGGTCCGGCACCTCATCTCGTGGGACGACTACGACCGGTACCGCAAGGTTCCGGCGGGCGTCGCGGGGGTCGACGAGTCGTGGGCCGAGCACATCGGCAAGCCGCTGACGTCGGTGCCCGCGCCGGCCGGGTCGGCGTACCCGAACTGGGCCGAGCACTTCAAGGCCGCCATGACCGAGGCGCTCGCCGAGCTCGGTGTCGAGTACGACGGGATCAGCCAGACCGAGCAGTACACGAGCGGGGCCTACCGCGAGCAGATCCTGCACGCGATGAAGCACCGGGCCGACATCGACGCCGTGCTCGACCGGTACCGGACGAAGAAGGACCCCGGGCAGCAGGCAAAGAAGCAGGGGCAGAAGCAGGGCCAGAAGCCGGTCGACGAGGCCGAGCTGGAGGCCGCCGAGGGATCCGGGGCGGCGAACGAGGACGACGGCAGTGGCGGCGGCGCGGGGTACTTCCCGTACAAGCCGTACTGCACGGTGTGCGGCAAGGACCTCACCACGGTGACGGCGTACGACGACGAGAGCACCGCTCTGTCGTACGCGTGCGCCTGCGGGCACTCCGAAACCGTGCTGCTGAGCGAGTTCAACGGCGGCAAGCTGGTCTGGAAGGTCGACTGGCCGATGCGCTGGGCGTACGAAGGCGTGATCTTCGAGCCGAGCGGTGTCGACCACTCGTCGCCGGGGTCGTCGTTCGTGGTGGGCGGGCAGATCGTGCGCGAGGTGTTCGGCGGAGTGCAGCCGATCGGGCCGATGTACGCCTTTGTCGGTATCAGTGGCATGGCCAAGATGTCCAGCAGCAAGGGCGGCGTGCCGACGCCCGCGGACGCGCTGAAGATCATGGAAGCGCCGCTGCTCAGGTGGCTCTACGCGCGCCGCCGGCCCAACCAGTCCTTCAAGATCGCCTTCGACCAGGAGATCCAGCGGCTCTACGACGAGTGGGACTCGCTGGAGAAGAAGGTCGCCGAGGGGACGGTCCTGCCGGCCGACGCGGCGGCCCACTCGCGTGCGACCAGGACGGCCGCCGGTGAGCTGCCGCGGACGCCGCGCCCGCTGCCGTACCGGACGCTCGCCTCGGTGGCCGACATCACCGCCGGGCACGAGGACCAGGCGCTGCGCATCCTGAGCGAGCTGGACCCGGAGCACCCGGTCACGTCGCTGGACGAGGTGCGGCCGCGGTTCGACCGGGCCGAGAACTGGATCACCACCCAGGTGCCGGCCGAGCAGCGCACGGTCGTGCGCGGTGAGCCGGACGCGGAGATCCTGGGCTCGCTGGACGAGGCCGGACGGGAGTCGCTGCGGCTGCTCGTCGACGGGCTCGACTCGCACTGGTCGCTGGACGGGCTCACGACGCTCGTCTACGGCGTGCCGAAGGTGATGGCGGGGCTGGAGCCGGACGCGAAGCCGACGCCGGAGCTGAAGGTCGCGCAGCGGTCGTTCTTCGCCCTGCTCTACCAGCTGCTGGTCGGGCGGGACACCGGGCCGCGACTGCCCACGCTGCTGCTCGCGGTGGGGGCGGACCGGGTGCGCAAGCTGCTCGGGGCGTAGCCGCTCCCGCGCCGACGCGCCGGTGAAAGGGCCGCCGCCCCCGGATTGATCGACACTGTTGGGAAATCGGGGGCTGAGCGTGACGTGGGGGG
>NZ_BAAAUD010000107.1:0-22417 GCF_039533765.1 Streptomyces enissocaesilis | reverse complement strand
TTCCCGAACCTGTGACAGAAGCGCCTCTATTGCGTCAGACTCGGGGCATGCACATGAACCCAGGTACCGAACCGCTGCCCCTCGCGACCGAGGAAGTGGCCACAGCCAACATGGCAGCCTTCGTCGACGACCTGGCCAACGAGCCATGCACGGTCACACGCTGCGAGCGCACACCGGCCAAGGACCACGGCGAGGGCCGATTCGCGTTCGCCGTAGTCCTGGACGATGGCCAAGAGTTCGAGGTGCAGATGCCGGGGATTCCGCTGGAGCGCCTCCGCGGTGACGCATCCTCCGATGCGTTCGCCTACCACCGTCTCTACGTGGACGGAAACTCCTGGCTCTGGGCTTACGCGGTGGCCATCGTGGGCGAAAAGTGGTGAGCGCCCCCACCCTCTCCGGGCAACACGCGCGCGCAGTGATCTACGTCCGCATCAGCCAGGACCGTACCGGCGCCCACCTCGGCGTCGACCGCCAGCGCGAAGATTGCGAAGCGCTCGCCGAACGGAACGGCTGGGACGTCGTCGAGACGTACATCGACAACGACCTGTCGGCGTACAGCGGTAAGCCGCGGCCGGACTACCGGCGCATGCTCGCCGACCTCGACGACGGCACCGCGACCATCGTGATCGCCTGGCACACCGACCGGCTGCACCGCTCCCCCACAGAGCTCGAGGAGTACATCGACCTCTCCGAGCGCCGAGGCATCAATACCCACACCTGCCAGGCCGGTCCGATCGACCTGTCCACGCCTTCCGGCCGCATGACCGCGCGCATCCTGGGCGCCGTCGCTCGGCACGAATCCGAGCACAAGGCCGAGCGTGTCGCCCGGGCCCGGCAGCAGAAGGCGAAGGCCGGCGAATGGGGCGGCGGCATTCGCCCGTTCGGGTGGGGCCTGCCGACCGGCGAGACGCGGATGGCGACCGACCGGAAGACGGGCGAGGAAATCGAGGTGCCCGTCCTGGACATGACCAAGCTCGTGCCCGAAGAGGCGGCGGCGATCGAGACGGGTACGGACATGCTCCTCTCGGGCGGATCCGTGCGGGGCTGGGTGGCGTGGCTCGCCGACAAGGGGTTCACGACCACGCGCGGGAACCCGGTCGGGACGGTCGAAGCGCGGGACATGCTGCTGCGCCCCAGGAACGCGGGCATCGCTGTCTACCGGGGCGAAGAGGTCGGCAAGGGCGAGTGGGAGCCGATCATTGACGAGGCCCGCTTCCGGGGGGTCGTCGCGGTCCTGAAAGACCCGACCCGGCGGACGAGCCCGGGCAGCACCCCGAAGTGGTTCGGCTCACTCATCTACCAGTGCGGCGTCCCCGGGTGCACCAAGACTCAGGTCTGCACCCGGTCCGGCGGAGCGAAGCACCCCAGCTACCGGTGCCCCACACAGCACGGCGGCGGCCGGCGCGCCGACAAGGTGGACCAGTACGTCGAGGACCTGATCGTGAGCCGCCTCTCCCGGGACGACGCCGCCGAGCTGCTGGCCCCGGGGCCGGACGACGTCGACGTGGCCGCTCTGCAGCGTGAGAGCGAAGAGATCAACCAGCGCCTGCGGACCACGGCGAACCTGTTCGGCTCCGGGCAGATCGGCATGGCCGAGTTCACCGAGGCGTCGACCACGGCGCGTGCCCAGCTGGAGGGCGTCACTCGGCAGCTGGCGCGGGCGGCGACGAAGGACCCGCTGGCTGGCCTGGTTGGTGCACCGGACGTGGGCGCGGCGTGGAAGGCGCTCGGATTGGATCAGCGCCGCGCAGTGCTGCGGTCCCTGCTCGACGTGACGATCCTCCCGGCACGCCGCGGCCGCATGCCCGACGGGGGGTACTTCGACTACGACGCGATCAAGACTGAGTGGAAGCGCGCCCTTCCCGATACTCGACCCGCATCTCCATGATTTCCTGCTCCCCTTTGGCCGCCCTTAGCGCATCAATGCGGCCGAGCAAATAGTAATACTGCGTCTCCAATTCTCGCTGCTTTGCCATGCACGTTCTCATTTCAGCTTCGGCGACGGCGGCGGCTTGTTGTGCCGCTGCGGCCCTCAGCCGAGCGTCGGCAGCGGCCGAGGTGGCGGCATTCACTTGAGTGCCAGCGTCGTAGATCCTGCGCTCCATGGCCTTAGCCTCGGCTGCCAGTTCCTCCTCAGTTGGCGGGGCCTTCAAAGCAGGATCTACACCGGACCCGAAGGCCGAATAGAGCAGCTCCTGCACTGTCGTGCCGAGCGCCCTCGCCAAGAGGTCGGCTTCTTCGGGCTTCGGTGAGCGTCGGCCATCCTCCAGGTAAGTGATGGACTGCTCGTCAACATCTCCCCCAAGGTCCACAGCGCGCTCGACGAGGTCCTGCGGGGACAGACCGAGCCTTTTTCGAAGACGCTTCATTTGCCGAACGAACATGTCTTGCGCCACGAAGCCCGACTGAATCAGATCAATATCCCCGCCACTCAATCGGGGGGGTTCACGCGTCACCCCCTCTGATCCCACAGAGAAAAGCGGCACCTGCGTAAGCCCCCTCTGCGGGTCCTCCCCGTCGAGAACTTTCAACATGCTGCCGGGCAGCCACCCGAGCCCCTCTTCGATGAGCGTCAAGGACTGCGGCCATCTGGCCCGAGGGGTGCGGCCTTCTTCCGCGACTTGAATGCTCTTCTCGGATACGCCGGCGACTTCACTGAGCCTCTTCCGGCTATATCCGAGCACCTCCCTCGCCTCACGGATCTTCTCCCCCAAGCGGCTCCAAGCCGCAGGGTCCCGGGTGAAGGACATGGCACTCCTGTCATTGATTGGCAACGACTACAGGCTACGACTCTGGCAGCGAGCCGAGCTCCTGTCCATCGTTTCCACGTCACGACTCCAACGAATCTGGCTTCGAGTCCACTCCGATGCCAGAGTTTCTGGTGTCAACGCTTGGCATCGAGGTGCTGAAGGGGTAGCGTCATGGGCCATGAGGACGAACGGACCCCTGATCCGCCGTCGGCGGGTCGAGCTCGGGCATGGCGTGAACCGCTTCGCCGCGATAGCGGGAATCAGCGGTGCCGCACTGAGCCGTATTGAGAACGGACACCGCGAACCGCGGCCAGAAACGCTGAAGAAGATCAGTAACGCCCTGGGCTGCCCGATCACGGAGATCGTCAGCATCGAGCAGGTCCTGGCGGGCGACGCGCCGAGCACTCAGGCTGCGCCGGCTAGGGCCTCAAACAGCGATGCCGCTGGGGGCGCAACCCCAACGGCATCGAGCGAGCACCACACCTCCGCAGCCTGACAGCAGAGAAAGCGAGCACTCGCCATGAGTATCTCAGAGGCCACCGACAACCGTCAGTCGAACCTCGGCCAGCTCACTCCGGCCACCCCTGCGGTGCTCACCACCGCCCTCACCGACGGGCAGCCGCTGCTGGCCCGGGCCGCCGAGCTCGGCATCGGCGTCACCACCGTCGACATCGACGTCTGTGACAGCGCCGCCCTCGTCCAGCGCAAGGACGGTGGCCTGCTGTACCTGGTCCCGCGAGGACAGGGCGATGCCTACACGGAGGCGTTCCTCCGCAAGGCCCTCGCCTACGCCATCGAGCACCCCATGGAGACCGATGGCCTGCTGCGCGCCACGCCCGCCGAGATCTTCGAACCGCACAGCCGGTTCCCCCTCTGCGGAAGCGACCACAAGGACGACCTGGCAAGCGGCGAGTTCAAGGCCGACGTCACCTGCTACCGGTACTACGACGGGGTCGAGCTCCCGGTGTTCTTCGCGGACGACAAGAGCACCGGCGGCGACGTCCTTCGCAGCGTCATCGACGTACACCCCTACTCCGAGGTGGCCGAGCGACAGCTGCCCTGCGTCAACCTCGAAGTGATCGAGGACCACTGGATCCAGGACCTCGACCCCGACGGGCTGGCCGACGTCATCGCCAAGCTCCGCGGGCAGCTCGACCAGCTCGACCAGGTCCACGCCCAGCTCGTCCAGGCCCGCGCCGACTGGGCGGCGAGCCAGTGACCGACCCACAGATCACCGCGACGGCCGGCCGCCCGGCCCGGCCCGCCGGCTACTGGGAGCGCATCGACGCACTCGTAGCCACGGCGCCGCCGCTCTCAGACACCCAGCGCGCCGCGATCCGCGTCGCCTTCCACCAGCCCGGCAACCGCGAGGAGAAGGCGGCATGAGCGAGCAGCAGCCCGGCCGGTGGCCGGTAGAAGAGCCGATCGACCTCGACGTGATCGCACCGCCCGACGAGCAGGGCGCCCAGCACCTCGCGCTCACCGCGGAGCAGGCCCGGTTCCACGTGACGCTGGGCAGCATCCGCGCCGACCTGGAGCAGCAGCCCAGCCCCATGTGCGTCCGCGCCGCCGCCCGCCGCTGGCAGGACGCCATCACCGCCATGGCCGACGAAGTGACCGGACGCCTGCGAGAAGCCGGGTGATCTGCGGCGGGCCGCCACTGGGGGGGCGGCCCGCCCGACACGGACACCAGACCCAGCTCGCAGAAGAGAGCCGTTCGTGAACGTCGGTACGAAGATCCCGAAGAATCACCGCGACGCCGCACTGGCCTACGCCGCGCTCGGCATCAAGGTCTTCAGGGTCCGCCGCAGCAAGGCCCCCTACGCCAACTGCCCCCGCTGCGACAAGCACAGCAGCATCTACATCCCTCACCGGCCCGAGCAGTGCCAGTGCGGAATCCCCACCTGTCACGGCTTCTGGGCCGCCACCACCGACACCACGCTCGTCCACAGGTGGTGGACAGAGGAGCCCGACGCCAACATCGGCGCGCCCTGCAAGCTCAACGGCTGGGCCGTCCTCGACGTGGACCCTCGCAACGGCGGCCACGCCTCCCTCTGCGCCCTCGAGCACCGCGTCGGGGTGCTGCCCGGCACCACCAACCAGGTCACCGGCGGCAACGGCCTCCACATGCTGTACCTCTCACCGGGATACGACCTTCCCGGCGAGCCGTTCCCCGGCATCGACTTCAAGCACAACGGCTACATCCTGCTCGCCCCGTCCGTCCACTCATCCGGCAACCGCTACCAGTGGGCCGGAGGAATCTTCCACAAGCCGAGCACGGCCTGGCCCGCGCCCCTCCTGCCCCGCAAGGAGAAGCGCCCGATCCCGCAGCCCCGTCCGACTACCCACCGCCACACCTTCCCCTCAGTCCGGGCCGCCGGCCGACCCGGCGGCGGCAAGATGTGGACCATCGAGGACCTGGTCCAGCACGTCATGGACGGCCGCGAGGGCAATCGCAACCACACCTTCTTCTTCGCCGCGTGCCGCGCCCACGAGCTGGCCGCCCAGAACCTCATCAACCTGAGCGAAGCCGAGGCAGCGCTCCTGCACGCCGCATCCGCCATCGGCCTGACCGACTCCGAGACCCGCAACTCCTTCGACAGTGCCGCAACCCGCCCGAGCGACAGGACGTGGGCGGCTTGAGCACCGACATCGAGGCGTCCATGGACGCCTACTTCGGCCCGGGCGACGAGGAGCCGCCCTACGACTGGGGCGCCGCGCAAGACGACCCGCCGAAGGAGACCGCCCCACGGACATGGGGAGCCCAAGACCTGCGCAGCGTCCTCGACGGCTCATACTCCCCGCCGCAGCCCTCCGTCGGCCGTCGCGACGACGGCGTCGGCCTGTTCTACCCAGGCCGGATGAACAGCGTCGCCAGCGAGTCCGAAGCGGGCAAGACCTGGTTCGCCCTGATCGCCTGCCTGCAGGAGATCAACGACGGGAACCACGTCCTCTACCTCGACTTCGAAGACGATGCGGGCGGCGTCGTCGGCCGGCTTCTCTGCCTGGGCGCCCATCCCGGCACCATCCTGGAGCTCTTCCATTACGTCCGGCCCGAGAACAGTCCCAGCGACATCGACCTCATCGACCTGGCCGCGGTCCTGGAGACCAGCCCGACGCTCGCCATCGTCGACGGCGTCACTGAGGGCATGAGCCTCTTCGGACTGGAGCTCAAGGACAACACCGACATCGCCAAGTTCGGCCGGCTCCTACTCCGACCCCTCATGAACGCCGGAGCCGCAGTCGTCACCCTCGACCACGTCGTCAAGTCCGCCGAGAACCGCGGCCGGTACAGCATCGGCGGCGTCCACAAGCTGAACGGCCTCAACGGCGTCATGTACATCCTCGAGAACCGGCGCCCCTTCGGCATCGGCCTCACCGGGAAGTCCACCATCCGCGTGGCAAAGGACCGACCCGCGCAGATCCGCAAGAACGGGCTGCCGCACCAGAGCGGCATGCACTGGTACGCCGACCTGGTCGTCAAGTCCGAGTCGGCCGAATTCGCCGAGGCCCACCTGTACGCCCCGGTCCAGCGCGACGAGCAGGAGCGCCAGGACGACGAGGAGCAGAAGCGGCTGAACGCCCTGAAGCGCAGGGTGCTCGACGCCGTCGGCAAGGCGCGGACGCCACTCACCGGCAAGGGCATCGAAGACCGCGTGACCGGCAAGGCCGCCGATGTCCGCCGCGCCGTGGCCGAGCTGGTGGACAGCGGGCAGATCTCGGCTTGTCCCGGCCCCCGGAACGCCACCCTCCACTCCATCCCTACCGCCACGAAACCCGAGTCCGAAGAACGAGCCGCATGACCTCGTCCCCACCTCGTCCCCACCTCGTCCGGACGAAGTGAGTGAGACCTCGTCCCTCGTCCCACTTCTTTAGGTGGGACGAGGACGAGGTCACACAAGAGGGGTTGGTTCATCAGCCCGGGACGAGGACGAGGTCACCACAACCGAAACAGGAGACGACCCAATGCCCGACCGCAACTTCCTCGCCGTCGGCGAACTCGACCGGATCATCGACCACCTCGCCGAGCAGACCCTGCCCGTCAGCACACTCGACCAGGTCGACGCGGCGACACGGGACATGGGAGGCATGACCTTCGCCATGGCCGCCACCGCAGCTGCCCGCGGCGACAACGCGCTCCTCGGGGTCCTGCCCGAAGACCTGCCGCGCCGTAAGGCGATGATCCGCCCCCGGCTGCGCATGATGATCGCCGCGCTCGGGGCCGGAGTCACCAGCCTGTGCGAACACACCCAGCAGATCCGGCCCCTCCTGCTCTCGTGCGACCCACCCACCCTGGTCTGCATGCAGCCGGCGTGCATCGCCAAGGTCGACCAGAACGCCCAGCGCCAAGGGTTCCGCTGGGACAACCACTGTGACGGGTGCGGCAGGCCGACGGAGGTCGTCTTTCCCTACATGACCACGCTCGGTCCGCTCAGCATCAGCGGGCACCTTTGCAAGCCGTGCTCGACAGAGATGACGTCGGCCGCACAGCAACTGGTCAGCGAGGCGATGGCTCGCAAAGACCCCTGCCCCTGCGGCTCGGGCCGCCGCTTCAAGCGCTGCCACGGCCGCGTCGCATGAACGTCGACGACGTGGTGGCCGAGCGGATAGCCGCTGCTCGCGCCCGCATCGAAGCAGCCAAGCGCCGTCGTACCGCCCTCGCCGCCGCCCGCCAGCGCGGCCTCGCCCTCCGGCACGCCGCCAAGCTCCGCAACCTTTCCGTCGGCAGGTCCGACGGAACACCCGTCACTACTGATGACGGGTCCGGATCCCTCACCGCTGATGAGGGATCCATCCACTCGGCGGATGGAACCCCCGACGGCGTCGGCCAGGCCGACCCCACCACCCCTCTCCACAGTGTGGAGACCCCCGAAACCCTCATTACGCCCCCGAAGGAGCACTGAGCTATGAACCATCAGGCACTCGCCATGGACCTGATCGCCCGCACCCACACGGCAGTGGAACAGGTCGCCGGTCTTGCAGCGCACACCGGCATCACCTTCAAGACCGCCGATGTCGTCGACGCCGTCGAACGCGACCTTCCCGCTGACTACCCCGCCCCCACCGCGGAGGGAGCCCTCACCCGCCGAGACGTCATCACGTCCATGGCAGAAGACATCCTCACCGGCGCGCTGTACGAGGACCCCGCCTGACCCGCACGCAACCGGCCGGGCCCGCTGATATCGGGCCCGGCCTCCCCGAAGGTTAACCACCCAGCTCAGACCGCCCTAAGCCCAGTTAGGGCGGTCGTCACCCGAAGGAGTCCGCCATGTCAGGCGAGACCGTGATCACCATCGTCGGCAACTTGGTCGACGACCCCGAGATCCGCTTCACCCCGGCCGGCGCCGCCGTCGCCAAGTTCCGCGTCGCCTCCACCCCCAGGGTCTTCGACAAGACCATCAACGAGTGGAAGGACGGCGACGGCCTGTTCCTCACCTGCTCGGTGTGGCGCCAGGCCGCCGAGAACGCCGCCGAGACCCTCACCCGCGGCATGCGCGTCATCGTCCAGGGCCGGCTGAAGCAGCGGACCTACGAGGACCGCGAGCAGGTCAAGCGCACCGTGTACGAGATCGACGTCGAGGAAGTCGGCGTCAGCCTCGCCCGCGCCTCCGCCAAGGTCACCAAGAACCCGGCCGGTGGCCGCCAGGCTGCGGCGCCCAGCAACGACGGCGGCTGGGGCGGCGCCCAGCCCGCAGGCAATACCGGACCGGTACCCCCTGCCTCCGCCGCGACAGAGGCCCCGTTTTGATGCGCGCCTACATCGAAGCGCCCGCGTCCCACCCCGAAGGCTTCGCCACCGTGCTGCTCAGCGTTGAGGATCACGAACGTCTCGGCCCCCGGCGCCTCAGCATCGGCAGTCACGGTTACGCACAGATGTGGAACGGCCAGACGGTCGTCCTGCTGCACCGCTGGCTGATGGATGTCCCCGGCGGCACCGGCTACCGCCTGATCGTCGACCACATCAACCGCAACCGGCTCGACTGCCGCCGAGAGAACCTGCGGCTGGTCACCCCCAGCCAGTCCAACCTCAACCGGGCAATCGCCGGACGCGAGTTGCCGCGCGGCGTGTACCGGGCGAGGTCCGGCCGGTACCAGGGCGCCCTCAAGCGGAATCGGATCACCACCCACCTCGGCACCTTCGACACCGCCGAGCAGGCAGCCGCCGTTGTGGAGGCCGCCCGGTCCATAGCCGACGCCGATGCCCTCAGCCGGCCTGCGGCGTAACGAAGGAGCTGACCATGACCGACAACGAACTCCTCATGCTGACGCTGGGCACCAACCTGGGCGTCTCCCTCATGCTGATCGGCCACTTCCTCGGCCAGTACGTCGACGCCCGCCGGGACCTGCGCGCCGCGGAAGCCGTCCTCGCCCGTCAGGCGAAGCGCAGGGCCACCGAGGAATGGCGCGACGCCCTCGCCATGCGGGGGCGGGCGTGAACCAGTGCGGGCTGTGCCAGGCGCCGGTCGAGGATGGCGGGTACCTCTGTGTCGGATGCGTGAGCTGCACGCGGGCGCACCTGGAGTCCTTGCCGGGCCTGTACGACGGGCTGCTGCCCTACCTCACTCCCGCCGGGGGCGCCAGGGAGGGGCGAGCGGCGAAGGGCGGCCCCCCGGGCCTGCCGGTGGTGGAGGAGATTCTGGACCTGCGCGGGCCTGGCGGCATCGTCGGCGTCGTCGAGGGGTGGACGTCGGTCATCCGCACCGACCGCCGCATGGCGCCGCGGCCCGCCGCCGGGCTCGGCGTCGAGGGCCGGCTGCGGGCGGGTGTGGCCGAACTGCTCGGCCACATGCCGTGGATCGCGGTCAGCTGGCCGGACGCCGGGCCGTTCGCCACGGACATCAAGCAGCTGGCGGACTCGGTCCGTTCGATCACCGACCCGCGCGCTCCGGGCGAGGTCGGCAGGCGCCTGGGGAAGTGCCCGGCGATCGACACCAGCGGGGTGATCTGCGGCGCCGTCCTGCGTTACTACCCCGGCGCCGCCACCGTGACCTGCCCCTGGTGCCAATGCGCCTTCCCGCCCGCCACCTGGGCCGACCTGAAGACCCTCATTGACGAGGACGCGAAGGGGATCGCTACTGGCGATACCCCTGCCGAGGAAGCGGAGGAGTCATGCCCGATCGCATCGTGACGTGCCGGATGACGAACCGGCACGGTAACCGCTGTACGGCCGAGGCCATCGACCCGAACGGCGAGGTGCTGATCTGCATACGGCACTACGTTGCGGTCTGCCGCACCGTGCGGGAGGCGCAGGCCCGGGTCGCCAGGACCGCAACATGATGTCGCCACCCCTATTGACAGCCGTCAACACCCCTGTTTACAGTTGTGGGGCACGGGCCGCTTCCGGTACTAGGAGGGACGTGACTACGTGGAGAGAGCGCCATGACGCAGCCGTCCGGAAGCAAGAAGCCGCACAGCAGGCATTCCGAGAAGCCACCGACGAACGGGCGCAAGCCCTGATCGACGGCGAAGCCGAACTCGGAAGCCAGGCAGCGGTAGCAAGAGAGCTCAGAGTCACTCGGGCCGGCATCAGCCGGGCCATCAACGCCTACCGGAACAAGCAGGCGTAGCTACACCCCACAACAGAAGACGGCCCAAGGCCGGTGCGGGAACACCGACCAAGGGCCTAACCGAACCACCTGAAGAGACCAGGAGGAACGGCTATGGCTGAGTTTGCCATGCCCGCTGCCACGCGCAGCGACCAGCCCGACCGGCGCCTGATCGCCGTGGGCACCATCACCCGCCGCGATGGCCGCACCACCACGGTGCGCGCCACTCCGGCCGGCGTCACCGGCAGCATCACCCGGTCGGTGACCCGATGAGCGCCATCAACCAGCCCCTCTACGGGGCCACCGCCGACGCCATCCGCGACCAGCTCGACCGCAGCAACGGTGACGCCATCACCGAGCAGGACATCACCAACCTGCTCCTGCACCTGGCCGCCCGCCTCACCAACGAGCGGCCCACCGACCCCATGCGCGAGGCCACCCGCCTCTCCCTCGCCCTCGAATACGCCGCCCACCGGTACGGGTACGGCACCGGACGCGCCTACGCCGCCGAACAGGCCGTACTGCAGCGCGCCCCCCGCGTCGACCGTGACCTCTCCCGCGGCGAGTACGCCCTGCTGCTCCGCAAAGCCGCAGCCGGCGGCGACCGGTGACCGGCGGCCGCGGGCTGGGCCCCGCCGACCAGAACAGTGTCGACCTGGCCAGGCAATCCCTGGCCGAGTCGAAGGCCGTCGACTTCGGCACTGCCGACATGGACGTCCTGCTGCAGGACATCGCGGCCCTGCAGACCAGCGTCCAGCTCCTCCTGCGCGTCCTCGACAGCCCGCCGCCCCGCTCGGAACGCCTGACCGCCGCCCGCGACCAGGAGTTCCTCAACCTCGCCCGCGCCGCCCGCATGGAGATCCACGCTGCGGCCGGCTCCATCAAGCGCCTCGACGCGTTCGAGCAGGCCCTGACCGCCATGCTCTACCCAGAGAGTGGCCGATGACCGCGCCGCGCACCGTCACGGTGCAGACCAGCGACCACGGCCCGGTCAACATCCCCTGCCCCCACTGGTGCACCGGCGCCTACCACCAGGAGGGCGGCGCCCGCGTCGACATCACCCACACCGGGCCCGAGAACGAACTCACCGTGCCTACCAGCAGCGGCCCCACCCGCCTGATGGCTACCGTCCTCGAGCAGCGGCCCTTCACCGAAGGGGCCACCGGCCGCGGCGTGTTCATCGACGTCGAGATCGATGGCGAGTACCACCCCACCGGCCCCCACGGTCTCGACGCCATGGCCGACGCCCTCGTCGAGAACGCCTCGATCCTCCGAGCCGAAGCCCGGCGGCTGACCACCCTCCTCGCTCAGGAGGGCAAGTGATCCACACCCCCCGGTGGGTGGTTGACCACCCGTGGCCCGCCACGGCCATCGCCTGCGCCGCTGCGCTCCTCGTGGGCGCGGCGGTGTGGGCCGCGGTCCGGGCCATCCGAGCCGCACAGACACCCCCGGCCGCAGCCCTGGTCGCCGGTTTCGCCGCCGCCGCGTGCACCGCGTACAGCGGCGACACGAGCTGGCGGTACGCCGGTAACCGTCTCGGCATGACCGACACGACCGAGCGGGCCGCGATGTTCGCCGCCGCCGAGCTGGCCCTGTTTGCCTGCGTCCTCATGGCCCGGGCGAACCTCCTCGGCGACAAAGGGGCGCCCGGTGCTCCCGGCCTGCTGGTCTGGGGCATCACCTGCGTGCAGATCATCCCCGCGTACAGCGAGTCAGGATTCTGGGGCGGCACCGTGCGAGCCATCCTCGGCCCCGTGCTCGCCGCCCTCCTCTGGCACCTGGCCCTGGACGTCGACCTGCGGCACGCCAAGCCCGAAGCCACCTCGAACGGGCTGGCCGCCATGGTGGGCCGCGAACTCCGTGAACGCCTGCTGTCCCGCCTCGGCCTGGCCGTCCGGGACCGTACCGCGGAGCAGATCACTCGCGACCGGTGGACGGCCCGTGCTGTTGACCTGGCCGCCTGCCTGGCGGACCGCGGCGACGGGTGGCGGACGCGCCGGATGCGCCGCCAGCTGTCCGTCGCTGTCGGCCGCGCCCAGGTCGGTGCACACCCCCAGCAGCGGCGCGCACTCCTGCAACTGCTCTCCGCGCGACTGCACTCGGGTGCGCTCTCCACACTCGACCTGCCCTCGCCGTGGGAGTTCCGCGAGCCCATCGCGCCGCCCCGGCCGGCCACGGTCGTCGCCTACGAGCAGCTGCGCGAGATGCAGCCACTGGATGCAGTCCTGGCCGTGGCAAGTGCGCATCCAGACCTTGCCCCCGACGAACTGCGCGCGGTCCTATTCGACCATGGCGTGATCGTCTCCGAGACTCAGGTCGGCGTCGCACTCCGCGCCAGTGCAGCCACGCATCCGCGTGCACTCACCAGTGCATCCGCCGCAGGTCAGACCCTGTTCAAGGTCCACGCCCGCATCGACGACGAGACCACCCCGGATGCGCCCGAGGGTGACCCGGATGCACCGGATACGGATGCGAGTGCGGACACCCCGGATGCGGATGCAGACCGCGCCCTCCTGCCCGACGCCCGCCGCGTCGACCAAGCCCACCGCACCCGCTACGACCGCCCTGCATCCCTGCGCGCACTCCAAGACGGACTGCGCATCGGCCAGAAGCGGGCCCAGCGAATGCGCGCACTCCTCGACGAGGAAGCGCAGCCGTGATCACGTACCACGCACTCGGCTACTGGGGACTGCCCAGTCTCATCGCAGCCGCTCTCCTACTGCGGGTCCTGCCACAGGGCTCCGCCGCCCGCCGCCTCATCAGCCGCGCCGCGCTGGCCGCGCTCGTCGCCATCGGCTTGATCGTCTACCTCTCTTACTAAGGACAGACCATGAAGACCAGCCTCCTCGCCGCCATCGACACCGCGGCCGCGCACACCATCGCCGCCCCCGCCGCTCCGGCGGGCACGGGCGGATCCGTCCCGATCTCCGTCCTGCTCATCATCGTCCTGGGCATCTGGGCCTGGCAGATGCACAAGCACGGCAAGGACACCAAGAAGCTGCACCTGCTGCCCGGCTTCGTCTGCCTCGGCCTCGGCCTGTCCCTGTCCGGCACCCAGCTCGGCACGATGATCGGCACCCTCTTCGGATCCGTCGGAACCATGCTCGCCACCTTCGTCGGCAACGCCTGACAGCCCCATGGCCACCGACCCCGAGGCCGACACCCTCGAACTGCCTCCCGTCCCCGCCTTCGGGCGCGGGAGGCCCCGGTGGGCCGCCCAACGCATCCACCCCCGCCGCATCACCGCCGGCCACCTCAAGCTCTACGGCCGTCTCCGCGGCTGGACCCTCGCCGAAGGCATGCCCGCCCGCGGCAAGACCATCGCCGGACGCTCCACCGGCCTCGCCTTCGGCGCCCTCATGGTCTGGCGCACCGCGAACGAGCAGCCCCGACTCCTCGCCATCGCGGCCGGCGCCTACGCCATCACCGCCTGGCGCACCGGCCGCCCCGTCCCGCCCACCATCGAAGAACTCGAACGCGCTTTCCTCGTGGCCATCCGTGACCTGATCGGAGACCAGCCAGGCATTCACCTAGGAGAGCTGTACGCCCAGCTGCAGTCCCGGCCCGCCGCCGCCCACCTCGACGACGCCCGCTTGCGCGCCCTCCTTGTCCGCTGCCGCGTGACCATCCACAGGAGCGTCCGCATCGGCGAGACGACCGGCCGCAGCGGCATCAAGGCCGCCGACATCGACGCCCTCCTCTCCCCCGCAGAGGAAGGACACCCCGATTCCGATGTAGACGCAGGTCAGAACGCTCCAGAAGGGGCTGTAGACCGCCCGTAGACCAGCCCGTAGATCACTCAGGAGACCCCGTGCGACACCACATCCATGCCCTGATCGTCACCGCCACCGACCTCGTCTACTGCACCGTTTGCGGCTGGTGGTACGCCCCGCACGGCCACTGAGGCAGTCGCCCTTCCCCCACCCCTGGTGATCACTCAATATGGTCACCAGGGGTCACCTCGGGGCCCCGCGTGGCCAATCCGAAGGAGCGTCAGTGTCAGAGGACTTGGGAATCGTCGAGGAGCCCCCCGAGAAGGTCGAGCTGGAGAGGCTTAAGGACGAGTACCGGCGGCAGAACAAGGCCCTCGACCAGTCGCGCGAGCTGCTCGAAGAGGAAGCCGCGACCGGCCGGTACACCGAGGAGGAGGCCGACGAGATGAGCGCACGCTTCGAGGAGAGCGGCCGGGAGATGCTCGGCGAAATCCAGAGCCGCATTGAGGCCCACCGCGCAGCCCACCGCATTCGGGACTGAGCGACACTTGAGCCATGCCCCAGCCGCTCCTCGTCGACGCCTACGCCGCCCAGGCCGCCACCGGCATCAAGCCAGGCACCATCCGCCAGTGGCTCCGCCGCAGCAAGCTCACCCACCACGGCTACGACCAAGCCGGTCGAGCCCTGGTCGACCTGAACGAACTGCAGAACAAGCCGCTGACCAAGGCCGCTTGACCAGCTGATCCACAGGGTGTAACACTCGGGGCAGGTCCGGCGTGCCCGGACACCTGAACTGCTTCAGCCCTAGAGCCGAAGCCCAAGAGGTCCGGCCAGCCCAGTCACGACTACGTGGCACCGGCCAAGCCTTAGCCCCAGCGTCTACCACTCGTCGTGGAGTGGCTGGGGCTCCTCTTATGCCCGGCCAGGAAAGGCCCCGACCACCCCCCTCCGGTCGGGGCCTTCACCATCACTCCGGCTGCATCGTGCACCCCCTCACGGGGCACGACCAGGTCACAGCGAATGACCTGTCTGCATCCCACTCTCCAGTCACTTCGTGCGGCCTGGCCGTGCACGGCGTACCGCACTTCGGACAAGGCGGCGGCTTCAACTGCTTGAGCTCCGCAGAGCTATAGATCTTTCCCATGCCTGCACGGTACGGGCGGAATCGCCAGACGTTCCCCCCGCTTGAAGTCCCCCCAGGTCAGGGCGATGTGCCTCACCCCCCTGCCGAGAGAAGCCCCATGCCCTCCCGCCCCCGGAAGCCCTGCCCCATCCCCGGATGCCCCCACCTCGTCGTCACCGGCAGGTGCGAGGCCCACGCACGCCAGGCAGAGCAGCAGCGAGGCAGCAGCAGCGAACGGGGATACGACACGCGATGGCAACGACGATCACGTGACTACATCTACCGACATCCGTGGTGCGTGCTGTGCGGTCGGCCATCCAAAGCAACAGACCACTTCCCCGTCTCACGCAAGGACCTTGTAGCCCAAGGCGACCCCGACCCTGACGCTGACCGACACCTTCGACCGCTGTGCATCCCATGCCACAGCAGCGAGACGGCCAAGCATCAACCAGGAGGATGGAACGCACGATGATCAGTGACAGCCAAGTCGCCTTGACCGCCCAAGTCATGCAGGCCATGAGCAATCTGCGCATGGCAGCGATCAGCCAGGGCTCCGCGTCGCCTCCGGACCGCATCGAGATCATGCCTGGAACGCTCGCCATCACGTGGGAAACGACTCCCGAGGGCGATGCACAGACCGAACCAGGCCGCTACGTGCTCGACACCGCCCCCGCCCCTGGGGGGTGACTCCCCCTGGCGCCCTCTGGCCGCCCGCCGGGGAGGGCGGCGGCTGTGCGCGCGAATCAGGGCTTTTTGATCAAGGGGTGATCGCATGGCTGTTCCCGGGCGCAAGCCCAAGCCCGCCCTGCAGGTCGTCCGCGAAGGCAACGCCGGGCACCGGCCGGTCCGCGAGGGAGTGAAGCTGCCGCCGTCCGAGCTCACCGAGCCGGACTGGGCAACGGTCTTTCCCGTGGTGAAGGTGCCCGGCAAGCCGCGGGCCCCGCGCGGGGCTGACGACGAGCAGCTGAAGGAGTACCGCCGCGAGGTCGACGCCTGGCAGCGGCAGAAGGTGGCGTCCGAGTCGGGTGACGCCGGCCGGGTGGCCGCTGCCCGGGAGTGGGCGCGCGTGGTGCCCGTGCTGCAGGCGATGGCGGGGCTGTCCGCCGTCGACCGGTCCACGGCTGTGGATTACTGCGTGTGCGTGGCACGCCTGGAGTGGTGCGAGTACCGGCTTTCCGTGGAGGGCCTGGTGACGATGGGCCAGCGTGGGCCCTGCCGGAATCCCTTGACGACGATCGCGTCGCAGTACCGAACGCAGCTGAAGGCGTACATCGGCGAGCTCGGCCTGTCGCCGTCTGCTCGCGGCCGTATCGCGCCGCCGGGGGGCGGGGACGATGACGACGACGACTCCGTCTTCGACTGAACAGCTCTCCTTTGAGGACCTGGCGGAGGGCCTGCCCGTTCCGCGCGCCGCGCTGCTCGAGCTGGGCATGTCCGACGAGGAGATCGGCGAGGCGCTCGAGGCGCGGCCGCTGGTCGTTGCCTGCCAGGCGCACCTGAAGGAAGGCGCCTGGTTCGACGTCGCGGCGGCTGGCCGGGCGAAGAAGGCCATCGAGTCGTTCCGCCACACTAAGGGGCGATGGGGCGGTACGCCGTTGCTGCTGGCCCCGTGGCAGCTGGTGTGGGTGATCCTGCCCGTCTTCGGCTGGCTGTACGTGGACGAGGAGGCGGGCCGCCCGGTCCGGGTGATCCGTACCGCGTGGGTGGAGGTGCCCCGCAAGGCCGGCAAGTCCACCTTGTCCTCGGGTATCGGCTTGACGCTGCTGCTGGCCGACCGGGAGATCGGCGCCGAGGTGTACTCGGCGGCCGGTTCCCTGGCCCAGGCGCAGCGCGTGTTCGACGACGCGAAGCGCATGGCGACCACGTCCAAGGCCGTGCGCGGGCGCGTGGACTCGAGGGCCTCGGCCCTGCTGGTGCCGCGAACGGGCGGCGTGTTCCGCGCTCTGTCCAAGGTGGCGGAGACCGCGCACGGCCTGAACGTGTCCGGCGGCGTGATCGACGAGGTCCACGTTCATAAGAAGCGGGATCTTGTAGATGCCTTGGAGACGGGCACTGGGGCCAGGGACCAGCCGCTGATCGTGTTCATAACCACGGCCGACGAGGGCGACGAGAACACGATCTACGACGAGAAGCACACCTACACCCGCCGGGTGGCGGACAGCGTCGTCGAGGACCCGTCCCACTTCGGCGTCATCTGGGGAGCCGAGGACGACGACGACCCCTTCGACGAGCGCACGTGGAAGAAGGCCAACCCGGGCCTGGGCGTCTCGCCGTCCTACGCCTACCTGCGCAAGGAAGCGAACCGCGCCAAGACCACGCCCTCCTACTTCCCGACCTTCTGCCGCCTGTCGCTGAACCGGCGCATGCGGCAGAAGGTCCGCTGGCTGCCGATGCCGATGTGGGAAGCCAACCAGGGCCAGATGTCCGACCCGCGCTCGCTGAAGTTCCAGCCGGCCTGGGGCGGCCTCGACCTGTCGGCCGTCTCCGACCTGTCAGCCTGGGTGCTCGTCGTGAAGTCCCGGCAACCAGGCGTCGAGCTGGAAATCGTGCCCCGGTTCTGGGTGCCCGAGGAGCGCGTCGACGAGCTGTCCCACGAACTGCAGATGCCGCTTCGCGAGTGGGTCGACGAGGGCCTGCTGACCCTGACCGAGGGCGACGCGATCGACTACACGGCGATCGAGGACCAGATCCTCGCTGACTCCCGCACGTACAGGATCCAGCGCGTCAGCTACGACCGGATGTTCGCCGGCGGAACGCTGCAGCGCGTGGAGGCCAACCCGCGCATCGGCGAGGTCGTGCCGGTGAACCAGACGTACCAGGGGCTCAGCCCGGCCGCGAAGGAAACGGAACGCCTGCTGCGGGAAACACTGCTGCGCCACGACGGCCACAAGGTGCTGCGCTGGAACGCCTCCTGCGTCGAGGTGATCCGCGACGGCAACGACAACATCCGCCCGGTCAAGCCCAAGAGGGGCGAGTCCACGGCGCGCATCGACGGCATCGCCGCCCTGGTGATGGCCATGGACGGCTACCTGCGGCGCAGCGTTCGCCGTGACGAAGCGCTCAGCGCATGAGAGGGGGTGCCCATGTTCCCGGACACCGCGGGGCGGATCACGGACGACGACACCCCTGACGTCATGCTCGGCAAGCTGCGGGCGAAGCTGGACGGCAGGGAGGCCAAGACCAAGGAATGGAACTCCCTGTACGACGGGGACCGGCCGCTGAAGTACGCGTCACCGGAGTTCACCGACCAGAGCGGCGGCCTGTTCGAAGGGTTCTCCGACAACTGGTGCAAGACGGTCCCGGACACCGTGCGCGAACGGCTGGCGATCGTCGCGTTCCACGGCGAGGACGGGACGCCGGACAAGGAAGCCATGCGGGCCTGGCGGCGCAACCACGCCGACGTCGAGGTGGGCCTGGCCATCTTGGACGCGTTGGTGGTCGCACGCTCGCACGCGCTCGTGTGGAACCCCAGCGGCGACGCGTCGGACATCACGTTCATCCCGTCCGGGCAGGCCATCGTCGACTACGTCCCGGGCTCTCGCAACGCCCGGCGCGCGGGCCTGCGGGTGTGGTCGGACGGCTCCCACGAGTTCGCAACGCTGTTCACCCGCGCGTTCAACGGCCGCCCGGCAATGGCCTACCGCCGCCAGCGCACCATGGGCGGCGGCTCCTGGACGCCGCGCACGATCGGCATCCCGACCTCGGAGAAGACCGACCTGGTCAACCCGATCGGCGAAGTCCCCCTGATAGAGATCGCCAACCGGGCCCGCCTGCACGGCGCCCCCCAGTCAGAGATCGCCTCGGTTGCCCCGCTGCAGGACGCGGTGAACACCTTGTGGGCGCACCTGTTCACCGCCGCCGACTTCGCTGCCCTGCCGCAGCGCGTCGTGATGGGGATGGACAAGCCGGTCAAGGACCTGATCGACAGCGCGACCGGCGACATCATCGGTGAAGAGGACGTGCCGCTCGGCCAGTACAGCAAGGACCGTCTGCTGTGGCTGTCCCGGCAGGGCGCCAGCATCGGCCAGTTCACGGCCGCCGACCTGACGGCGTACCTGAAGGTGATCGACGTCGCCGTGCGGCACATCGCCGCGCAGACCAGGACCCCGCCGCAGTATCTGCTGGGCGAGATGGCGAACATCGCCGCCGACGCGCTGGAGGCCGCCGAGTCCGGTCTGGTCGCCAAGGCCATGGACAAGCAGCTGCACTTCGGCTCGGACGTCCGCGAGATCATGCGCCTCGAGGCGCTCGCCTCCGGGCAGCAGAAGCGCGCGGCATCCCTGGCCATGGGCAAGGTGCTGTGGCGGGACGCCCAGTACCGCAGCGAGGCCCAGTACGCGGACGCCCTGACCAAGTACAAGGCGATCGGCGTGCCGGACGAGGCCCTGTGGCGGATGATCCCGGGCATCGAGCCGGAGCAGGTCGACGAGTGGGTGCGCCTGCGCGACGCCCAGGCCGCGGCCGCCGCATCGGCCGCCGCCACCGCGTTCGCCGGATTCGGTCCCAAGGACCAGGGCGACGACGAGGAGGCCGAGCCCGACGAGGAGGCGGCAGCGTGAGCGACGCCGCAGACGCCCGGTACACCCAGGTACAGACGCTCTCCCAAGCCGTGGTGGTCCGGATCCAGGCGATCTGGGCGGGCCTGGATCCGGCGAACATCCTGGCCTCGCTGCAGGGCGACCAGGGCAAGGCGATCCTGGACGCCGTGGTGGCCGGCCAGCTCACTGCGGCGCAGGGTGCGCAGGCGTTCGTGGCGAGCGCGATGGCTGCCCGCAACGCCGCCGCGCCGCTGCTCGCCGAGGCCGTGCCGGGCGCGCTGGCGGGTGTCGCCTCGGACGGCCGGCCGCTGACGACGCTGCTCTTCGCTCCGGCGATCACCACCTACACCGCGTTCGCGGGCGGCCTGGGCGCGGAGGCGGCGATGCTGCTGGGCATGAACCAGATGGCCCGCATGGTGTCGACGCAGATCAGCGACACCTCCCGGGCCGCCACGTCCATCGCCATGACGACGCACCGCAAGGTCGTCGCGTACGTGCGTGTGGTGAAACTGCCCGCGTGCGGCCGCTGCATCATCCTGGCGGGCCGCCAGTACAGCTACTCGACCGGCTTCAAGCGGCACCCCAAGTGCGACTGCGGCATGGACCCCATCGACATCGAACGCTGGGGCGACGTGCCCAGCCCCAAGCAGCTGCTCGGGCAGATGTCCCGCGAGGAGCAGCAGAAGCGCCTGGGCAAGGCCGCCGTCGACGCGCTCGAGGCCGGCGCCGATCTGAACCAGGTCGTCAACGCCCGGCGCGGCATGGAAACGATGACCGTCCACGGCCGCACGGTGCAGGCCACGACCGAGGGCGTGACCCGCCGGGGCCTGGCCGGTCAGCAGCTCATCCGTGAGGGCGGCGCCGAGAAGGTGCCCGGCCTGCGGTACCAGCGGGCGAAGACTCCGCGGCTGATGCCCGAGGAGATCCTGCGCCTGGCCGAGAGCCGCGAGCACCAGCTGCGGCTGCTGAAGAAGAACGGCTACATCCTCTGACTTCCCCGGGCGCGATGCCCGGGGCTGCGCGCGGCGCGATGCCGCGCAATCACCGAATGAAGGAGGAGCGCGATGCTCCGCACCACACGTAAGCGCACCCTGGCCGCCGCTGGTGGCGGATGGGCGCAGCCGTACCGGATCAGCCCGTGGTCCCCGGTCCTGTACGCCAGCGGCGGCGGGGACGGCGGCCAGGGCGGCGATGGCGGCCAGGGCGGCGATGGCGGCGGGTCCGGCGGCGGCCAGGGCGACAGCGGTTCCGGAGGTGGCGGAGACGGCGGCTCGGGAGACGGTGACGGCAAGCTCGGCGAGGGCGGCAAGAAGGCCCTGCAGGCGGAGCGCGATGCTCGCGCCGCAGCCGAGAAGCGCGTCGCTGAACTCGAAGCCAAGCTGACGCCGAAGCCGAAGCCGACGGACAAGCCCGGGGACAAGGGCGACGCCACGCCGCCGGATGTTGAGGCGATCAAGAAGGAGATCCGCGAGGAGATCACCGCCGACTCCAACGCCCGGCTGATCAAAGCCGAGGTGAAGGCGGCAGCCGCCGGAAAGCTCGCCGACCCCAGCGACGCCCCGCGCTTCATCGACCTGACCAAGCTCAAGGTTGGCGCGGACGGCGAGGTCGACGCCAAGGCGGTCAAGAAGGCGATCGACGACCTGCTGAAGGACAAGCCGTATCTGGCCGGCAAGAAGCCGTGGGGCGACGTGGGCGGCGGCGGTCACGAGACCGCGCCGGCCGACATCGAGCCCGGCATGGGCCGTCTGCGGCACGCCTACGCCACCGAATCCAAGACCAAGTAGCCCGCGGCCCGCGCGGCGGGCCTGAACCTGAAGGAGGGCCCGCCGTGGCCGTCACTCTTGTCGAGGCAGCCAAGCTGTCTCAAAGCAGCCTGCAGAGGGGCGTCATCGAGACGTTCGTGCAGGAGTCCAGCATCCTGGACCGCATCCCGTTCCTCACCATCGAGGGCAACGCCTACTCGTACAACGAGGAGGGCGCGCTTCCGGGCGTCTCCTTCCGTTCGGTGAACGAGGCGTACACCGAGTCGACCGGCACGGTGAACCAGAAGAGCGAGTCGCTGGTGATCCTCGGTGGCGACGCCGACGTGGACAAGTTCATCGTCAGGACGCGGGGCAACCTCAATGACCAGCGTGCGACGCAGACCCGTATGAAGGTCAAGGCGGCCAGCTACTACTTCCAGGACCAGTTCTTCAACGGCGACGTGGCGGTCACCCCCAAGGGCTTCGACGGCCTCAAGAAGCGACTGGTCGGCGCGCAGGTCATCGACACCGCGACCAACGGCATGGGCCCGGTCGCGGGCGGCCACGACTTCTTTGACGCCCTGGACGCCCTGATCGCGGCAGTGCCCGGCCTCAACGGATCCAACGGCGCCGTGTACGCGAACGCCGGCATCATGGCCAAGATCAAGTCCAGCGCGCGGCGCCTGGGCGGCGTGGAGATGATCCGCGAGGCCCTGACCCAGAAGATGATCCTCACGTACAACGGGATCCCGCTGCTGGACCCGGGCCAGACGGCGGCCGGCGCCGACATCATCCCGCGCACCGAAACCCAGGGCACCGCAGCCGGCACCTCCTCGTCCATCTACGCCGTCAAGTTCGGCCAGGACGAGGGCGACAAGGCCGTCACCGGTCTGACCAACGGCGGCGTCCAGAGCTACGACCTGGGCGAGCTGCAGGAGAAGCCCGCATACCGCACGCGCATCGAGTTCTACACCGGCCTTGCTGTTTTCGGCGGCAAGGCC
>NZ_BAAAUD010000106.1:0-19954 GCF_039533765.1 Streptomyces enissocaesilis | reverse complement strand
TCAACCCGCCCCCATCCGCGTATCTCATACACCACGGATACAGCCATCCACCCACACCCCCCAGGGACTTCGCGAGAATTCACCCCGACGAGCGCAAGTCAGTAAGAGGAGCGCGCCGCGTACCTCATCCTCCGGCCTCCCGTCAGTTGGAAGGCCAAGGTCACCAAGAGGAAGATCACTGCCGATACCCCTCCCACCGCCCGTGTACCGAACAGACCGATAAGTGCGCCCCCTGCCGAAAGGCCGATCGGCCCGGCCAGTTGGGCGATGAGGCGGTACATGCTGTTCACCCGGCCACGGAGATTGTCCGGGATGATGCTGTTCCGGTAGGCGTACAACGTCGAGAAGTACAGGGGCATCACGAAGCTGATGACCCCGTAGGCTCCCACCACGACGGCCATCCCAGATGAGAAGGCGAAGAGTAGGTTTCCCAGCGCCCAGGCCATACCGCTCAGGAACAGTACCCCCGCAGAGCCTAGTCTGCGTTCGAGAGGGGCCGTGGCGATGCTGCCCAGGACTCCCCCGGCAATTCCGAGAGCAAGCAGTCGGCCTGTCTCCTCAGGGTCCATCCCGAAGCTGCGGGCGAAGGTGATGAAGAGGATGCCCAGAGGTGCGAGCAGTACACAGTTGGCAAGGTTGGTCAGGGCCAGGCTGCGCAGCACTGGGTCCCTCCACAGGAACAACATTCCGACGCGGGCGGACTTGGCAAGCGACTCCGACTCCTCGGGAATGGTCCGCGCCATGGGGGTACGTATCAGAGACACCGCGACAGCCGCCACGCCGTAGCTCAGCGCGTCAATGCCGTACGCGTACCCGACTCCGATAGTCACAGTGCTCAGCGCAATGACAACGCCCGCCAGTGCCGGCCCGGCCAGGTCTACGACTGAGGTCGTGCCCTCCATCCAACCGCTGGCCCTGACGAGCGCTCGCCGCGGAACCAGTTGCGGAAGGATCGCATTGTCGGCGACGGAATGAAAAACGTAGAAAGTTCCCGATATGAGAAGTGTGGCGGTGAGCACCGATAAATCCTCGCCACCCATCATGAGGTAGATCCCGAATGTCCCGATACACACGCCCCGCATGAGCCCGCACACCAGCATCACCGTGCGTCTGTTCCAACGGTCGACCAGGACACCCGCCGGGATGGCGAGGAGTAGATAGGGGAGGCGTTCCAGCGCGGCCAGCAGCCCGGCGCGGCTGGGAGAGTTGGTCAGGGACAAGACCAGAATGGGAAGCGCGAAGTCCGTGATGGCAGTGCCGAGCTGCGTCACTCCCCTCCCCAGCCAGAGGCGGAGGAAGTCGTGGTGCTGCCACAAGGAGGTTGAGTCGTCCCGGACTGCCTCACCGGTCTTCCGCGACCGCTGATCGCCTAGCGGTTCCTGCACCATCAGCGAGTGCCAAGCTTTGCCAACTCGGCCTCGATGTTCCTCACCATCGGGGCGATCCAGTCGCCCTCTGCCGCGATCTCCCACATGAGGGCGTGGATGGCCCAGACGACCCGGTGCGGACCCAGTAGCGAATTGAGGTCGGAAGGTAGCGGATGGACTTCCAGATAGGACGACAAGAACGCTTCCGGTAGCACCCCGTCTTCGGACTGCATGGACAGCCGGGCCAGGTCGAGCAGGGGGTCGCCGCCAGCGGCATCCGCCCAGTCGATGATCGCCTGGACCGTCCCCCGCTTCTCGAGGATGTGCCGGGCATGCAGGTCCCCATGGAGCAGGCGAGGACCAGCCGTCGAACTCTGGGCGGCGCGGTGGGATGCGTGGATCACCGCCGCGGCGGTGGCCTCGGACAGGACGCCGGCCTCCCGCAGACCGGACACACGTTGCACCAGTGCGGCGAACTCGTCCTGCTTCGTGGCGTACTTCGGACCCTTGAGATGACCGAACTCGGGCAGTTCCACCCGGTGTAGAGCGGCGATGTGACGGCCAGCCTCCCGAAGGCCGGCGTCACTGGACGCCGCCTCACCCTCGCTGCATCGCATCAGAATGAACGGAGAGGGAAAGGGATCGGGCTCGGCGTCCATCACGACGGTTTCAGGAACCGGCACGCCCTGCCCCGCAGCGAGGCCGATCGCTACGCGCTCGGCCTCGAGTTCTTCCCGTGAACAGCACTTAAGTACCCAACAGTTTCCGCCAGACCGGACGAGTAGGGTCAGATTTCCCGCGAATCCGGGGAGTTTCAACAGCGCTGGCCTTTGCACGCCCAAGAGCCCGGCCACTAGACCCTCCACCGCCTTCAGGTCAATTCCAGAACGATTCTCGGAAGACCCAGCATTCATTGACATGTCGCACCTTCCCAAGACTCCGCCGCCGACCACGCGCCATTTAGCCGTATATGCGCAAAATGCGAGCCACCCAAAAGCATCCCATGACACTAAAGGCCTGTCTACTGCTATCGGGTGTTCGGCAGAGCAGGGAGGCCGAAATCAACTCCGTTGGCTTGAATTACCTAGCGGGATCTTTTCACTTCAACCCTACTTGTTCCTCGTGGCGGTGCGTTGCGGACAAAAGGGATTGATCACGAATAACAGAACCATCGGGAAGGTGGGCCTTGACACGCGCGCGCCCGTCACGCATAGGCTGAGCACCGCGATAAACTGCACGCCCTACATCCTGTCGGAACGTACGGAATCGCTCGGCAGACTCGGAAGTGAAGTGAAGAAACACTTAGTTTCGTATTGGCACAATAGCGGGACCACGAAAAATGCGATGACCATTCCGCGCAATCTCATTGCGGCACCTTATTTGATCCGAAAACGGTTTGTGTTCTGGGTCGTTGGACGTGTGTGAGCGATCTGGTGGGGGACGCGCGACATCTGTCGCCGTCGGCGCAGGAGGCCCTGCGGTTGCGGGCGGTGGCCGCGTTGGCGGCGGGCCGGGACCGTGAGGACGTGGCGGCAGTCTTCGGGGTGTCGCTGAAGACCGTCGACAAGTGGTGGGCGAAGTGGCAGGCAGGCGGCCGGGAAGCGCTGGTGATGCGCCCTCGCGGGAAGCCGGTCGGGGTGCATCAAGTGCTCGGGGAGGCTGAACAGGCCGCCGTGCGGCAGGCCGTCCTCGACCACCGGCCCAGCGAGGTGGGCCTGGGCGGGCAACTGTGGACGCGTCGGCTGATCGGTGAGCTGATCGCGAAGCTGTACCGGGTGAAGCTCACCGAGCCTGGAGTGGGCAAGTACCTCAAGCGCTGGGGGCTCTCTTTCCAGCGCCCGGACAAGCGGGCCGTAGAGCAGGACCCCGAGGCCGTCGCGCAGTGGCATGCCGAGACCTGGCCAAGGATCCGTGCGAGGGCGAGGGCCGACGGCGGTGAGGTCCTCTTCGCCGACCAGGTCGGGATCCGCTCCGACCAGGTCACCGGCCGGACCTGGGGAGAGAAGGGCCGAACCCCGATCGTGCGGCGGAGCGGCAACCGGTTCTCCGTGAACGCGATGTCCGCGATCAGTACCAAGGGCCGGATGCACTTCATGGTCTTCACCGAGAGCTTCACCGCCGAGGTAATGTGTCGCTTCTTGGACCGGCTCGCCGGCCACTTCGACCACAAGATCCACCTCGTGGTCGACGGGCACTCCGCCCACCGCTCGAAGAAGGTCCGCGACTGGCTCGCCGCCCACCCCGACGCCGTCGAGCTGCACTTCCTCCCCGCCTACTCGCCCGAGCTGAACCCGGACGAGCTGGTCAACGCCGACCTCAAGCACAGCCTCCCCAAGCAGCACCGGGCCCGCGATCAGACCGAACTCGCCTCGGAGACCCGTCGCTTCTTCCGCAGACGCCAGCGCCAACCGCACATCGTCCGCGGCTACTTCGGTGGCCCACACGTCCGCTACGTCCTGAACGAGAACCCCATGAGTTTCTGATCAATAGCCACTACATCCACCGAACTTACGAAAAGATCAGTAGACGCGGGGACTCGCGGCGTTGTCAGTGGTGAGGCCCATGATGGTGTCCATCTGTCTGCGGACGAGAGGACCACGTGACTACCGCCTATGCCCTGACCGTGATCGAAGAACACGGTGCCCGTCCCGGCCTGACTGGGTTCATCGAAAGCGTGCACTCCGTGATCAGCATGGTCGCCGACAGGTCCGGTGTTCCGGAGATGGAGCTGACGGTGGTGCTCACCAGCGACATCACGGCATCGATCCGCGCACGCAGAGATATCGAGAGGGACTTCACTCCCGAGCGGTCCGGCGGCATGGTGAAGGGCAAGACGATCAGTTTGGTCCGGAACTTCAGCGATACCGTCATCGTCCTCGACACCGGTGACGTGGCAGCCGGGGAAGAGTTGGACCAAGTGGAGTTCCTTCATTTGGTCCTGCACGAGTACGGGCACGCTCTCGTCGGTCGGCTCCGTGCGGCTGCCGGTACCCGGCCTCCCAAGACGACCCGTTCCAAGACACCGGAGGAAGTGGCGGCAATCTGGGCGTACGAGGCCGCCGACGAGTTCCGCTGCGACCTGATCTCCAATACCCTCCTGGGGAAGTTCCTCAACGTGACGCCAGGTGGCGGCGAGCCCCGTCCGCTTACTTTCGCCGACCTCGTCGGTGAGGGCTACCGAGAAGCTTTCGCCGAACTCCTTGATGCCGTGCACCCCGGCTGGCCTGACCTGGTGTACGCCTACCGAACGCACCAGATCGGGCTAGACGAGATGTACGAGGGTCTGCTCTTCGGCACCGGCGCGGTTCTCAAGCTGATCGCGCACGCCGATGCAGTGGAGGAAGCGAGCGGGAACGCTCCGCTCCTGGCCAACTACTCGGACCACCCGGCTGTTTACAGGCTCCTCGGTCCGGTCTGGTCACCCATCCGTGAAGTGCTGGCCTCGACTCCTACGCTGCCCTCACTGGCCGAGTTCGCGGCCGTGGACCGGGCCATTCAGGACTGTGGCCAGCACATGGCCGCCATGTGGGCGTCCCTGGGGTCACCGCCCACCTGACGGACGACGACGAGCTCTACGTGTCGGTGAACTGAGTATCCCGCCCGTCGACCTTACGGCCTCGGGGGAAATTGAGATTCGGGCGTGCCGGCCTGGCGGTTCGGCTGGTGGGTGATCAGCAGGTCACGTCGCGGACGAGGACGAGTTCGGTGCTCGTCTCTGGGCGGGTGACCCGCTGTGCGGATCGGTCAGAGACCAGGGAGGCGATCGCGAGGTGCGTTTCGGCGTAGATGTCGCGGCGTCCGGTGAACCGCTGCAGGGGCGCCCACTGGCGGAGCTCAGCGTTGGTGTGTTCCACGCAGATCCGGGCCGAGGACTGCCGCCGCCTCGTCTCGCGCCAGGCGTACTTGTCGCCGTCGCATGCCTCGTCCTTGGGCTTCTTCGGCGGTGCGCTGACCTGGCCGGGGAACTCCTTGGCCAGCCCTGCGTATCCGGAGTCGACCTTGGCCTTCACGCTTGGCCGGTTGCGGAACTGCTCGGCGATACCCTCGGTGCGGACGGCGGTCTGGTCGTGCATCCGGCCCGGGCGGACCACGCCGGACAGCAGCATGCGGCCTTGGCCGTCGCTGAAGGTGGTGGTCTTGATGGTGTTCTGCCTGCGCTTGCCGGAGACGAACTCACGGCGTCCGGGACGCCCGGCCTGTGGGCGCCTGACCTGCGTCTCGGCCCCGTCGAGCCGCATCTCGACACCTTCCGCTTCGGCATAGGCGAAGACGTCCTCCAGCGTCTTGAGCCGCAGGCCGGGCCGGTCGGGCACCGCGAAGCCGCGGGCCGCCAGGAGCGGGCGGAGCTGCCGGATTGCCTCGGAGACGGTGGAGCGGTCCACCTCGAAGAGCTCGGCGAGAACCTCGTGCGGCAGCTGGTGTCGCAGGTGGACCAGGGTGACGAGCAGCCGGTCGAAGAAGACCAGCTTCGGCTTGCGGCCGGCCCCTTCCGCCCGCTTGCGCTCTCCGCCGCGTGCTGCCCGCAGCGTGGACTGCCGGGCTGCTTCCCACGGTCCGGCGACCTCGGCGAACAACTCGCCGAAATGTGCGCGGGAGACACCCGACAAGGCAGGATGGGAACAGGCCGCACGGGCCCAGGTCAGCTTCACAACTCACCCAACCCGTGCGGTCCTTCTCATGTCACGGCCTGACCGGGACGATCACCATTTCCGGCTCTGTCGCAGATCTTGTGGCGCGGCCTGTTTGGGCCCACGTGCCTGGATAGGCGGACAGGTAGCACCGTGCGGTTCGGGGGATCAGTAGCGGTGGCCGGGCCAGTGCGGGTCCTCCCAGCGGTCGGGTCCGGTGACGCCGAGCAGGCGTATCCGGTGAAGTAGATCCTCGGATGCGCCATAGGCACGAAGCCGGGCAGGCGTGTGGCGGACAAGCCAGGCAGTCAGCTCGGCGCGCATCTCTTCCTCGTTCTCCCAAGCCTGCCAGGGAAGTTGGTCACCGAACAGTTCGTACTCCCAGTGCGCTGCCGCTTCGGCCAGGTGTCGGTCGGCCACAGGGTCACTCAGCGCTTGCCAGGTGTTGAGCCACGGGCTCAGCGTGCCCGTGGCCTCGGCGCCCAGGACGAGGAGGTCATGCACAGGTACGGCGGGATCGGGATCGGTGAGGGTGCAGGCCCACCAGGCCTGCAGGAATTCCTCCACTGCAGTGGCCTGCTCGGCAGGCCACTGCTGCCAGTGGCCGCGAGCGAATGAACGCCCGACCTCCTCCGTGCCGAAGAGGGGCAGGATGAGGCCGCTGACGAGGGCCGAGGCGAACTGGGGCAGGATCCGGCGCAGCACGGATGCGTGATCGTTCCAGTCGATGGCCTGCCATGTGCGCTGCAGGAGATCGGGGTCCAGCTCCGAGTCCGCCACCTTGAGCTGCGCGAGGTCTTCCGCGCTACCCCAGTGGCACTCGCAGTTGGACTCGTCGGGGTGAGCGGTCATCCCGCGGAACGTAACGGCCAGGCCGTCCAGCGCGGCGTCGAGGCGAAGTCGTGCGCGGGGCTGATCGAGGTTCATCATGGGCGTTTGCCTTTGGGGACTCCGGGAGCTTGCACCGGCCGAAGATCGCCAATTTACCGGGCAGGATCCCGACTGTCATCAGCATGGCTGCGTCTCTGCGTCTCCACTCTTGCAGTGCTCGCGATTGCCCAGAGACGGGTCACAGGATCAGCGACAGAGCCCCATTTCCCCCGAGATCGTTAGTGGAGCTGCTTAGCATGTGAACGCCTCGTCTCCGGTCCGGCAGCTGCAATGCCGGACCGGAGACGAGGCGTTGTCGTACACACTGACTGCTGTCTATCCGAGCCAGACGATGTCCAGCACGGACAGGTGCCTCATGGCGCGGTTGGCGAAGAAGATGACCGACGGATGCGATCCGTACGTCCTCGCCCTCCGGGTCGTCCGCGTCCCACTGCGGAAAGCCCCACGGATGGCCGGCTGCGGCGTCCAGGACGTCCCAGGCCATCTGCTCCACATGTTCTGGCAGAGCATCAAGCACCTTCGCGGCCGGAGGCGACAGCCGGACCGCGTACGGCTGCTGTCCGCTCACCGGCGCCTTCTCCGGATCTCTTCCAGGTCGACGAAGCCAGCGTCGTCCTTCCCCGAGGCGAGGAAGGCGTCGACCGCCGGAGCGGAGGCGAGGCGGGCCTGCCAGACCTGGACGACCTCGTACAGGGCGGCGAGGGAGAACGTCTTGCGGGACTCCTCCAGCACGGCCGTCCGCTCCTGTTCGAAGGCTGGCCCCCAGGTGTCCGCGCGTCGGTCGGCGCGCAGCTGGGCGAGGAGTTCGGCTGGAGCCCCGGGTGCGGGGGCGTACGGCGGGACGGGGGCGTGGTCGGGCTGCGCGCTCATCTGGTCCTCCCGGCGGGTCGTCACCTCACGGTACGCGCGCCGGGTGGCCGTGGATGCGGACATGCGGTGATCCCTCCTACCGGGTGCGCAGGGCGCGGGCGAGGGCCTGGGCGTGCTCGCGCAGCGGCAGGTCCTGCTTCTCCCAGGTGGCGGCCACGTAGTTGAGGAGTTCGGCCGTCGCCCGTTCCGAGTCGCTCGGGTCGCTGGTCAGCAGCCGGTCGGCGGCGTAGGCGACGTCGGTGGCTGGGGAGGCAGGCTCCTCCTCGTAGCCGGGGCAGGGGGCACCGGTCAGTGTGAGGGTGTACTCGTTGCCGGTGCGGGTGAGCGCGGTGACGGCGTCGAGGCGGTCCGGGCCGAAGATCACCCCTTCCCTGCCGAGGGCGGCGCGAACGAAGTGCGGGTGGTTGCCGATTGCGGCGGCGACGGCGTCCCAGGCGTAGGCGACACACTCAGCGTCGGGGACCGGCTCCACGGTGGTCAGGGACAGTTCGTAGCCGATGCCGTCGGCGTCGCGGAACCAGACGGTCTCGTCGCCGGGCTCGGGCGGGGCGACGAAGGTGATGTGGGGGCTGGCGCGCAGGGCGTCGGCGATGCGGACGGCGTCGTGGTCGGCGTCGAGCAGCGGGCTCTTGTCACGGTCGTACACGGGGCTACTCCTGGGAGCCGGGGGCGGTCGAGGATTGCAGGACGATGTGGCCGAACCCGAACTGCGGCCGGCGGGTGGTGTAGCGGAAGCCGGTCAAGATGGTGCCGAGGGCGCTGTCCATCGCCGATCGGACCATCTCGTAGCGGATGACAGCCTCGTCGTCCGTGCGGTCGGCTTCAACCATGTCGAGCGCCGCGCGGTCGAGCCGGGCGTGGGGCAGCCAGTCGACGACGACTTGGGCGTCGTCGTCGAGGTGGACCACGACGCTGCCCTGGTCCTCGTCCGTGAGCGGTGCGGGCGGCGCCACGTGCAGGTCGGCGGTGGCCAGGTCGAGCCGCACCTGTTCGAGGAGCAGCTCGGGGGCGACAGGGGGAAGCCCTCGGCCAGGTGGAGAAGGGTGGCCGCTTCCTCCTCCTGGCGCTGGTAGCCGTCCGCGGCCTGGCGGTTCGCCGCACGTTCGGCGTCGTTCTTCGGGTCCGGGTACGGGTGAGCCGAAGCTCAGTAGTTGTCACCGGAGGAGCCGGTTGAGCTGGTGAATGAGGCCGGTCGAAGCAGTCGGGTTGTCACCGATGAGGCACGCGGCTTGTCACATATGTTCATTCGGCAGCCTTTCTGTCACCAGTAGCGAAGAGCGAGAGCCCATAGCTCTCTGCACCGATGTCGGCGCTTTGCCGCCGCTCACGACGCCTGTTGAACGCGGGGTTTCGGTGCGGGCGGCATGCCGGGGAGCGGGCGGGCGCCGGTGCGGGTTGCGCCCATGCCGGCGATCACGACGAAGGCGATACCGACCGCGGGTGCCAGGCCAGGTATCTGGCCGAGTACGAGCAGGCCGATCAGCGTGGCGATGGCGGGTTCCAGGCTCATCAGGGTGCCGAAGGCGGAGGTGGTGAGCCGGCGCAGGGCGAGAAATTCGAGGGCGAAGGGGAGCACGGGGCTCAGGGCGGCCAGGGCGAGCATGATCCACAGGGCCGGCCAGGTCACGTGGGCCGAGACGGTGGGTGCGGCGATGAGCATGCCGAGAACGCCGGCGACGGGCATGGACAGGGCCAGGCCCTTCAGTCCGGTGACGCTGTCGCCGACGCGCTGGGTCAGCAGGATGTAGGCGGCCCAGCAGGCCGCGGCGGCCAGCGCGTATCCCGTGCCGAGCGGATCGAGGCCACCGTGCCAGGGCTCGGTCAGCAGCACGACGCCGACCGCGGCCGCCGCGGTCCACACCTTGCGCCCCCGCCCGGGCCCCAGCAGAGACACGGCCAGCGGGCCGAGGAACTCCAGCGCGCTCGCGGTGCCCAGCGGCAGGCGGGAGAGGGCGAGCATGAAGAACATCATCATCCCCGCGGTCGCCACGCCGAGCACGGTGCAGGCCCCCAGGTCCTGGCGGGTGAAGTCGCGGCGCCGGGGCCGGACGAGGAGGAGCAGGAGCAGGCCGGCCCATCCCAGGCGCAGTCCGGCCGTGCCCAGCGCGCCGAGCTGGTCGAACAGGGGCACCGTCAGCGCGGAGCCGAGCTGGACGGCGGACATGGCGGCCAGGGCCATCATCAGCCCGGTCTGGGCGCCGCTGGGGCGCGGCCGGTGTGGAGGTGTCTGCGGACTCATGGGCTCCAGTAGAGGCTGCGGCCATTGTTCGTGTCCACGTGCCGATCATGGATGGTTCGTTCGGGAAACCTGGACAATGAGGCCATGGAGACACGACGGCTGCGGCTGCTGGTGGAACTGTCCCGGCTGGGATCGATGCGCGCGGTCGCCGACGTTACGGGCGCCACCACCTCGACGGTTTCGCAGCAGCTCGGCGTCCTGGCGAAAGAAATGGGCGCGGCCCTGATCGAGCCGGACGGGCGGCGGGTCAGGCTCACCCCGGCGGGCCGCCGCCTGGCCGAGCACGCCGCGGTGATCCTCGCCGCGGTGGAAACCGCCCGCCTCGACCTCGCCCCCGGGGCAGAGCCCAACGGCACCCTGCGGGTGGCCGGATTCGCCACCGCCATCCGCGCCCACCTGCTGCCCCTGGTCACCGAACTGGCCCGCACCCATCCACGGCTGCACCTCCTGGTGCGCGAGCACGAACCCGCCGAAGCCCTTCAGCTCCTGGCCGCCGACGAGACGGACCTGGCCCTGACCTACGACTACAACCTGGCCCCGGCCGACCCCGACCCCACGGTGCACACCACCGCACTGTGGACAGCCCCGTGGGGCCTGGGCATCCCCGCCCACACCGAGGTGCCCGACACGGCGGGCACGCTGGGAGTCTTCGCCCGCTTCGCTGCGTACGACTGGATCGTCAACTCCCGCAACACCGCCGACGAGACGGTCATCCGCACCCTGGCCTCAATGGCAGGGTTCACCCCCCGCATCACGCACCAGGCCGACAGCCTCGATCTGGTCCAGGGCATGATCACCGCAGGGCTCGGCGTGGGACTGCTGCCGATCGGCACCCCGACCTTCCCCGAAGTCCGCCTGATGCCCCTCACCGGTCCCCAGGTGATGCTGCGGGCCCACGCCGTCGCCCGCCACGGCCGCCTCACCTGGCCCCCGTTGGCCCTGGTCACCGATCTGCTCGCCCGACGCGCCGCGACTACAGCAGGCGTCATCCCCGCTCCGGCACGGTGAGAACCGCCAGCTAGCCTGCCACCAGGGATGTTTCCGCCAACGACAGCAAGGACACCGGCCATGACGAGTACGGCCCGCGCGAGCGTGCAGCACGAGGACGAGCGGGTGCGGGTCACCCGCTGGGACTTCGAACCCGGCCAGAGCACCGGCCGCCACGTGCACGAGCACGACTACGTCGTCGTCCCCCTCACCGACGGCCAAACCGACGTGATCACCCCCGACGGCACGGTCACCTCCTCGCAGCTGCGGGCGGGACAGTCCTACGCCCGCCCGGCCGGCGGCGAACACGAGGTCGTCAACGCCGGCACCACGCCGCTGGCCTTCGTCGAGATCGAGATGAAGAAGAAGTAGCCCCGCCCCCGGGCGACGAAATCCGTCGAGCGCCGGGCGGGTCCGCGCGGTTACGGTACGGCGATGACCAGCGCCTACCTTCCCGTCCCCGCCAGAATCGCCACCCCCAAGGACATCGACGCGATCGTCGAAGTGATGACGACCGCCTTCTTCCACGACCCGCTGTGGGGCCCGGCCTTTCCCGACGAACCACGGCGCGCCCTGCAGGCGGCCACCATGTGGCGCCTGTACGTCACCTCCGCACAGCGCTACCCCTGGACACTGGTGACGCCGGGCGCGGAAGCCGCGGCAGTCTGGATCCCGCCGGGCGGCACCGAGCTCACCCCGCACGAGGAAGCCGGCCTGGAGGAACTGCTGACCCAGGCCGCCGGAACAGAAGCGGCCAAGGCCATCCTGGCGATCTACGACCAGCTGGAGGCCGCCCACCCCGCCGAGCCGTGCTTCTACCTCACCCTCCTCGGCGTCCACGACGACCACCGCGGCAACGGACTGGGCATGGGCCTGCTCGCCGAGAGCCTCACCTGCATCGACACCCTTGGCGCCCCCGCCTATCTGGAATCATCCAACCCCGCGAACATCGCCCGCTACCAGAGAGCGGGCTTCACCCCCCGAGACGAGATCACCATCGCCACCGGTCACGTGGTGACCACCATGTGGCGCCCGGCCCGCTGAGCCGGTCCCGAGGACAGTCGTCGACCAGGGCCAGACCACCAGGGTCGCTGATCAGCCAGTCGGGCAACGGCTCGCAGCTTCGCCGGTGACAACAAGCCTGCCTACGTGACAACTACCGTGCTTCGGCTCAACGGGTAATTGATGCTCGCCATAAAGGGCTCCGAAATCAGTAGTCGAGATCCAGGTAATCAATGAGCCTTTTCCATCTTGATCAGGAGGCAAGTTCGAGGGTGACGACGGCACGGACGACGGCGGTGATCCGGGTGGTGCTGCAGCGGAGCTTCCGCAGGAGCCGCCAGCATTTGAGGGTGGCCATGGCACGTTCGCCGAGACTGCGGATCTTGGCGTGATCTCGGTTGTGACGCCGACGCCAGCCGCGCAGACCCTTGCCCCGGAACGGGACGCGGACAGCAGGACCTGCGCCCTGATACGCCTTGTCCGCCCAGCACTTGATGGCGTCGGCGGCGAGAGCTGCGGGAATGCCATGGGTCCGGGCCGCGGTCAGATCGTGCACGGCCCCGGGTAGCGCGTCCGAAGCCCAGATCAGACGGCCGGCGGGATCCGCGAGGACTTGCACGTTCGTCCCGTGGTGCTTCTTCTTCCCCGAGTAGTACGGCCGGTCGGCGGCGATGCGGTCGATCGCCAGCACGGTGCCGTCGAGGATCACGTACGCCTTCTTCCGCACGGTCTCCATGGCCTGTTCCAGCGTAGGCGCGAGTGCGGCCAGGAGGTCGACGGCCTCGCGTATGGAGCGGTAGGCCGTGGCGATCCCGATGCGGAAGCCTGCGGCGAGACGGGCGTAGGTGTCGCCGCAACGCAGGTGGGCCAGGACGAGCAGAGCCTGCCGGCCGCAGGTCAGGCGACGCCACCGGGAGCCGATACGGCGGCGGTGACCTGCGAGAAGACCGGAGAGGTGGTGCAGGGTGCGGCTGGACAGATCGATGGCGGACGGGTAGACAAGCACGCGAAAGCTCCTGGCGGACTGGTGATCTTGGTCGTGAACCCGTCTACCAGGAGCTTTCTTCACGTCCGCGGCCGGGGCCGCCCGCCCAACCACCCGTCAGGTTGAAAACGGCTCAGTGGCTCACCTACTACAACACCCGAAGGCGCCACAGCGCCCTCAACTACCTCTCACCCACCGAGTTCGAACGGCAGCTCCAGAGAGAACGTAGACTCACACTCGCAGCATGAACCCCTGTGTCCACACTCCGGGGGACGCCTCACCGGCACGATTCAGCACAGCACCGTTCCCTGCCTGTCCGCCGAACAGCAGGTCTACTTCCACCAGGGCTACGAACCCACCGAGCGCGACCGCCACGACATGGCCCGGCTCCGAGAAGCGTTCGGGATCACTACGCACTTCTGACCCGCTGTATTCCCTGTGGCGCAGGTCGGCCAGCAATGCCCGGAGGGTCCAGGTGCTGAGGGTTCCACCTCGGCGTCAGGTGGCGATGGAGTGCGACCCCTGCGGTATGCAGTGTTACGTGTCCGGTCCGGGCCCAGAGCTGATGCGTTCTCAACCGACGGGATAGTAGGGCTTGGTCAGGTCGGGGCTGGTGTGGGTATGGCGCGGTGACAGGTGGGGCAGGCGCCGGTCCATGTCGCGAGGAGGGTCTGAAGCTCGCGGACGACTTGGTAGAGGCTCAGGCCGGCGCCGCGTCTTTTGGGGCCCGGGCCAGTCGTTGCAGGGTGCAGAAGGCGTGGGCGGCGGTGACGAGGGTGGCGTGGTGGTGCCAGCCGCCCCAGGTGCGGCCCTCGAAGTGAGCCAGACCCAGGGCCTGCTTCATCTCCCGGTAGTCGTGCTCGATGCGCCAGCGGAGCTTGGCGAGCCGGACCAGGGTGGTCAGCGGGGTGTCGGCGGGCAGGTCGGACAGCCAGAACTGGACCGGCTCGGCCTCGGCGGCGGGCCATTCGGCCAGCAGCCAGCATTCGGGCAGTTCCGGGCCGTCGGTGGCCTGCCGGATCTCCCGTCCGGCAGGCCGGATCCGCAAGGCCACGAAGCGGGAGTACATCCGCTTGACCCCCGAGCGGCCGGTGCCCGGCCGGGAGCCCTCACGCCACTGCACCGGCCTGGCCGCCTTCCGGCCCGCCGCGATGACCAGCTCTTTCACCGACCGGGGCGGGTCGGGGTACTTCGGCACCGGCGGGCGTCCATTGCCCGAGTACGGCTCACACACCGGGACCGCGTGGGCGGGTTGTGCCGACATGGTGGTGGAGATCCCCACCACGTAGTTCAGGCCGCGGGCCTGCAGTCCGTGCCGAAAGGCCGCAGCATCGCCGTATCCGGCGTCCGCGATGGCCAGCGGCACGTCGAGTCCCCAGGATCGGGTCTCGTCGAGCATGTCCAGGGCCAGCTGCCACTTCTCCACGTGCCCGACATCGTCCGGGATGCCGCAGGCGGTGCGGCGGGCGACCTTGCTCGGATCGGCCTTCGGTGAGGCGGGATCCCAGGTCTGGGGCAGGAACAGCCGACAGTTGACCGCCGCCGAGGCGTGGTCGGAGGCGAGGTGGAGCGAGACGCCGACCTGGCAGTTGGTGACCTTGCCCGCGGTGCCGGTGTACTGCCGCGACACGCACGCCGAGGCGGTCCCGTCCTTCAGGAAGCCGGTGTCGTCGAAGACCACGGCCTTCGGCCGGATCGCCGCCTCCATCCGCCAGGCGAGCTGGGCCCGGATGTGTGCCGGGTCCCAGGGGCTGGTGGTGATGAAGTTGGCCAGAGCCTGACGGTTGCCGTCCTCGCCGAGCCGGGCGGCCATCGGCTCGACTGACTTACGCTGCCCGTCGGTCAGCAGTCCCCGTAGGTAGACCTGCCCCCACCGGCGCTGGTCCTTACGCGCGAACGGCTCGAACACCTCCGCCGCAAATGCCTCCAACTCCCCGCGCACCAAACCAATCTCGTCCGGAGTCACACACCCTCAACGCCACACAGGGCCCAAAGGACACGCAGCACCACAACCGACCTGACCAAGTCCTAATAGGAGCGGGCACGGGAACTGTTCGTTCGGCAGGCCGGGCTGGTCCTCGCCCAAGCAGTCGGTGACGTGCTGCGACGGGTCGCTGCACGAGAGAGCGTCCTGACGCCCTGGACGGAACCGGAAGGCCAGGTTCGAGGGTGAGGCTGGTGACGGCGTAGACGGTCTTCGTCTGGACCTCGCCGGTCTTGCCGTTGACACGGCGCCGTTGGATCTCGACGGCTTGGACGGCGTGGGGGGAAGAGTGATCCGGCTTGGACGACGCGCACTTTCAGCCGGCTTACCTTGCGTCGTCCGTGCCCGGTGGTGCGGGTGCGGTCCAGCAGCGGTATCTGCTGCCAGGGCAGGCGGCGTAGTTCCTCTGGTTGCCCTTGACGGCCAGGAGGCAGCGCCCGCCGACGGCAATGATGCTCTTCGAAGACTTGCGCTGGGTGCACCGCGTCGGCGGTGACAACCACGCCATGCAGGCCGAAACGGGCCAGCAGAGCGGTGAACGCCGGGGCCTTGTTGCTTCTGGCCGCCACATGGCACTGGGTGATGACGGCCTGGCTGCTGTGCAGGACGGCGGCCAGCAGATGGACCGCCGTTTTGTCGGCGGTGCGCGAGCCACACACCGCCTTGCTGTCCGTCACCAGCCCGACCAGGGCTTTTTCCTCCTCGACGAAATCGGCGGCGTGGCGGACGAGCCAGGTGCGACGGTGTCGTCCGGCGGGTAGTCGTCGATTGTCGTATGCCCTCGGTGCCGGTCTGGGCCGGGCCGTCTGAACCGGGTGGCGAGCCTCCGCTCAGGTGGACTCCCGCACTACCAATTCGTTTGGCATGATCACCGGTTCTCCAGTCTGTCCTGCCAGCAGACCGAGCAGGAGGCGGACGGCGGTCAGGGCCTGGTCCGCCATCGGACTGCGGACCGTGGTCAGCGCCGGGGCGCTGTAGGCAGCGGCCTCGATGTCGTCGAAGCCGACCACGGCTACGTCGTCCGGTACGCGCCGCCCCGTCTCTCTCAATGTCCGCAAAGCACCGATCGCCATGAGGTCGTTGGCCGCGAACACCGCGTCGAGGGACGGCTCGTCGGCCAAGAGCTGACGCATGGCCTCGGCGCCGGAGATCCGGGTGAAGTCGCCCAGTGCCACCAGCGGGCGTCGGCCGGTGTCGCGCAGGGCCTCGCGGTAGCCCGCGAGCCGTTCGCGGGCGTCACTGAGGTCCAGCGGCCCGGTGACGGTGGCGATGCGCTGTCGCCCCCGGTCCAGAAGGTGGCGCACGGCAAGTGTCGCGCCGCCGGCGTTGTCCAGGTCCACATAGGGCACGGTCGGGGCCGCGGTGCGGCCGAAGGAGACCACCGGCAGCGATGTCCTGGCCAGCACGGCGGGCAGCGGGTCGGCACCGTGCAGGGAGAGGAGCAGGACGCCGTCCACGTGGCCGGCGGCCACATGGCTCTCGACGCGGGCCCGGCTGCGGTCGGACTCCGCGAGCATGAGCACCACTTGCTTGCCGGCCGCCTCCAGCTCGCGGCTGGCGACCCGCACCACGGTGGAGAACAGCGGGTCGTCGGAGAGCACCCCCTGCGGCGGGTCGGAGACGACCATTGCGACCGCGTCCGTCCTGCGCGTCACCAGGTTGCGGGCCGCCGCGTTGGGGACGTACCCCAGTTCGTGTACGGCGCGCATCACCAAGTCCCGGATCTCCGGTGCGACGGTGTGCTCACCGTTGACGACCCGCGACACACTCGACTTGGACACCCCGGCGCGCGCCGCGACCACGGCCAGTGTGGGGCGTCTCATCCCAGCACGCCTCGCTGCCCCCGGTTCCATTTTCTGCCCCCGTCTGCCGTTCCCGTGCTGCCGCGCGCCCGGTCTCACCGGACCGCTGCCCGGGCGGGGCCGCGTCGGCGTACCGTCCTGCCTCGACCCTACGAGATGCCCGTACGACCGCAATGCCCCGGCCCAGAAGAGGCCGACGCGTGTGCGGGTTCCCGTTCCATTCCGGTGGTCGACGCGGCACCGGAGCTGTTCAGGGAGCGTTCCCTCAAGAGGAGAGGGGAGGCGGGCAGGCGAGAGTAAGAACGGGTGGGGATCGGGTCCGCGCGGCAGTGGCTTCCGTTCGGTCGGAACGGTGGCGCATGACCCCTCAAATGTGCTTGGGAAAGCTAAGTTTGATGGGGAATCAGATAATGCAAAAGGTTCTCCCGAGATGAACCGGAACCCTTGACACCTCCCCTCGGCGGCAGCAGGCTCCCCCTCCAGGGAGCGCTCCCTGACCTTCTCACCCCACGCATTCGCTTCGAGGAGCCGCCATGAGTCCGATGCGCCGCCGCCTGGGCCTGCTCATAGCCCTCGCGGTCATCCTGCTGTCGCTCGCCGGCCTGCCCGGCCCCCCACCCGCCCACGCCGCCGACACTCTGCTCTCCCAGGGCAGACCGGTGACGGTCTCGTCCACGGAGAGCCCGTTCGCCGGCGCCAACGCCGTGGACGGCGATCCCGGCACCCGCTGGTCCAGCGCCTTCGCCGACCCTCAGTGGATCCAGGTCGACCTGGGCACTTCTGCCAAGATCAGCGAGGTCGCCCTGAACTGGGAGGCCGCCTACGCCAAGGCCTTCCAGATCCAGGTGTCCGCCGATGCCCGTACCTGGTCCACGGTCCACGAGACCGCCACCGGCACCGGTGGCAATCAGCGGCTGACCGTCTCGGGAACCGGCCGCTACGTCCGTGTGTACGGCACGCAACGGGCCACCCAGTACGGCTACTCGCTGTGGGAGTTCCAGGTGTACGGCACCAAGGACACCGGCGGCGACCCGGATCCCACCCCCAGTGAGAAGCTCCTGTCGTACGGCAAGACCGGCGCGGCCTCCAGCTCGCAGACCGACGGCAACTGCTGGGAGTGCACCCCGGCCCGCGCCTTCGACCGCGACCCCGCCTCCCGCTGGGCGACCAGCCCCACGAACGGCTGGACCGACCCCGGTTGGATCTCCGTTGACCTGGGCGCGACGGCGCAGATCAGCAAGGTGGTGCTCCAGTGGGACCCGGCCTACGCCAAGGCCTTCCAGATCCAGGTCTCGCCCGACAACACGAACTGGACCCCGATCTACTCGACCACGGCGGGCACCGGGTTCAAGCAGACCCTGACTGTGTCCGGAACCGGCCGGTACGTCCGCATGTACGGCACGCAGCGGGCCACCCCCTACGGCTACTCGCTGTGGGAGTTCCAGGTGTACGGCACCGGCGGAGCCCCGGTCACCCCGCCTCCGCTGCCGCCCGACCCCGCCGACCCGCCCCGGATCGTCTGGCAGGACGAGTTCAACACCCCGGCGGGCACCAAACCGGACCCGGCCAAGTGGACCGCGGACCCCGGCACCGGCCCCAACAACGAGCTGGAGTACTACACCAACCACGACAACGCGAGCATGGACGGCACAGGTCACCTCGTCATGGAGGCACGCAAGCAGGCCACCCCCGGCACCTCCTGCCCGACCGACCCGCTCACCGGAAGCGGCACCTGCCAGTACACCTCCGCCCGGATGAACACCGGCAACAAGTTCGAGTTCACCTACGGCCGGGTCGAGGCGCGGATCAAGGTGCCCAAGGGCAACGGCCTGTGGCCCGCCTTCTGGATGATGGGCGCCGACTTCCTCGACGGCCGTCCGTGGCCGTACAACGGCGAGGTCGACATCATGGAGGTCCTCGGCAAAGACGTGAAGACCTCGTACTCGACCGTCCACGCGCCGGCGTACAACGGCGCCGGCGGGATCGGAGCTCCCTACAAGCTTCCGGGGGACGTCGACTACTCGGACGACTTCCACGTGTGGGCCGCCCACTGGGACAGCAAGGGCATCGTCTACAGCCTCGACGGCCGGACCGTCCTCACACTCGACAAGGCCCAGATCGAGCAGACCCGCGGCCCGTGGGTCTTCGACCACCCCTTCTACCTGATCCTCAACCTCGCCGTCGGCGGTGACTGGCCCGGACCGACCGACGCCTCGACCCCCTTCCCGGCGAAAATGCTGGTGGACTACGTGCGGGTCTACCAGTGACACGTCAATCGTGACCGCCCCCGGATGAACCCCACCGGCCGTCACCGGCCGTCAGGCAACCGTGGACCAGGGTGGCCGGGATCAGCGATCCCGGCCACCCCGCATCTGCGAGGGCGCGCGGGATCTCGCGCCCCTTGCCCCGTTCACCCGGGGAAGCTCTGGGCGCGTCAAGAACGCATGATCCGGCACGGCAGCAACGGCAGCTCCGTTGCGGGCGCTCCACCTCGACGCCAACCCGGGGTCGGACCGCAGGGCAGGGCAACGGCATCGACGACCCGGCAATGGCCGACAACTGATCGGTCCGGCCACTGCCGCCGAATCGTATGAAGGGTAGCGTCGGGTCGTTGGGTGCTTAAGCCCCGATCGGAACGGAAAGGGCACCCCCGAGGCCGCTCGTTCCCCGGTGATCAAGCGGCCAGCTCTTGCCCGTCTACCAGCGACAAGCAAGTTCGCGCGCCCCACGGCTCTGCTGTCCTGGGCAAGGGGCCGGTCGTGCACAAGGAGGGCGTCGCTGGGAAAAGAGCTCTGCGGTTGACAGGTTGGTCAGGTGGCCAGTGGCTGGGCGACAGCTGTGGCCAGCGGTGCGGTAGGCCGGCCCAGGATGTGGTTGAGGTCGCGGGTGATGTGGGTCAGTGCGCCGTGGGAGATGTACAGGTCGGCGTCGACGATCAGATCGGCGGTGTGGGAGGGCAGACCGGACTGGGTGAGGGACGCTCTGCCTGGTGCGCTCTCGCGGGATGCGCAGTGAGCGTCCGGTGCGCAGGCAGGCGACCAGCTCGCGCTTGAGCACCCCGCGCCCTTGCACGCAAAGGGCCTGGTAAATCGCCTCAGAAGCCGTATCTCAACCGAATGCGATCTGTTGATTTTCCCTGGTCAGGCATGGGTTCGGGTGGGGTGAGGGAGAGTTCCGATGTTCTGTTCCGCTGTTCGGT
>NZ_BAAAUD010000105.1:0-19577 GCF_039533765.1 Streptomyces enissocaesilis | reverse complement strand
CCAGCCGCGCAGAGCCTCGGGGTGCACACCAAGATCGACGGCGAGCTTCTTGATCTGCGGCTTCGGGACCGAGGTCCGGGACATCCGCACCGCACGCTCACGCAATTCGAGCGAGTACTTCCTGGGAGCAGCCATGGCCGATGTTCCTCTCATGAGAACCATCTGACCTGCTGTCAACATGCTCCACATCTCGGGGGAACCTCACCCGTCCGGCGGCAGCGCTTGCTGCGTGCTCGGCCGGGCGGTCGACAGATCAACGCCAGGACACCCGTGGGGTCAGTCATAAGCAAGAGTCAGACCGCCTCAGCCGGGACTACCCGATCCTTGCGGGATCCGGTGAGAACAGACTGACAGTCATAACTCGACCCGACCCGACCCGACCCTGCCCATGCTCCTGCGGATGCCGTACCGGTCGCAGACCTGGGCGAATGCGGCAGACGTATATTGAATCCGCCTTGCGATCCGCGGTCCGCGTGGAAAATCACCCCGGTGACGTCGCCGCCGTGGGCCGCGACCGCGGCCTGGAGCGCGTCGATGACGAGGCCGGCCCGCATGTGCGGGGCCATCGAGTAGCCGGGCACCCGGCGCGAGCGGATATCAATGACGCAGGCGAGGTAGAGCCATGCGGATCCGACCTGCACGTATGTGATGTCGCCGCACCACTTCTCGTCCAGGGCGTCAGCGGTGAAGTCCCGCTGGACCAGGTCCGGCACCAGCGGGGCGAGACGGTCCGCGATGGTGGTGCGCTTCTTCTTGCGCAGGTGACGGCCGACGATGCCGTTCTTGCGCATCAGCCGGGCGACCCGCTTGCGGTTCACCGTGTGGCCGAAGCCGCGTAGTTCGGCATGGACGCGAAGCGCGCCGTAGTTCCCGCGGTGTTCGGCGTGGATCTCTCGGATCTCGTCGACCAGGGCCTCCTCCTCGGCTTGGCGGGTGGCCCGAGCTTTTGCGTCGGCGATCCACCGGTAGTAGCCGGAGCGGGAGACTTCCAGGACCTGGCATATCCGCTTGATGCCGAACGTCTCGGCGTGGGCGGAGATGAAGTCCCAGGCGGTGGTCTTCACTTCATCTCCCGGGCGAAATAGGCCGCCGCCCGCCGCAGGATCTCCCGCTCGAGTTGCCATTCCTTCTCCGCCTTGGCCGGCCGGGCGTTCTCCGCGCGCAGCCGGACCAGCTCGTCCATGGCATCTCCCGGCATACCGGACGCGGCCGGACGGCCGTCGGCGTCACGCACCCAGGTCCTCAGAGTTTCGGGGTTAACGTTCAGATCGGCCGCGACGTCCCGAAACGTCCGCCTGCCGGCCGAAGCCCGCCACAACGCGATCGCGTCGGACCGGAACTCCGGACTGTACTTCCAGGGCCGTGCCATATGGATCTACACCTTCCTGGACCATCGAGATCCATTGTCAGGTGTGTCCACACCACGGGACTCACCTCACTGAGGGCCGGCCCCGCGTATGCGGCCATCGCGGCCATCCGGCCGTGTGCGATGGTTACTCGGACCAGGGGACTTCGGTGCTGGCGAAGTAGGCCAGGTCTCGCTGGTTCCACAGCCGCCCGTGGTGGGCCAGGCGCTCGCGGTACTCCGGCCACTGAGGGGCCCGCCCGCACCATGCGGCCTCCGCCACCGAGGCCAGTCGGGGCAGCAGCAGTACGGTGACGTCGTCGAAGCCCTTGAACTGCTCGGCGAACACGGTAGCTTCCACTCCTCCGACGCACGCGTCAGGGATCGCGTACGCGGTGGGATCCCAGGCCGCGGCGTGCTGGACGCCCAGGGGGCGGTAATTGCCGAAGCCGAGACGCCCGGCGGCCTCGGTCTGCTCGGGCGGTGCGAACTCGGCCGCGTACGGGCGGTCGAGGTACAGGTGGGACTGGGGTGACAGCAGGACCCGTCCGCCGGCCTCTACGACCCGCTCGAGGTCGTGGTCCGTCGGGGCGAAGAACTTCTTGAGCGCCTTGATGAAGTCCAGGGTCCGGCCCGCGGCCACGAGTTCGGGGCGGCCGGTGAGTTCCTCCTCGGTGTCGGGCAGGTCCATCATGGCGACGTCCACCCAGTGCTGGACGATGTCCCGCGGTTCGACACCGGCGCGCGAGGACTCCTGCCAGCCGACCGGGCGCTTGCCGAACTCGCGGACGATCGCTCGCAGTTCGTGTACGGACGCGGCGAAGCTCTCCGCCGTCGCGCCGAAGGCCTCGTCCCCGCCGATGTGAACGAAGGGGCCGGTCGTCAGTTCGCAGACCTCCGCGAGCAGCCGGGTGACCGCGGCATGCGTCGCCTCGTCGGTCAGGTCCAGTGGAGGGATGAAGGGGAAGCGTTCCCCGAGTCCGGCGGGCGCCGGTGCTTCCGCGAGCCCCGGCAGGGCCTCCCTGAGCGTGCCACTGTGGCCCGGCAGGTCGATCTCGGGGACGACGGTGACGAAGCGCCGGGCGGCGTACTCCTGGAGCGAGCGGAACTCGTCCACGGTGTAGAACTCACGGGCCGGACCGTCCGTGACGGTCGCCGTCAGACGGGGGATGCCCGGCAGTTCGATGCGCCAGCCCTCGTTGTCGGTGAGGTGCAGGTGCAGCACGTTGAGCTTGTAAAGCGCTGCGAGGTCGATGAGCCGGCGCAGTTCGTCCGGGGTGAGGAAGCTGCGGGCCGGGTCCAGCATGAGGCCGCGCCAGGCGTATCGCGGGGCGTCCGTCAGCTCCTGGAAGGGGAGCTCGCCGTGCTCCCCGGCCGTGGCGATGAGCTGAAGCGCCGACGTCGCGGCCCGGAAAACCCCTTCGGCGGTGCGGGCCAGGCACTGGATGCCGTCCGCGGTGACCCTGAGCCGGTACGCCTCGTCGGCCGGGTGGGCGCCGCCGTCCGGTGCGACGCCCACGGTCGCGCGGGCAGGGGCCGAAGGCTCGTCGTCGAGGGCGAGGGTCAGAGTGTGGGATCCGGATCCGTCGCTCCCGGCGGGCAGCAGGAGGCCGGGCAGATGTGGTGAGAGCAGTGTCCGCAGGGTCTCGGTGAGCTGTTCCAGTACGGGATCGGCTGCCGTGACCCGCCAGGGGCCTGTGGCGTGCAGTGCGCCGTCATCGGCGCGAGGGGTCGGCCCGGCGGAGGCGTAGGGGATGACGGCGTTCATGGAGCTTCTCCCTGTGCGCGGGTGGGGCCAGGAAGCCGGAGCGCCGTTGTCAGGTGTGGCGCTCCGGCCCCTGGGGTTCGGTGCGGCCCCCGGAGCGAGTTCGGCTCAGCCGCCTCTTCTCCCGTACCGCTGCCACCTGTACGCTAACACGAAAACCGATCAATGAACGCTTTTTGTGGAGTGGGCGAGACCCGTCTCCGAGCGAAAGGAGAACCTCGATGGTGCACGCTGCCGGACTCGGTCCTGCCCTGCCGGAAGGCTTCCTCATGGGTGCCTCGACCTCGGCCCACCAGGTCGAGGGGAACAACGTTTCCAGTGACTGGTGGGCCCTGGAGAATCATCCCGGCAGCTTCGTCACCGAACCCAGCGGGGACGCGGCGGACAGCTACCACCGGTGGCCCGAGGACATGGACCTGCTGTGCGAACTCGGCTTCGACGCCTACCGGTTCAGTATCGAGTGGGCTCGGATCGAACCACGGCGCGGCATGATCTCCCAGGCGGCCCTGGAGCACTACCGGGCCATGGTGCGAGGCGCTCTGGAACGCGGCCTCGCCCCGGTGGTGACGCTGCATCACTTCACGTCGCCGAAGTGGTTCAGCGACCTCGGGGGCTGGACGGCCCCGGAGGCGACCGAGCTGTTCGCGGCCTACGCGCGCACGGTCGCAGACATCCTGCGCGACGGAGTCCGTTACGTGGCCACCATCAACGAACCGAACATCATGGCCCTGATGTACGCCTTGAAGCGCCATGCCGCCGAGCACGGCTGGGAGAGCGTCGCGCCGGGTGCGCGCACCCTCCGGGAAGGGGGAGCGGCCGCCGTCGACCCGGCCTCGCTGGAACTCGATCCCGCGGTGGTGCAGGCGCTCATCTGTGCCCACCGGGCCGCGTCCGGAGTCCTGAAGACCGAAATCCCGCACCTGCAGGTCGGCTGGACCGTCGCCAACCAGGTCTACCAGGCCGAGCCCGGCGCCGAAGAGGCGACGGCCGCCTATGCGTGGCTGCGCGAGGACGTGTTCCTCGAAGCCGCCCGTGAGGACGACTGGATCGGCGTCCAGGCGTACACCCGCCACCGCATGGACGTGAACGGCACCCTCCCGCCGCCCGCCGGCGCCGAGACGACGCTGACCGGATGGGAGATCTACCCCGAGGCGCTCGGCGAGGCGGTACGGCACACGGCGGAGATCGTCGGCCCGCATGTACCCGTCATCGTCACCGAGAACGGCATCGCCACCGCGGACGACGAGCAGCGCATCGCCTACACGGCCGCCGCGCTCACGAGCCTGGGGGAGGCCATGAGCGACGGCATCGACGTCCACGGATATCTGCACTGGAGCGCGCTGGACAACTACGAGTGGGGCACCTACCGGCCGACGTTCGGGCTCATCGCGGTCGACCGGACCACGTTCGCCCGTATGCCCAAGGAGTCGGCACACTGGCTGGGAGCCCTGTCCCGGGCCCGCCGGCTGCCGGACCCCGCGCCGCTCGGCTCGGTCTCCGTGCCGTCCGGGCGCTAGGCTAACCGGCATGGCGAAACGGGGTCCGTACGAGAAGGGCGAGGCCAAGCGCAGCGAGATCCTGCACGCGGCACTGGAGATCTTTGCGGCCGAGGGGTACCGGGGTACCTCTCTGCGCAAGGTGGCGGCGAAGTGCAATCTCAGCCTGCCCGGGCTGATGCACTACTTCGACTCGAAGGAGGACCTGCTCACCCAGGTCCTGCGCATGCGGGACGAGACGGCGCGGGTGCGTCAGGTCGAACGCGACCATCCGAAGAGCTATCGCGAGATCATCAGGGAGGGCGCGAACACGCCCGGTCTGGTCGAACTGTTCGTGTCCATGGCCGCGGCCGCCAGCGACCCCGCGCATCCCGCGCACGCCCACTTCGCCGAGCGCTACCCCGTGCTGCGGGAACGCGTGGCGGACTTCGTCCGGGCGCGCAAGGACGAAGGGCGCATCAGCACCCTCGTCCCCCCCGAGCGGCTGGCCGTGCTTCTCATCGCCGTGGCCGACGGGATCCAGCTGCAGTGGCTGATCGACCGGTCGACGGACATGGAACAGCCCATCGAGGACCTCATGCGCATCCTCGACCCGAGGCCGGCGCCCGACGAAACCTGAGAACCGGTCGCGGCGGGGCACCGCGGGGACACGACGAGGAGGGGCAGCGCCGGAGGGATGGTGCTGCCCCTCCGGCGTTCGGTGCTCCTGTGCGTGCCGCCCCTCGTGCCGGGGGTCAGCCCCGGCACGAGGCGGCCGCCATCACGGCCTCGGTCCACCCCGTCCACCGCGGATCGGGGCCTGCCGCGGGCTCCCAGGACATCGCCGTACAGACGTAACCCACGGCGAGACCGCTCTCGGGGCGGGCCGCGCCCAGCCGCCCGCCCGCCCCCGCATGGCCGAACGAGCCCCCGCCCAGCATGGGCAGCCCGGTCCGGGGCAGCTCGAAGCCGAGCCCGAAGCGGGAGCGGCCCGAACCGTCGCCGCCGTCGAGCGGAGCCGGGGGAGCCAGGTGCTCGTTGCGCGAGGTCCGGGCCCGGTCGACGGTCTCCGGGGACAGCAGCCGCACACCGTCGATGGGCCCGATGACCGCGGCGTACAGCCTGGACAGCGACCGGGCGTTGCCGATGCCGCCGGCGCCCGGCAGCTCGGCGGCGCGCCCCTGCCGGGTCGTCAGCCCTTCGGTCGCGGCCGTCAGCTCCGCCGCCGTCGCGCGGAGCGCGAGGGACAGCGGGTCGGCGGGGGAGAGGCCGAGACCCGCGAGGAAGCGGGTGATCTGCTCCTGCGTCGGCTCCGGACGGACGGAGAACTGTGGGACGAAGCGGCGTTCCGCCTCCTGCGGCAGCCCGATCCACAGGTCGAGGCCGAGCGGGCCCGCCACCTCGGCTGCGAAGAAGGCCCCGACACTCACCCCGGCCACCCGGCGGATGACCTCGCCGACCAGATGGCCGTAGGTGAGGGCGTGGTATAAGAACGCGGAGCCGGGCTCCCACACGGGCCGCATCGCCGCGAGTTCCGTGACCCGACCGCCCCAGTCGAGGAGCCCGGGCAGCCCGATCCCGGCTGTGCCGTAGGTGAAGGCGGGCAGCCCGGCCCGGTGGGTGAGGAGATCGGCCACCGTCGTCGCGCCCTTGCCCGCAGCGGCGAACTCCGGCCAGTAGCGTGCCACGGGCGCGTCCAGGTCGAGCTCGCCGCGCTGGCTCAGCAGATGCGCGCAGACGGCGACCATGCCCTTCGTGACCGACATCAGCACACCGACCGAGTCCGTCCCGTACGGCGGAGCGCCGGCTGGCCCCCCGCTGCCGGATGCGAGGTCCACCGACGCCGCGCCGCCCGATACCGCGCCGGCGGACGCGAGGTCCACCACCAGCCGCCCGTGGTGATGGACGGCCAGCTGCGCCGCGCCCGGGTCGTCCGCCTGGCCCCGGGCGAACGCGTCCCGCACCGCCTCCCAGCCGGGTGCCGCCTGCCCGCTGACCACCGCTTCTCTCGCCATGTCAGGACCGCCGTTCCCGGTCTTCGGCCATGCGCGCCTCGACCGCGTCGGCCAGCGCCCCCAGGCTCGCGGGCGGTACGGGGCTCTGCGGGAACTCGCAGATGACGTCGAGCGGCACGCCTGCGAGGAAGCGCCGCATCACCGGATCGGCCAGGGCACCCTGGCCCTCCTGGGGCGCCTCCGCACGGGCTTTGGCGAACCACTCGCTCAGCAGGGGCCCGCCCACCGGGTGTTCGAGCCACTCCGCGAGGGTGTTGCGGCCGGTCAGGCGGATCTTGGACGGATCGCCCTCGACGGCCACCTCGACGGCGGCGCGGATGTCGCGCGAAGAGGCGCCGGCCTCGATGCGGTATCGTCCGCCCTCGACCTTCCAGCCGTCCTCCCGTTCGCTGAAGTACGCGAGATCGTGCCGCGCCACCTCCACGACCACGTCCCGGCTCTCGCCGAGTTCCAGGAACAGCGAGATGAATCCGCGCAGTTCGCGTACGGGACGCAGCACCCGTGAGTCCGTCGGGCCGCCGCTGTAGATCTGGACGATCTCGCGGCCGCCCCGGGAGCCGGTGTTGGTGACGGTCAGGCCGACGCGGAACACGCCGTCGGCCTCCTCCACGTGCAGGCCGTCATAGCCGAACGTCGTGTAGGACAGGCCGTGACCGAAGGGGAAGGCGACCTCGCAGCGACGGGCGTCGTAGCCGCGGTAGCCGACGAAGATTCCCTCGCCGTACCGGGACCTGCCCTCCTCACCCGGGAACGACGGGTGGCTGGGGGAGTCCTCCAGCCGCAGCGGAACGGTCTCCGCGAGCTTTCCGGACGGGTTGACCGCCCCGAACAGCACCCGGGCGAGCGCGCCGCCGCCCGCCTGGCCGAGCAGCCATCCCTCGACGAGGGCGGGCACCCGTCCCTGCCATGGTGCTGTGCGCACCACGCCCCCGTTGGAAAGCACCACCACGACGCGGGGGTTGACCGCCAGCACGCGCCCCAGCAACTCGGTCTGGACGGCGGGAAGGTCGATGTGATCGCGGTCGAAGCCCTCCGACTCGTCCTGCGCAGGCAGTCCGAGGAACAGGACCACCGTCTCGCTGTCCGCGGCCAACCGCACCGCCTCGTTGAACAGTTGGGTATCCGCGTCCGTGGATTCGGCTTCGGCGCCGGGGAGGGCGTATCCGGCTGCGAAGCGCACGTCGGCGCCGGTGGCCAGTTCGCGCAGGCTGTCCAGGGGGACGTCGAGCCGGGTCGGCGTCACCTGCGAGCTGCCGGCTCCCTGGAACCGCGGGGTGCGGGCGAGTTCGCCGATGACGGCCACGCTGCCCCCGGACGGATCCAGCGGCAGCAGCGCCGATTCGTTCTTCAGCAGTACGACGCACTGGTCGGCCGCCCTGCCTGCCAAACCGTGATGGCCGGCCACGTCGATGGCCCCGGGGGAGTGGACCGGGTTCGTCGCGCGCCGCGCGAAGCGGACGAGCCGTTCGACGGCGAGGTCGAGAACCGCCTCGTCCAGTGCGCCCGACTCGACCGCGGCGGCCACCTCCAGGTCCGTCCGGCCGCCGGTGCCCGGCATCTGGAGGTCGAGTCCGGCGCGCAGGGCGGCGACCCGGTCGCGTACCGCTCCCCAGTCGGACATGACGATCCCGTCGAAGCCCCACTCACCGCGCAGAACAGCGGTCAGCAGGCGGGCGTTCTCCGACACGGGTACACCGTTGACCCCGTTGTAGGAGGCCATGACGGACCAGGGGCGATCGCGGCGGACGACGCGTTCGAAGGCGCGGAGGTAGATCTCCCGCAGTGGGCGCTCGTCGACGTCGGCGCTGACCCGCATCCGGTCCGTCTCCTGGTTGTTGGCCGCGTAGTGCTTGAGGGCCGCACCCACCCCGGCGTCCTGCAGCCCGCGCACCATGGCGCCGCCGAGTTCGGACGAGACGAGGGGGTCCTCGGAGAAGTACTCGAAGTTGCGTCCGCACAGGGGCGACCGCTTGATGTTGATACCGGGTCCGAGCACGACGCCGACGCCGTACGCCGCGGCTTCGGCCGCGATCGCACCGGCGACCTGCTCGGCGAGCTCCGGGTTCCAGCTGCTGCCGAGGGCGACGGCGGGCGGGAAACAGGTCGCGGGGGCGGCACTGTGCAGATCGAGCTGGCCGCCGTCGCCGCTCTCCTTGGGCAGGCGCAGGCCGTGCGGCCCGTCGGACAGCATGACGGCGGGAGCGGCGGCCGCCGCGGACTCCTGGGTGACGAAGTCTCCGGCCCCGCTGGTCAGCGAGGCCTTTTCGGCGACGGAGAGGGCGGCGGCGGGCGACGGGTGGGACGGCTTGCGCTGAGGCATACGGCGTACCTATCAGGCTTTCGTAGGGGCGGGGCACGCAGTTCAGGCCTTCGTAGGGAGGGGCCGGCAACGGGCGCGGAGCGCGCGGGCTGTGCGCGGACCGTGCCGCCGTAACGATCCGGCACCGCGAATCGGGGCAAGACGGCATGCGACCCAAAAACGTATGGTGATCGGTTTTCGCTGTCAAGGGTTCGCGTGCGCGGGTCGCGGGCCGCTGTTTCTGTCTGGAATTTCTCTTCGGCAGAGCGCTTGACGGTTAGAAACCGATCACCGTACGGTTTTCGTGCTCGGGCGGCCTGCTCTGATGATCTCCCCTCTGCCGTCCACCCATCCGCTCCGCTCTGCCACGAATCGAGGAACGGTCATGTCGGTTTCCGGTCGGTCATCCACTCCTGCGCGCCGGGAGGCGGTCCAGTCCGCCTCGGTCCCGGGCGCCGTCGCCCGTGCCCCGCGTCTGGCCTTCGCCACGGCGGCCGCCGCCGCCCTGCTGATCGGCGCCGCCGCGCCCGGCACAGCGGCCCCCATTGGTGAGCAGGCGGCGAAAGGGGAGCACTACGTGGCCCTCGGTGACTCGTACAGCTCCGGCCCGGGGATTCCGCCGCAGACCGATACGGTCTGCGGCCGCTCCGACCGGAACTACCCGTCACTCGTCGCGAGCGCCGTCGGTGCCGATGACTTCACCGACGTGACGTGCGCCGGAGCCGACACCACCCACATGGCCGGCCGTCAGGAGTCGGCGCCGCCCCAGCTCGACGCCCTGCGCCCCGACACCACGCTGGTCACCCTGGGGGTAGGCGGCAACGACCTGGACCTGGCCGGCGTCATCACCCGCTGCGTGCTGGTGGCCTACCTGGCGCCGAACGGCTCGCCGTGCAAGAGCAGCTTCACCCTGCTCGGTACGGACGAGATCGGCTCCCGGATCAATGCGACGGCGCCGAAAATCGACGCGGTGCTGCAGGAGATCCACGCCCGTTCGCCGCAGGCCCGGGTCCTGCTGGTCGGCTACCCCTCGCTCCTGCCGGACGACGGCAGCTCCTGCCGCGAGACCATTCCGCTGGCCGTGGGCGACTTCGGGTGGGTCCGGGACAAGGAGAAACACCTCAACACCATGCTGGCGCAGCAGGCCAACGTCTACGAGGCCGACTACGTCGACACCTACAGGCCGTCCGTCGGGCACGACGCCTGCCAGGCGGCGGGCACCCGCTGGATCGAACCGGCGGACTCCGCCGAGGGTGCCGGCTTCCACCCGAACGCGACCGGGCACAGGAGCATGGCCGATGCGGTCCTCGACACCCTCAACAGCTGACGTCGGCTCCGGCTTCCTCGCGATCCGGACGCAGCCCGTGCATCCGGAGGAAGGCGCGGACCTGCTCCGCCATATCGACGCTGTCCGGCTCCAGCAGCCACTGCGTCTGCAACCCGTCCATCAGGGCGAGCCACTGCTGGGCCACGGCCGCCGGATTGCCCTCGGCCTCCGGTCCTGCCGCCGCGAACAGCGCCGCCAAGAGCTCGGTCATCTCCCGGCGGAGGATGCGGTAGCGCTTCACGAAGTACTGGTGGGCGGGGTGCCCGGGATCGGATGCCTCCGCCGCCAGCTTCGCGTACAGGGCGACGAGGCCAGGTGTCTCGGCATTGCGGGCGACGACCTCGACCAGGCGGTGCAGTCGCTCCGCGGGCTCCGGCTCCGGGGCGTCCGGTCCGAGGATGCCGGGAAAGAGCAGCCGGGCATCGACCTCGTCGCGGAGGCTCAGCACCTTCAGGAGCAGTGCCTCCTTGCCCGGGAAGTGATGCAGCAGCCCGGCGTGGGTGAGCCCGGCGTGGATGGCGATGTCGCGCAGCGAGACCGCGTTGAAGCCGGAGCGGGCGAACAGTGTGGTCGCCGATCGGAGGATACGGGCGCGGGTGCGTTCGCCCTTCGACTCGCGATGCGGCACGCCCGGCCCATGGTCATTCACTTCGGCGGTCTCCTGAGACAGTCGGTCGTCGCCCGGCGGCGTCGTGCGGTTGCCGCCCGGACGTCTCGTGGGGTCACGCTACGGGCCCGGTGAGCTGTACCCCCAGGTCAAGGGTGCTTCTGCGGCTCGTTCCGGGGTGCCGGCCAGCAGAACTTACCGGCTGGTTGATTCTACAGATCAAAAACCTACCAACTGGTTAATTCCGTGTGTAGGCTCACCGGCAATCTTCCCCGGGGCGGACACTCCCCGGCTCTCCAGACGGAGCGAAAGACATGAGCAGAACAGCCCGAATCGCGACGGCGGCCGCCTGCGTCGCGGCATCACTCGCCCTCGCGGGATGCGGAGGCGCCGGCAACGGCGCCGAGGGCGCCGGATCCTCGACGCTGACCATCGCGACGATGACCCTCCCGCAGAGCCTCGACCCCGCCGTCGCCACCGGCAGCGCCCTGCCGTTCTTCCAGACGGTGTACGACACCCTCATCAAGCGCGAGCCGGACGGCAGTTTCAGCCCGATGCTCGCGACGGAGTGGAAGTACAACGCGGACCGTACCGAGTTCGCCCTGACCCTGCGGGGGGACGTCAAGTTCGCCGACGGAAGCGCCTTCGACGGCGCGGCGGTCAAGGCGAACCTGGAGCGCTTCCAGAAGGGCGGCGGAGCCTCCGCCAAGTGGCTGAGCGACCTGGAGGCGGTCGAGGTCACCGACGCCTCCCACGTCACGCTGAAGCTCAAGCAGGCCAACCCGGCCCTGGAGTTCTACCTGAGCGACGCGCCCGGTCTGATGGCGAACCCCAAGCAGTTCGCCAAGGGTGAAAGCCTCAAGACGACGCCGGACGGCACGGGCCCGTACCGCCTGGACAAGACCAGGACGACGGTCGGCACCAAGTGGTCCTACGAGCGCAACGCCGACTACTGGGGCAAGAAGCTCCCGTACAAGAACATCACCATCAGCTTCTTCGACAACGAGACCGCCATCTCCAACGGCCTGAAGACCGGACAGGTCAACGCGGCACTCCTGCAGACGGCGGACCAGCAGGTGGCCATCGAGGCCGACTCCAAGGTCAAGACGCAGAAGCAGGAGATCGACTTCCAGGGCCTGCTCCTTTTCGACCGAGGCGGCAAGCTGACGCCCGCACTGCGCGACCCCCGCGTGCGGCAGGCGCTCAACTACGCCGTCGACCGCGACACGATGCTCGACCGGATCCGCCAGGGCCGCGGTGAGACCACGGACCAGATCTTCGGCCCCGAGACCCAGGCGTACGACAAGAAGCTCGACTCGTACTACTCCCACGACCCGGCCAAGGGCAAGGCCCTGCTCAAGGAGGCCGGGTACGGAAACGGTTTCACCCTGAAGCTGCCCCGGATCCAGGCGATCGTCAACGACGCACTCGCCACATCGCTCCAGTCCGACTTCAAGGCCATCGGTGTGAAGCTCGTCTGGGACGACCTGGACGGCGCGTCGGCGGTCCAGAAGGTCTTCAAGGACCGGGCCTACTCCGGCATGGTCATGAACATCGGCCAGCCCACCTCCGACTGGGCGGCCGCCAACGACCTCGTCACGCCCGGCGCGTTCAACATGTTCGGCACGACGGACGCGACCACCCAGAAGCTGCTGCCCCGCATCCAGTCAGGTGCCGAGGCCGAGGCCAAGGCGGCCGCACAGGAACTCAATCAGCACCTCGTCCAGGACGGCTGGTTCGTGCCCTTCTACCGGATGAGCTACCTCCACGTCTCGGACGGAACCGTGAAGATCGCACCGCAGTCCGGCATGGCCGTTCCCTCGATCTACAACTACGCGCCGGTCAAGTAGCGCCCCGCTCCGACGGATGCCGAGTGTCATGCTGAATTTCATTGCCCGCAGGATCGCCTCGGGCGCCGTGCTCCTGATCGTCATCTCCTTCCTCTCCTACCTGCTGCTGTCCATCCCGCAGATCGACGTGGGACGGCAGCTGCTCGGTACGAGCGCCACCCAGGACGCCGTCGATGCCAAAAACGCCTCCCTCGGCCTCGACAGTTCGGTCCTGCAGCAGTACGGGAGCTGGCTGTCGCACGCAGTCCGGGGCGATCTGGGCAGCTCCTGGTTCACGAGCGAGGACGTGGGCCAGGCCATCAGTAACCGGCTGCCGGTCACGGCGAGCCTGATGCTCGGTGTCACGGCCGTCACCACCGTCCTCGCCTTCCTCCTCGGGGTATGGGCGGCCGTGCGCCGCGGAGCGGTCGACCGGTTCGTCCAGATACTCGGCGTGGTGGGGTACGCCCTGCCCGGGTTCCTGCTGACCCTGGTCCTGGTCCTGGTCTTCGCGGTCCGGCTGGACTGGTTCCCCGCCATCGGCTACATCGGCTTCACCGATTCGCCCAGCGGCTGGCTCTCCACCGTCACCCTTCCGATCCTGTCCCTGTCCGTGGCCTCCGTCGCGGGCGTCTCCCAGCAGGTGCGGGGCGCCGTCATCGACGTCCTGCGGCAGGACTACGTACGGACCCTGCGGGCCCGCGGGCTGCCGGCGTCCCGGATCGTGTTCAAGCACGTGCTCCGCAACGCCTCCGCACCCGCGCTGTCCGTGCTCGGCATGCAGTTCGTGGGACTGCTCGGCGGGGCGGTACTCGTCGAGCAGATCTTCGGCCTTCCCGGCATCGGCAGCATGACCGTCACCTACACCACCCGCGGCGACATCCCCGTAATCATGGCGCTCGTCATGCTCACCGTGGTCGGCGTCGTCCTGATCAACCTCCTGGTCGACGTCCTGATCGGCTGGCTCAACCCGAAGGCGAGGGTCGCATGAGCGAGAACCTTCCGGCGACGACGGCCGCCGGCCCCATCGTCGCCCCGCCGCCCGGCGGCAGGGCAAGCCCTGTACGCCCCCGCGGCACCCTCCGAAGGGTGCTGCGCAACCCCCTGGGCGCAATATCCGCGGCGCTCCTCCTGATCATCGTCCTGGCCGTCGTCCTCGCGCCCCTCATCGCCCCGCAGGCGCCCGGCGCCTCCTCGCTCGCCGACGCGTTCAACGGCCCGAGCGCCGGGCACCCCCTCGGTATGGACTCGGCGGGACGCGACATCCTGTCCCGCGTGCTGTACGGAGGGCGCAACACGCTCGGCGGCGCCCTGCTCGCCCTCGCCATCGCCCTCGCCCTCGGCGTGCCGTCCGGACTCTTCGCCGGCTACTGCGGCGGCTGGTTCGACTCCGTCGCCAACTGGACCGTCAACCTCGTCATGGCGCTGCCCGCCATGGTCGTCCTGCTGGCCTCCCGCGCCATCCTCGGCCCCAACGTCTGGGTCCTGATGATCGTGCTGGGCGTCCTGGTGGCACCCAGCTTCTTCCGCCTGGTGCGCGGCATCGTCGCCAACGTGCGGGGCGAGCTGTACGTGGACGCCGCGAAGGTCTCCGGACTGTCCGACGCCCGCATCGTCGCCCGGCACGTGCTGACCGTCGTACGCGGCCCCATCATCATCCAGGTAGCGCTCGTCTCCGGCATCGCCATCGCACTCCAGGCCGGTCTCGAATTCCTCGGCGTCGGCAGCGGATCGACGGCCACCTGGGGCGCCATGCTCAACGAGGCGTTCCAGAACATCCAGCGCGTCCCCATGCTCATCCTGTGGCCGGGCCTCGCCCTCGGCCTCACCAACTGCGCCCTGGTCCTCATGGCCGGCGCCGTGCGGGACGCACTGGAAGAACAGGCACCCCGACCGCGGTCCGCACGCCGGTACCCCGCCCCGGCCGCGGGTGTGGAGGAAACCGCCCGGACGCAGACGCCCCGAGCTGCTCTCCTGTCCGTACGCGGCCTCGCCGTCGCCTACGCACAGCCCGACGGCACGGACAAGGAGGTCGTCCACGGCGTCGACCTCGACGTCCACCCCGGCGAAATCGTCGGACTCGTCGGCGAATCAGGCTCGGGCAAGAGCCAGACCGCCTTCTCCATCCTCGGCATCCTGCCCCAGGGCGGCCGCGTCACGCGCGGCAGCATCACGGTCAACGGCCAGGAGGCGGCCGGGATGAGCGAACGCGACCACCGCGCCCTGCGCGGAAGGACCGCCGGGTACGTCCCGCAGGAACCGATGAGCAACCTCGACCCCGCGTTCACCATCGGCAGCCAGCTCATGGAACCCATCCGCCACCACCTAGGGCTCTCCCGGAAGGAAGCCGCCGCCCGCGCCCTGGAACTCCTGCGCCTCGTGGAGATCCCCGACCCGGAACGCACCCTGCGCCTCTACCCGCACGAGATCTCCGGCGGCATGGCCCAGCGCGTCCTCATCGCCGGCGCGATGTCCTGCGACCCCGAACTCCTGATCGCCGACGAACCGACCACCGCACTCGACGTACGGGTCCAGGCCGAAGTGCTCGACCTGCTGCGCCGCCTCCAGAAGGAACGCGGACTCGGTGTGCTGCTGGTCACGCACAACCTCGGCGTCGTCGCCGACGTCTGCGACCGGGTGGCGGTAATGAACTCCGGCCGCATCGTGGAGTCCGGCACCACCGAACAGGTCCTCGGCCAACCGGAGGACCCGTACACCCGCACCCTGCTCGCCGCCGTACTCGACGATGCTCCCACCCGCGCCCCCTGGCAGAACCGAGCAGCAAGGACCGCCACCGCATGAGCACCCAGGAAAGCGCCGGTCCGACGGATGACCTGCTCGCCGTTCGGGACCTGCGGGTCTCCTTCCCCGGCAAGGGATGGCGCGCCCCGGACACCGAAGTCCTCAAGGGCGTCGACCTCACTATCCGACCGGGTGAAACCCTTGGCCTGGTCGGCGAGTCGGGCTCGGGGAAGTCCACCATCGGCCGGGCGGTCCTCGGTCTCGCCCCCGTACGCTCGGGCTCCATCACCTTCGACGGAGAACGGATCGAGCGGGCCGACGCGCGCCGCCGCCGCGCCCTCAGCCGCGACCTCCAGGTCATCTTCCAGGACCCCTACACCTCCCTGAACCCCGCCCGCACCATCGGCGACACTCTCGCTGAGCCCCTCATCGGCCAGGGCGCCAGCACCCGGGAGGCCCGGGGCAGGGTCGGTGACCTGCTGGACCGGGTCCACCTTCCCGCCGACGCGGCGGGCCGCCTGCCCAGGGAGTTCTCCGGCGGCCAGCGCCAACGCGTCGCCATCGCCCGCGCACTGGCCCTACGCCCCCGGCTCGTCATCTGCGACGAGCCCGTTTCCGCGCTGGACCTCACCACCCAGCGCACGGTGCTCGACCTCCTCCTGGAGATCCAGGAGGAGACGGGGGTCTCGTACCTGTTCGTCTCCCACGACCTCTCCGTGGTCCGCTTCATGAGCCACCGGGTGGCGGTGATTCACCGGGGCGAGATCGTGGAGACGGGCGACGCTGCGAAGGTCACCTCGCAACCGACCCACAGCTACACCCGCACCCTGCTGCTCTCCTCACCGGTGGCGGACGTGGCCGAGCAACGGCGGCGGCGCGCTGCGGCGCAGACGGGCGGTTGACAGCTCCGAGTTCCTGGTCGGCTGCCGGCCGAGAGAACGCTCGGACTCGGCGGTCGCCGGGGCGGGACACTGGAGCCCCTCGCCCAACCGCTCCTCATAATCACCCCGACGCACCACCGCGACCTGCGCGGGGGCAATTTCGCCGCCGCGCACCGTGTGCCGCAGCCCCACCCCGGCGAGGGCGCTCGGGCCCACGGGCAGCTTCGCCGGCACCCCCGAAGAAGCCCTGGACTGCGCCGGCGGCCTCTACCTCACCGCCCAAACATCTGAAGTCTCCAGGCGCCCTGGTGTATTGCCCTGAGAGGTTGGGGACGCGGCTGGCGGGTGGTTGGCCTGCGAGCGCGGTGTGCCCGTGGTGGTGATTGTAGGTGTGCAGCCATTGCGGAAAGGTGTCGCGTCGTTCCTGCTCGCTGCTGTAGGGGCGGGCGTAGGCCCATTCGTCGAGCAGGGTTCGGTTCAGGCGTTCGACCTTGCCGTTGGTCTGGGGCCGGTAGGGCCGGGTTCGCTTGTGGGTGATCCCGGCCCCCGCCAGCGCGTCACACCAGTCGCGGGAGCGGTAGCAGGAGCCGTTGTCGGTCAGGACCCGCTCCACGGTGATCCCGGCCTGGACGAAGAAGGCGTGGGCGCGGGTCCAGAAGGCGGTGGCGGTCTCCTTCTTCTCGTCCTTGAGGATCTCGCTGTAGGCAAGGCGGGAGTGGTCGTCGACGGCGGTGTGGATGTAGCTGTAGCCGGCGCCGGAACGCTTCTTGCGGCCTGCTTGCCTGCCGAGGGCTTTGTGGCCGCCGCCGTCGGGGATGTTGCCGAGTTTCTTGATGTCCACGTGCATCAGCTCGCCCGGCTTCTCGCGCTCGTAGCGGCGTACCGGCCGCCCGGTGGTCCGGTCCAGGTGCGTGAGCCGGGCCAGGCCGTAGCGGGTCAGCACGCGGTGCACGGTGGAGGGGTCCGGCCGCAGCGGGCCGGTGATCCGCGCCGGTCCCCAGCGGCGCAGGAGGCGGACCTTAATGATCCGCCGCTCGGTGCGGGTCGGGCTGTGGTGCGGGCGTGAGGAGTGGTCGGTCATTCCGGCCTCACCCAGGGCCCGATAGCGGCCGGCCCACCGGAAGGCGGTGGTGGGCGAGACCTGGAAGCGTTCAGCGGCACGCCGCAGCGGCCAGCCGTCCTCGACCACGCAGCGGGCCAGACGGAGCCGTCCGGTCTCGGTCAGGGGTGCATTACGGTGGGGCACGAGGGCCTTTCTGGTCGGTGCAGATGTCGCTATCCACACCGAACCCGGAAGGCCCTCACCCGTTCAAGATCTCTCAGCCGAGACCTGCGTCACCCGTCCACAACCTCCCGGGACAGAACAGACTCATCCCCCAGTGACGTTGGCAACCAGGGAGAGGGGGCGTGACCGCTTGAAGTGCGACGGCGTCTTCGAGCACGCGCAGCAGTTCGTTCAGTTCGAGCGCCGTGAGATGGCCGTCTCCCACCGGCTGGAGCGTGTCGTATTGCGGCGGCGCCGATGGCCATGAGGCGATCACCGCACAGATCGGCATGCGGTCAAGGCAATGCCTTCGGAGTGGGGTCGGGCGGCGCCGGGAGGGAGGGGAGCCGCTGACCTTCCAGAGCTATCGTCCAGAGAGTCTGAGCAGTCGTGGCTGCTCTCAGAGCAGCCTCGAGTACTTCCGGTGCGTACAAATTATTCTCGCCGTTGGGTGGGATGATCCATTCCAGATCTCCCGACTCGCGATATGGAGGCGGCACAGCTACCCAGCATCCGCGCTGGGCGTACCGCAGCCCTGTCCCGAACCACTCGTCGTCGGCGTCACATGGCAGGAAGAAACCGATCCTGCGCACTTTGCGATGCAGCAGTGTCGCCCCAGGTGTCCGGGTCCGATCACCCCATAGCACCTCAAGGGCGAGCAGGCCGAGATGCTCGGGCGTGCTGAGAACGTTCCAGCGGCGCCCGGCCTCTAAAAGCACAGGGCCCGGATCTACTTCCCACTGCCTTTTGCACGCACGGGGGTCCGGGGCCGCCGCAGCAAGCCACTCAACACTGCGCATCCAAATCGCATCCCACACCTGGAACCTCCTACGACGAGTAACGGCTCAGGCTCATCCTTGTGATCACTAAGTAGGACGGGAAGGGGGGGGCGAACCCTGGCGATAAAGGTCGAGTATTCGACCCTAGCGATCGTGATCGATCACCTTCACTCGTTAGAGGGCACATGTCTCCCAAGCAGTTGATCCGGCGACGCCGGAGCGCGACCGTGCCCAGCCGTGCCCGATCGAGCGGGCACGGCGAACCCCGGGAAACAGGGCCTTCAGCATGCGGGCGCTGAGGTCAGGTCTGCTACATGGTGAGGTTGCGGAAGCGTTTGTAGCAGCAGATTGCGGCTGCCAGCCCGAGGAAAGCCAGGTAGTTGCCCGGGTGTTGCTCGTAGCGGTGGTTGAGTCGGCGGTAGCCGGTCAGCCAGGACATGGTCCTCTCGATGACCCGCCTTCGGCGGCCGAGACGTTCGCTGGACTCGATGCCCTTGCGGGCGATCCGGACGCCAATGCGCTTGCCCCATAACCATTTCCGCAGGTGAGGCACGTCGTATGCCTTGTCTGCGTGGAGACGCCTCGGCTTGGAGGGCCCTGTCCCCGGGTTTTGGACACCGGAGACACTTGGATCTTGATGGTTCAGGAGAACGGAGTCCCGGTGGTGATGAAGCATTACCCGGCCGATTTCAAAGCGGACGCGGTCGCGTTGTACCGCTCGAGGCCGGGAGCGACGGTCAAGTCGGTCGCCGGTGATCTCGAGGTGAACCCCGAGACGCTGCGGAACTGGATCCGAGCCGCCGACGGGCGCCGACCTGGCGCCCACTCCGAGTCATCGGCTGCCTTCTTGCGCCCGCCCCCGGGCCGGCGGACCCGTCCCAACGGTTTTGCCCCGGATTCCAGCTCGTCCACGCCCTTGCGGATCGTGGTCTCGCTGACCTGGGCCGCCTGCGCGACGGCCCGGATCCCGCCATGGCCCAGCAACCGGGCCTCGGTTGCCATCAGCAGACGCCGCTGCCGCTCGCCGAGGTGCGGGAACAACACCTCAAATTTCAAGGCGAGTTGGTCACGGATCGACTCAGAGATGCGCATGCCACATCAACGAGCCGCAGAGCGGGAAGCAACACGTTGATTCTCTGCGCGCCCTTAGCTTGACGTTTATGGTCCGTCGTCGAACACGGCCTCGAACTTGCTGATGGGTTTGCCTGAGTTCCGGACGTGAGAGCGGCCTTCGCCTGATCCTGTGCTC
>NZ_BAAAUD010000104.1:0-19515 GCF_039533765.1 Streptomyces enissocaesilis | reverse complement strand
CGAATACGCCGGAACCGCGCACCTGGCCCTCGTCGCCGACCCCAGCCTCCCCGACCTCGACGAACTCCCCACCCGCTGGCTCGCCGAACTCGACGCGCTCGAAGCGTAGCGCGGCGGGCGCGATTGACCGCTTAGAGGTCCTAACAAAGGCGTTGGACGTGTCGGTGGGTGATGAGACAGGTGGCGAGGCCGAGGAAGCTTCATGGATGTCGTCGCGTCGTTCCCAGCGGACACGAAGCCGCCGGAAGCCGTGGAGCCAGGAGATGGTGCGCTCGACGACCCAGCGGAAGATGCCCAGGCCGGAGCCGTGTGGCTGACCGCGTTCGGCGATCGCGGGCCGGATGCCGCGTTTCCACAGCAATCGCCGGTACTTGTCATGGTCGTAGCCGCGGTCCGCGAAGAGCATGTCTGGCCGTCTCCGCGGCCGCCCGACCGTGTCGGCCAGGGGTGGAATCTTGTCCAGCAGCGGGATCAGCTGAGTGACGTCATTGCGATTGCCGCCGGTCAGCGACACCGTGAGCGGGATGCCCTGCCCGTCGACAAGGACATGGTGCTTGCTGCCCGGCCGTGCGCGGTCGACCGGGCTGGGACCGCTTTTGGGCCCCGTCGGGCCGCCCGCACAGGGGAGGAGTCGATCACCGCCCTCGACCAGTCCAGCTGCTTCGCCGACCGCAGCTTCCTCAGCAGCACCACGTGCAGTTTCTCCCACACACCGGCCTCGTTCCAGGCGGCCAGACGCCGCCAGCACGTCATGCCCGAGCCGAAACCGAGCTCTTGGGGCAGGTACTCCCACTGGATGCCCGTGTACAGCACAAACAGGATCCCGCACAGGGCTTGTCGGTCCGGCACCCGCGGCCGACCCGTCACCAGCTTCGGCCCCGACTCGGGCAGTAACGGCTCGATGAGCGACCACAGTTCGTCCGACACGATCCACGGCCGCGACTGACGTTTCCCCACGACCAGACCAACGATCACCCAAGTCGAAAGTCACTTGATCAACAACTTCTGTTAGGACCTCTTATCCGGAAGCCCTCTGGCTCCCTTGGCCATTGGCGCGGTGCTGATGGTCATGGTCCACGCCGGAGGGCACACCTCCGGCGCCCACTACCCCTCCGCCGTAACCCTCGCCGTCCTCATCCACGGCAAGATCACCGCCACCGAAGCGGTCGGCTACTCCGCCGCGCAGTTGCTGGTCGCTGTCGTGGCCGCTCCCGTCACACGATGGGCCACGGCCCCCTACTCGGTGACGACCCTGTCCCTGGCCGGCCGTCAGCTCGCGGCGGCGCTGGGGTCGAGGGGCTGTTCGCCTTCGCCCTGGCGTACGTGGTCCTCAACGTCGCGACCCGTTCGAGCCACCCGGGCAACTCCTTCTACGGCCTGGCGATCGGCTTCACCGTGATGGCGGCCGCCGCTGCGGTGGGCGGTATGTCGGGGGGCGCTTTCAACCCGGTCGACGCCGCCGCCGCGAGCGTCATGGGCATGTTCGACTGGGCCCAGCTGTGGGTGTATCTCTTCGCGGGCGGCGCACTCGCGGGCCTCGTCTTCCTCGGCCAGAACCCCGGGACCGGGAGGCCCCGACGCCCGTCGCCCGCCGGGACGTCGACACGACCGTCCAGGCCTGACCATGACGACCACCGGCCCATACGGTGCAGCCCCTGCGGTTTCCCGATCCGGTTGCCGCCGCCGAAGGCGTGGTGTGGGCGTGCCGTGCACTGATTCCTCTCCCCACGCGCAGGCGGACCGACCGACAGGTCCCGGTGGGTATTCGCGATGCTCCCGTACGGGGCCGCAGCTCACGACCTCGTGCCCGGCGCCGTTCGCTGCGGGTTCCTCACGGCTCCGTCAGCAGGCCGGAGGAACGGCGCGGCCCGGTGATGCCTGCCGCAGTCGCGACTCGTTCGTCGGCTTCCGCGAGGGCGCGGTACAGGGTACGGGGCCGCCCTTGTCCTTGGGCGCGTGGGCGAAGACGGGGGAGTCGTCCTCGATGACCTCGCACCGGCCGCCGTGGCAGCCCTTGGCAGCGGCGGTGACTCGGCCTTCCGCGGTCTTCCCACGGATGTGGTTGCGGTCGAGTCGGGCGGCGACGGTGAGCACGGTGAAGAACATGACGCCCATGGCAGGGGAGGCCGTAGGTGTACGTGGTGGAGCACGGCACCCGCGTGGCCGCACCCCTCCGGAGCGGCCACGGGGGCCGTGCCGCTTCAGCGAACCATGGCTCACCGCCGCAGCCTGATCCAGGCCGCCGCGTCGGCCGGCAGGCTCTCGTCGCCGCATCGCACGCTCGTCAGCACCACTTTGCTGCCGGCCGGCAGCGGATACGGCTCGGTGCCGAAGTTCACCACGCAGGCGAAGCCGTTCCCGCGTTCGAAGAAAAGCACGCCTTCCGGCGCGTCGAGCCACCGGAAGGCATCTCCGGCCAGGCCGGGCTCGGATCTGCGGATGCGCAGCGCACGGCGGTGCAGCGCGAGGATCGAGTCGACGTCGGACCACAGCTCGGAGACTGCATACTTGGCGAACCACTCCGGTTGCGGCAACCACGGGGCCGCCGCGTCCGGCGGTGAGAAGCCGAAGGTGGCTGACTCCTGGGTCCACGGCAGCGGTACCCTGCAGCCGTCCCGGCCCGCGTCGACCCCGTTCGTCCGGATCCAGTTCGGGTCCTGGCGCGCGGCGTCGTCGAGATCGAGCACCTCGGGCAGCCCGAGTTCCTCACCCTGGTAGAGGTAACAAGAGCCGGGCAGCGCCAGCAGCGTCATGACCGCGGCGCGCGCCCGCCGCTCGCCCAGCGCCACATCGACCTCACCCCGGGGCCGGGTCAGCGCCACATGGGGATCGAGCGAGGCAGGGACGTCGTCGGGACGCGTGATGCCGTAGCGGGTGACAGTCCGGTGGACGTCGTGGTTGGCCAGCGTCCAGGTGATCGTGGCGCCGGTGGCGCCGATCGCGGTGATCGCCTGGTCGATCGACGTGCGCCAGCCGTTGGCGTCCCACCGCCGCTTGAGCAGGTCGAAGAAGAACGCCTGCGGCAGTTCGTCGGGGCGCAGATAGGCCGCGAGCGCTTCTGCCGTGGGTACCCATATCTCACCGACGAGGGTGAGCTCCCGGCCGGGCCCGTAGGAGTCGGCGATCCGCCGCCAGCTGCGGTGGATGTCGTGCACCTCCGGCCGGTCCCAGGCGTACGCGTTGAAGCCGGTGCCGGTCCAGTCCGGCAGCTCGGGGTGCTTATGGAGCCCGTTCGCCACGTCGATGCGGAAGCCGTCCACCCCGCGGTCGAACCAGAACCGCAGCACGTCCTCGAACAGGGCGGGGACGTCCGGATGGCGCCAGTTGATGTCCGCCTGCGCGGAGTCGAAGGAGTTCAGGTACCACTGCCCCGGGGTACCGTCCGGCTCGGTGATCCTGGTCCAGGCCGGGCCGCCGAACGAGGAGCGCCAGTTGTTCGGGGGCAGTTCGCCGGACACCCCCCTGCCGTCCCGGAAGTGGAACCGCTCCCGCTCCGGCGAGCCCGTTCCGGCGGACACCGCGGCGGTGAACCACGGGTGCCGGATCGCGCAGTGGTTGGGCACAAGGTCCAGCAGGACCTTGAGGCCGCGCTCGTGCGCCGCGGCGACGAACTCGTCGAACGAGGCCAGGTCGCCGTAATCCGGTTCGATGTCGGAGTAGTCGGCCACGTCGTACCCGTGGTCGGCCTGTGGTGAGGGGAAACAGGGATTGAGCCAGACCCCGTCGACCCCGAGGCCGACCAGGTAGTCCAAGCGAGAGGTGAGCCCCGCGAAGTCGCCGATGCCGTCGCCGTCGCCGTCGGCGAAGCTGCGGATGTAGACCTGGTAGATGACAGCGGTGCGCCACCAGGGTCTCTTATCCGGTACAACGGAATTCATGTGGTTTGTTGCCTCCTATCCTGAACATCCCCTGTGCTAAACCGAGTTAGCACGGTTACTGTGTAGCCCTCGTCATGTGGCTGTCAACACACGTGACCCGGATTCCGACAGGAGAGGCCCCATGCCAGCGTCCCGTGTCACGCTCGCAGACGTCGCGCGCCGGGCGGGCGTTTCGAGGACGACGGCGTCCTTCGTCATGTCCGACCGGACCGACATGCGTATCTCCGACGAGGCCCGTCAGCGGGTCCTCGCGGTGGCCGAGGAGCTCGGCTACCGGCCGAACCTCACGGCGCGAGGCCTGCGGACGACTGTCACCCGGACCATCGGCCTGATCTCGGACACCATCGCGACCACCCAGTTCGCCGGTGAGGTCATCCACGGCGCGCTCGACACCGCACTGGCCCACGACCACCTGCTCTTCGTCGTGGAGACCTCCGACGACCCGGCGGTGGAACAGCGGCTCATCGAGGGCATGCTCGACCGCCAGGTCGACGCCCTTGTCTACGCCACGATGTACACCCGTGTGGCGACGCCTCCGCCGGCTCTGGACGGTCGCCGCGTCGTGCTGCTCAACTCGCTCGACGAGACCTTCGACGGGCCGCGGGTGCTGCCGGACGAGCTGGCGGGCGGCCGGAACGCCGCCGCGGCACTGGTCCGAGCCGGTCACACCGACGGGATCTACTCGATCGGCGGCCGGCACCTGATTCCCGCCACGCCGGACGGCGCGTGGGCCGGCCGCCTCCGGATGCAGGGTGCCGAGGAGGTGCTCGCCGAGGCGGGGCTCGAACTGTCCGGCACCGTGGAGTGTGCCTGGGAGGCGGCGGACGGCTACGCCGCGGTGAGCGGCCTGCTGGAGACCGGGATTCGGCCGCGTGCGCTGATCTGTCTCACCGACCGTCTCACCCTCGGTGTCTACCAGGCCCTGCAGCAGGCAGGTCTGCGGATTCCCGAGGACGTGTCGGTGGTGTCGTTCGACGACTCCGCCCTCGCGTCCTGGCTCCGGCCCGGCCTCACCTCGGTCGCCCTTCCCCACTACGAACTCGGCAAAGCGGCGGTGGACCTGCTGCTGAACGGCGACCAGTCACGTGCGGTGCACCGGATCGACATGCCCATCCGTACACGGCAGTCCGTCGCACCGCCTGCCGCCGACCGTTCATGAGTGAGGAAACACGTCAGACGCACCGCGAGAACGACCGCCAGATGAAGCGCCAGTTGCACCGTCCGATGCACGTTCCGTGTCCCCGGGAGGTACAAGCACATGAGCCCTGAACTGTTCGTGGTCCTGGACGATGGAGAGCCGCCGGTACCTGTGGCCGGTTCCGGCGTCCAGGTCGACCTGTTGGCCACCGCCGAAGGCCTGCACATCAACGTGGCTGGCCCGGACCGCCCGTTGTCACGGGTGGCCGTACGCTGGCCGCACATGGCCTCCGCCGATCCCCTGGTCCTCGGTGACGCGTGGGAACGGTCCTACGGGGACCTCGGCTGGCAACGCCCCGACCCCGGCCGGCCACTGCCGTGGTCCTTCGTCCTGTACGACCGGACCGCCGGCGCTGCGATCGGCCGTGGCGTGCGGGTCCGCCCGAACACGTTCTGCCACTGGACGATCGAGCCGGGCTCGATCACCCTGTGGCTGGACTTCCGCAACGGCGGCTCGCCCGTCCGGCTGGGTGACCGGCTGCTGCACGCCGCCACGGTCGTCGAGGTCCAGGGTGACGAGGGCGAGTCGCCGTGGAGCGTACAGCGCCGGCTGGCCCGGGCGATGTGCGACGATCCGCTCCGCCCGTCCGAGCCGGTGGTGGGCAGCAACAACTGGTACTACGCCTACGGCGTGGACTTCGGCCCGAAGGAGATCCTGCGGGACGCGTCCATCATCGTGGAACTGGCCGACGGTCACCGGGTCAGGCCGTACACGGTCGTCGACGCCGGGTGGAGCCCTGGTGGCGACTGCCCGGGTGGGCCGTGGACGCACGGCATTCCGGGGCTGTTCGACGACATGCCGGGTCTCGCCGAGGAGATCGCTGCTCGTGGCGCCCGCCCGGGCATCTGGGTCCGCCCGACCGCGCTCTCCTTCGTCGACGACGAGTCCCGGCTGCGCGAGGGGCCGCGGCCGGCGGCGCAGCAACCGCTCGACCTCACCCTGGAGGAGAACCTGGAGACCATCCGCGCGAGCGTCGAGCGGTTGGTCGGATGGGGCTACGAGCTGGTCAAGCACGACTTCTCCACGTACGACGTGTTCGGCCGCTGGGGCTTCGAGTTCGGGCGGGCGATGACGGACGCCGGCTGGAGCTTCGCCGACAACTCCCTCACCAACGCCGAGATCCTCCTCCGGCTCTACCGCGTCCTGCGGGCGGCGGCGGGCGACGCGGTCCTGATCGGCTGCAACACCGTCGGTCACCTCGCGGCGGGCCTGGTCGAGCTGCAGCGCATCGGCGACGACACATCCGGCCGGGAGTGGGAACGGACGTTGAAGATGGGTGTCAACACGCTCCCCTTCCGGCTCGCTCAGCACGAGACCTTCTTCATGGCCGACGCGGACTGCGTGCCGTGCACACCGCAGACGCCGTGGGAGAAGAACCGTCAGTTCCTCGACCTGGTGGCCCGATCGGGCACGCCGCTGTTCCTCTCGGTGGACCCGGAGGGCCGCACACCGCAGGCCGACCGGGACATGCGGGCCGCGCTCCGGGTCGCCCTGGACGGCGGGACGCCCGGTGGCGTGGAGCCCCTCGACTGGCTGGAGACCCGGAGCCCGAGCCGGTACCGGGCCGGCTCGGAGACCGTCACGTACACCTGGACAGGCTGAGCACCTGGGCCGATCCGCCCTCCGTCCGCGCCCAGACGGAGGGCGGTCCGCGCTGCCCGAAACACTCCGAACGGCGGCGTGCACACCCGCCCTGACCAGCAAAAACCCCTTGTGAGCAAACGCTTGACAACCTAGTGAACAAGCAAGAGCCTTTCGGCACTCCGACCGCCGCTGGGGCAGGTCGGCAGACAGGTGGAGGGACCATGAGCGATCGACGCGGGTTTCTCAAGGCAGTAGCGACAGGGGCCGGAGCACTCGCTGCGGCGGGCACTCCGGTCGGCACGGCGCTGGCCGCGCCGGGCCGGCAGGAAGATGGCGGCAAGAGGCGGTCGACCGGTGAACCGCTGTGGCGACACGCGGCGGCAAGCGGCCTCCTGTATGGCGTGGGTGACCTGAAGTTCGAGCAGCTGGCCGATCCGGGCTACGACGCGATCGTCGCTCAGGAAGGCGTGCTGGCCACCCCGGGCGCGGACTTCCTGATGGACTTCGTCCGGACGGGGACCGGTCCGGACTACGGGTTCGACTGGAGCCGGACGGACCGCTGGGTGACGTACGCCCAGGAGAAGAAGATGCTCCTGTCCAACGTCGGCCACCTGGTGTGGCACGCGGTGCTGCCGGAGGGGATCGAGTCCGTCCTCACAGCGCAGAACGCGGAACAGGTGATGGTCGACCACGTCCAGACCGTCGCCAGACGTTATGCCAGGAAGGTCCACTCCTGGAACGTGGTCAACGAGACCGTGGAGCCGGTCTGGGGACACCCGGACGGGCTGCGCACCGAGTCGGTCTGGTACCAGAAGCTCGGCCCCGGATTCATCGAGACGGCGTTCCACGCCGCCCGCGAGGCCGATCCGACGGCGCTGCTGGTGCTCAACGAGTACGGCTTCGAGACCCATGTCGGCTACCAGAGCGAGACCGACAAGCGCCGGCACACACTGGCGCTGCTGGAGCGGCTCCTCGCCAAGGGGGTGCCGGTGGACGCGCTGGGAATCCAGGCGCACCTCGGACGGCCCGGCCCGGATCCGTCCGGGCCACGCGCCCTCATGGAGCGTTTCGACCAGGAGGCGTACCGGACCTTCCTGAGCGACGTAGCCAGCCTCGGACTGAAGATCATGTTCACCGAGGTGGAGGTGTCCGACATCGACACCCCGGTGGACTTCGCCACCCGGGACCGGATGATCGCCGAAGCGTACGAGCTGTTTCTCTCGGTAGCGCTCGACGAGCCGGCGGTGATCTCCGTGACCACCTGGGGCCTGGCGGACCAGCACTCCTGGCTCAACCAGCCGTGGACCGCCTGGCGCCGTGAGGACGGGCTGCCGCAGCGCCCGCTGCCGTACGACGACCAGTATCAGCGCAAGCCCGCCCGGGAGGCGATGGCACGTGCCTTCGACCGGGCACCGGCACACCAGCTGGGCACGGCCGCCCTGCCGATGCCCCGGAAGTACCGCAAGAAGCGGTGATCGCGGGCACTCGGAGGGCAAGGTGACAAGGAACAGCTGAGGCATGGAACCGACAGCGGAAGTGTCGCTCCCCAGCGTCACGGGGGTCGGTCTCCACCGGGAGACCGAGCTGCACATCAGCCGTGCCATCGTCCGTGGCGACTTCGCGCAGGGCGGTGCCCTGCCCACCGAATCAGTCCTGATCGGGCAGTTCGGGGTCAGCCGGGCCGTGATCCGGGCCGCGCTGCGCGGACTGGCCCAGCGCGGCATGGTGGACATGCGCCAGGGCCGTCGCACGACGGTACTGCCGGCCGACTCCTGGGACATTCCTCGACCCGGTCGTGCTGAGCGCACACCGCGACGAAGGACGGATCAGGCCGCTGGTGCGTGACGCGCTGCAGATACGATGCCGGCTCGAACCCGAGTCGGCGGCCGAAGCGACCAGGCGCAAGGACGACGCGCTGGTCGAGGACCTCGCCCAGCTCGTCGCCCGCATGGAAGACGCCTTCTCCGATCCTTCCGCCTTCCTCGTGGCCGATGTGGCCTTCCACGAGCGAATCGCCCGGGCCGCGGGTAACCGGGTACTCCTGCGGGTCATCGAAGCGATGCGTGAACCGGCCTACAGCGGAAGTGAGTTCACCAGCCAGACGCCGGCCGCCCTGAGGTCCGGCTTCGAAGACCACCTGCGGATTCACCGGGCCATCGCCGGGGGAGACCCGGAAACCGTGAGAAGCACGACGGCACGGCACGGCACATGAGCGACACGCTCCACCACCTGCCCGACAGCGCGACGGCCGGACAGACCCGTCCCGGCGCAAGTCTGTAGCAGGTCGCCCGAACACGACTCACCTTCCAGGTCCGACGCACCGGACTATTCCGCCCGCCTGCCCGCACGGATCTGGCCGGCGCACTTCACGGAGGAACCGATGACGCACCAACCACCGCTGCGCAGACGCAGCTTCCTGTCCGGCATGGGGCTGGCCGGACTCTCCGCACTCGGCGTCGGCACTCTCGCCGGCTGCTCCGGCGGCTCCGGCGGCTCCTTCGGACAGTTCACCTGGTCGACGTGGGGCGGCCCGAGCGAGGTGAGGCGGCTCAAGGAGTTCACAGAGGACTTCAACAAGCGCCACCCGAAGATACAGGCGCGCCTGGTCTCGGTACCGACCGACGGGTACCGCAGCAAGCTGCAGACCCAGCTCAGCGGCGGGGCCGCTCCCGACGTCTTCTACGCCAACGACGATCTGCTCTCCCGGCTCATACGCGACAAGACCGTCGCCCCGCTGCGCTCCCGGCTGGAAGGACCGGGCAGCAAGTCGCCCGTCAAGGACTTCTCCGAGGGGCTGTGGGGGGCCGCCAGGCAGGAGGACGGCGAAATTTACGGCGTCCCGGTCGACTGCAACCCGATCGTCATGTGGTTCAACAAGTCGGTACTGGCCGACGCGGGCGTCGGCGAAGAACCCACCCGGACCTTCGAGAGCGGGAACTGGAACCGCGATACCTTCCAGTCGGTGGCCGAGAAGATCCGCGACAACGGCAAGTCGGCCGCCGCGGTGGGCAGTGACTGGCTGGGTGTCTATGCCTGGCTCACCGCCGGCGGCGGAAAAGTCTACGACGAGGACTCCTTCGTCGCCCACGAGGACCCCAAGTCCGTGGAGGCCTTCGAGTGGCTCCACGAGATGCTGGAGTCGAAGACCTTCACCTACATCGGCAGCCTGCCCGAGGGACAGGGGCAGGAAGCCCTGTTCATGTCGAACAACGTGGGGTTCGCCACGGGGGTCGGCCGCTGGCTGCTGCCGGTCATCTCGGAGAGCAGCGGCCTGGAGTACGACATCGTCCCCTATCCGTCGGCGGACGGCAGCCTTCCCTCGACGCCGATGGCCACGGCCTACATGGCGATCAACGCCAAGGCAGTGAAGAAGGAGGAGGCATTCCAGTTCCTCACCGACTTCGTCTCCGTGGCGGGCCAGCGGTTCCGGCTCGCCGGCGCCGGCAACGCCGTGCCGAGCATCGAGGGCGCGGAGGACGTGCTGGCGGAGAGCGACACCCCGGAGACGGTGCAGTACTGGTTCGATCTGCGGGCCAAGGGCTACTCCTTGCCGATTCCCGAGGCGCGGACTCCGGGGCTCAGTGACGCCATATCCCGGAAGATCGACGTGCTCTGGACCGGTGGTGGCGGCAATGCCCGCGCCGCGTTGCGGGACATCGGCGAGAACGCGAACCGGATGATCACAGAAGCGGGCGCTTGAGCCGCCGCCAGGAGAGGAGAGTCGTGCCGAAAACCTCCCGTCTGCGGCCGCGCAGGCTGGCGGACTGGGGCTGGGGCCTCGCTTTCGTGGGGCCCCAGCTCGTAGGACTTCTCGTGTTCGTGCTCGGGCCACTGATCTTCGCGATGGTGCTGAGCCTGATGGAATGGAACGCAGGAGGAACGCAGCGATTCGTCGGTCTGGAGAACTTCGAGGGCCAGTTCCGGAGCGAGGAGTTCTGGGCAGCGCTGCGGAACACGGGCTATTTCACTCTGCTGGTCGTCCCCGGTGACCTGGTGTGCTCACTGCTGGTGGCGCTGGCGCTGAACAACGTGCGGGGCCGGGTGGTCTACCGGTTGCTGTTCTTCATGCCCGTCGTGGCCAGTTCTGTCGCCGTCTCCGTCGTGTGGCTGTGGCTGCTGAACGGCGAGTTCGGACCGCTCAACAGCTATCTGCGGGACTGGTTCGGCATTGATCCGCCCAACTGGCTCGTCGATCCCGACTGGGTGATCCCGGCGATCGTCCTCGTGAGTCTGTGGCGCGGTATCGGCTTCACCATGGTGATCTTCCTCGCCGGCCTGCAGTCGATTCCCGCGATGCTGACCGAGGCCGCCGAGATCGACGGCGCGTCGTCACTGCAGCGCTTCTGGCACGTGACGCTGCCCATGCTGTCTCCGACGATCCTCTTCCTCGCCGTGACCTCGATCATCGGCTCTTTCCAGGTGTTCGACCTGGCGTACGTAATGACACAGGGGGGTCCGGGAAACGCCAGCAGAACGCTGGTCTTCCACGTCTACGACCTGGCCTTCGTGGGGTTCGACTTCGGTGCCAGCGCGGCAGCGGGGGCCGTGCTCTTCGTGATCCTCCTGGTTCTCACCCTGGCCCAGCTGTGGGCGCAGCGTCGCTGGGTCCACTACGACGAATAGACGAACAGAGAATTGAGGAAGTACAGAAGTGACGCCTCGTTCCGACAAAGCCGTGGGATCGGCCGCGAAGCACCTTTTCCTGGGCGGCGCGGCTCTCCTCATGCTGCTGCCCTTCGTGTGGATGGTCCTCAGCGCGTTCAAGGACTTCTCACAAGTCTTCGTCGTTCCGCCGCAGTGGATTCCGGATCCGATGCACCCGAGCAACTTCGTCGACGCCTGGGAAGCGCTGCCCTTCGGACGGGCATACATCAACAGCGTCTACATCACCGTGACGATCGTCGTCGTCCAGCTGCTCACCTGCGCGATGGCGGCCTACGCCTTCGCCAGAATTCGGTTCCCGTTCCGCGGCGGGCTGTTCGTGCTCTTCCTCGCGACGTTGATGGTGCCGACCCAGCTGACCATCATTCCTCTCTACCTGGTCATGAGGGAGATCGGCTGGCTGGACACCCACTGGTCGATCATCGTGCCGTCGGCGCTCTTCAACGCGTTCGGCGTTTTCATGCTACGGCAGTTCATCCGGGGTCTGCCGACATCGCTGGAGGAAGCCGCCACCATCGACGGTGCGAGCCGGTGGAAGACGTTCTGGCTGATCGTCTTCCCGCTGCTGCGGGCGCCCATGTCGGCGCTCGGCATATTCAGCTTCATGATCCAGTGGAACAACTTCTTCGGGCCGCTGATCTTTCTCAGCACACCGGAGAAGTTCACCGTGCCCGTTCTCGTCGCGCAGTTCAAAGGCCAGCACACGACGGACTTCCCGCTGATGATGGCCGCCGCGGCGCTGGCCGTCATACCCCCGCTGATCGTGTTCCTGCTACTGCAGCGGTACATCATCGAAGGTGTCGCCCTGACGGGCCTCAAGCGCTGAACCACCGGCCACGAGTGGCTGCCGGCGCTGCGTCCGGCCGCACGCCGGGCGACCCGACGCCTGCCGACACTCACCTCTCGCTCATCACCTGTCACCGTGGAGGGAACATCACCGTGCCCCGACCCGCCGTCGCAGCATTCCCCCGGCGCACCGTCCACCTGGATTTCCACACCGGGCCGGATGTGCCCGGCATCGGTGCCGACTTCGATGCCGACGAGTTCGCCGAGACCATGGTTCGCGCGCACGTGGACAGCGTCACGGTCTTCGCCAAGTGCCATCACGGGCACCTGTACTACGACACCGCCCACCCGGCGCGGCACCCGTCCCTGCCGGCCGGCCGCGACCTGCTCGGCGAGCAGATGGAGGCACTGCGCCGACGGGGCATCCGGGCGCCCGTCTACCTCAGTGTGCAGGTGGACGAGTTCGCGGCGAACACCCACCCGGAGTGGCTCGCTCAGGACGAGGAACTGCGTACGGTCAAGTGGGCCGGGCCGGTACAGGGCGGAGGGACTGCGTTCGAGGCCGGCTGGCAGATCCTCGACATGTCCAGTGGATACCAGGAGTACCTGGTCGAACAGGTCGAGGAGGTCCTGCGCCGCTACGGTCCGGTCGACGGCATGTTCTTCGACATGTGCTGGGACCAGCCAAGCTGTTCGCCGGCGGCCGTCGCCGCGATGCGTCGGGCCGGGCTGGACCCGCGCGATCCGAAGGCCCGGGCCCGGCACGCCCGCACCGTGGCGCTGGAGTACATGGCACGGCTGCGCGACCTGGTCGAGCCGCGCCTGGCGCCCACGGCGGGGCAGAGCGCGTGGTTCAACTCCCGGCCTCGCCTGAATCTGCACCAGGAGGCCGAACTGCTGCGCCACGTGGAGATCGAGGCACTGCCGACCGGCGGCTGGGGTTACGCCTACCTGCCTTACGTCGCCCGGTTCGTCCGGCCGCTGGGCCTGCCCACCCTCGGCTTCACCGGCCGCTTCCACCGGAGCTGGGGAGACAACGCCGCCCTCAAACCGCGTGCGGCGCTGACGTACGAGTGCTGCCAGATGCTGAGTCTTGGGCTGAGTTGCGGCATCGGTGACCTTCTCCACCCCCGGGGCCGCACCGACGAGGCGGTGTACGACCTCATCGGCTCGACGTACGCCTACCTCAAGCGCTGTGAGCCGTTTGTCGCCGGCGGCACCGTCCTCTCCGAGGTCGCCGTCGTCGTCGACCCCGAACTGGGCGACCGCCCTGGGCCGTCGGGCCTGGGCACCGTACGGGCGCTGCAGCAGCTGCGCCAGCAGTTCGACCTCGTCCCGCCCGGCACCCGCCTTGGCCCGTACCGGCTGGTCGTCGTGCCCGACAACAGTACCGTGGACGCCGCGCTCGCCGCGCAACTGCGGCGCTACGTCGCCGACGGAGGCGCGCTGATCGTGGTAGGGCGGGCGCTCGTCGACGGCGAGGGCACGCCGGTCATCCCCGAGCTGGGCATCGAGGCCGCCGGCGAGTCCCCGTACCGCCACGTCTTCCTCCGCTCGCTCGCCGGGGGCACGGCGACCGAGGGCTTCGACACGGTCGTGTACGACCGGGGCCTGCGGATCCGCCCGGTCGGCGGCGCACAAGTCCTGTACGGCGTCGTCGAGCCCTACTTCGAACGGGACTACGCCCGGTTCAGCGGCCATGACTACACCCCGCCGGACACCCTGTCCGAGTGGGCGGCGGTGGTCCGCAACGGCCGGGTGGTCAGCATCGCGGTGCCCCTGCTGGAGTCCTTCGGCCGGCACGGCAACGAGCCCTACCGCCGCCTCCTCGGCGAGATTATCGACGCTTTGTTGCCCGATCCCCTGATCCGGGCCACCGGCCCCGTACACCTGGAGACCACCGTCGTCCGCACCGACGACTCGACAGTCGTCCACGTGCTCAGCTTCCTGCCCAGTCGGCACGCGGACGACGTGGACCTCGTCCACGACCCGTTTCCGCTGGTCGACGTGGAGGTGAGCGTCCGGACGGCGAGGGAGCCCGCGCGCGTGTCGCTGCAACCCGCCGGCGAGGAACCGGCGTGGAGCTACCGCGACGGCTACGTCCACGCCCAGGTGACGGCCCTCGACGGTCACGCCATGCTCGTGCTCGACGACCAGGTTCCACCACCCCGGTCCTGAGAGGCGCGCCCCTTTCTCCCTGGCCGGCCCCGGTCGGCCAGGGGGCGTCGGATCTGGTAACCGTGACGGGGCAGGGCTAGGAACCGGGGAGCGTCCCGGCCGGAGGCGGGAGTTCTCCGGGCGGGCGCCCGCGCGGCGGGGCTCGCCGCTCACCCCCGCCATGACCCCGAGGTCGTGCCGTACCCCGAACGCGCGTGACCTCCCGCAGCCAGCCGGTGACGGCGCCCGAGGTGGCCATGCCCCCGGCCAGGCAATATGTCCCGGGGAACGCGCCGTGCGTGCACCACAGCGGCGCGCCGGGCGCCGGCTCGGTCAGCACGTTGACGAGGAACATCGTCGTGCCGTCCACCAGCATCGGCTCGCCCGGCGCGGTGGCCCCGGCCGCCGTCGCCTCCGCCCAGGCGTCGACGGTACCGGCGATGACCGGCGTACTCACAGGTGTGCCGGTCGCGGCCGACGCCTCGGGGGCCACTTCGCCCGCGCGGGGCCGACGCCGTAGAGGAGGGCGGGCCGCAGCGGCACGTCGCCGTCACCGGCCGGCAGCAGGCAGGGGCCGATGCCACTGACACCGACGGCGGCGGGCCGTTCGCCTGCCGGGAAGAAGGGGAGGAGTTCCCCGGCCAGGGCGGTGAAGTCCCGCCACCCCGCCTCCAGCGCATCGTGCTCGGCCCAACCCGGCCGTGGGCCGGCGGGTGGCGTGCTCACGGGACGCCTGCGCGAGCAGGGGGCCGTCGGAGCGGACGAGCACACCCTTGGGGCCGGAGGTGCCGATGCCGATGCCGAGGAGCGTGGGCATGGCGGTCTTTTGCCTCCCTGCGGTGGGTCAGGCCGCGCTGCCGAATCCGTCGTAGCGGATGCCGAGGTGGCGGCACACCTCCCGCAACTCGGCCACGTGGTCGCCAGGAACGGCGTGGATGTGGTTGGACCCGAAGCGGGCCAGGAAGTCGCCGGCGGGGGCGTCCAGGCGGGTGAAGGCATGCGGCCACTCGTAGGTCGAGGCGCGCATGAGGCGTTCGTTGGTGGCGTCATCGTAGGTCTCGAACGCCCCGCGCATCACGTGCATGCGGTACGTCCCGTCCTCGCGGGTCTTCCTCGGACTTTCCGCCGACAGCGGACTCAGCCCAACCTGCCGCGAGTGATCAGCTTCCCGGTCAGTGAGCGTAGGCGGTCGGCGCGAGAAAGCGCTGCATGACGCGGGCGACGACCCCGCCGGGCGTGCACCCTCGGCGTTGTTGGAGACCGAGCTGCCCCTTGAGGCTCTCATTGATCGATTCGATGATCCGCCGCAACGGCTTGAACAGTGGCGCGCCGGGTTGCTCCGGCTCGCCTTTGTGGGCCGGCCGCTGGCCGGGATGGCCAACTGCGGTCCGTGCGGCGAACTCGGGTTGCTTGTTGCCCGGAAAGCTGGGGCCTCGGGAAGAGACACACCTCGCTCCCCGACCCGACTGGAACGGTCACGATCCGAACCGAGGGCTCAGCCTCAGAGCCGAACCGCCCAGGGCCGGACGGACAGGAGCAGTGGTACGGCGACCAGAGCTATCACGGCGTGATAAGTCGCCAGCCGACGGCCCCGGTGGCAAGAGTCCAAGCGGCGACTTGGCTCGTCTTACACCACTCAAGTGGCCATTCCTGACGGTCGGTAAGGGCTGATGGAGCTGCCGCAGCAGGTGAGGTTATCCAAGAGGGCAGCTGGGCCCGGGTACGTGCGAAGTGGCGCGGGCCCAGCTCTCAGCGCCAGTCCTGTCAGGAGGCGCACCCACCGTATGTGCGTAGCAGTAGAGACTGATACCCGGACAGGGCAAATGAGGGATCGTGCATCTGATTGCCGGGGAGCCTCGCTCGGATCCCTCACTGCCCCGGTGGCGTGGGCGCGCTTCGAAAGGACCCGCTTCGCTTCAGACACAGAACACAGTGCCTACGGCGAACTTGCCTGGACTTTGGACCAGGAAGTACTGAAACCGTGGGCCCTCCGCCACAGGCCTTCAATCAGCGGGACCGCACGGTGTTCAAATTCGCGCTTACCAGCCTTGTCGTCTGGTGTTCCTCGCCCAGCACCCGCACGCTGTCGGCGAGGGCCCGCTCAAGGAGCGGTATCGCCCGCCCCAGATCCCCGGCCGCCTCGTATGCGGAGGCGAGGTTGTTGCGAGAGATCAGGGTGTCGGGGTGGTCCTCGCCCAGCACCCGCACACGGTCGGTAAGAGTCCGCTCAAGGAGCGGTATCGCCCGCCCCAGATCCCCGGCCGCTTTGTAGGCAAGGGCAAGGTTGTTGCGGGAGGCCAAGGTGTTGGGGTGGTCCTCGCCCAGCACCCGCACACGGTCGGTAAGAGTCCGCTCAAGGAGTGGGACCACTCGCCCCAGATCCCCGGCCGCCTCGTAGGCGTAGGTGAGGTTGTTGCGGGAGGTCAGGGTGTGCGGGTGGTCCTCGCCCAGCACTCGCACGCTGTCGGCGAGAGTCTGCTCGTACAGGGGTATCGCCCGGTCCAGATCCCCGGCCGCCTTGTAGGCAAGGGCAAGGTTGTTGCGGGAGGTCAGGGTGTTGGGGTGGTCCTCGCCCTGCACTCGCACGCTGTCGGCCAGGTTGCTTTCGAAGAGCGGGATCGCCCGGCCCAGATCACCGGCCGAACGGTAAGCACTGGCGAGGTTGTTGCGGGTGGTCAGCGTGTGGGGGTGGTCGTTGCCCAGTACTCGCACTCGGTCGGTCAGGGTGCTCTCGTAGAGCGGAATGGCCCGGTCCAAGTCCCCTGTCGCCTGATAGGCGTTGGCGAGTTTGTTGCGGGAGAGCAGCGTGTGGGGGTGGTCCTCGCCCAGGAGCCGTACATGACTGGTGTATGCGCGGTGGAGGTGTTCTGCAGCGCGGGTGATCAGTCCCTGCTCGCGAAGGAAGTCCCCGGCCTGGAGGAGAAGGCTCACGGTGATCTCGGTGTCGAGACGGGCGGGAGCGTGTTCGGCGAGGGCATCGACGTGGGGCGCCAGAGTCAGGCACTGCGGCCATGTCCGGGAGGAGGTGAAGTCGTTCGGGAATGCCGTGTTGAGGCAGGCAGCGGCGTGGTCGCGTGCCCGGTCGATGTCGGCTGTCTGGCGGTGGGGGTCGTCGGGGTCGGGGGTGCGGGCGAGGGCCTGGACGAGTCGATGGACGGCGAGTTCGCCTTCACCGGTGGTGGTGATCATGCTGTAGGCGAGGAGGCGGCCGATGGCTTTGGTGAGCGCCGGAGCCGGTGCAAGGTCGTTGAGCAGGGGGCGGGGGATGCCGTTGGGGGCGTACCAGGCCAGGATACGCAGGATCTCGCCCGCGAGGGGGGTGTCGGTGAGCCGGTCGAGGGTGATGCGCCAGATCCGGGCGACGGTGCGGGCGGTGTCGCCTCCTTCGGCGGTGTCGGCGAACAGGTCCGCCGGTGACTCGGCGAGCATCCGCAGGTAGGTGCGGGGTGGGGTGGCGGTCTCGGCGCAGTAGGAAGCGGCCTGCTCCACGGCCAGCGGCAGGTGGCCGAGTTCCACACAGAGCTCAGTGACGCCGTCGATGGCGCCGGGGCGGGTGGGGTTCAGGATGCGGGTGAACAGGTCGAGGGCCTCACCTTCGGCCAGGACGTCCAGGCGCAAGGTGGTGGCGGTGGCGTGCCAGCCGGTGGCACGGCGGGTGGTGATCAGGAACCGGCCCCTCCCGGCGCGGTCGAGGAGGGGCCGGATGTGGTCGAGGTGGTCGACGTTGTCCAAAACGATCAGCCAGCCCTCGTGGGCGGCCAGCCACTGCAGCGCCCGCTCCACGAGGAACTCTTCGGGCAGCCCGGTCAGGGCGGGCTGCAGGGCGCGGGCCAGGTCGGCAAGGCCGGTGTCCACCGCGGCCCGGCTCTCGGCGGTGATCCACCAGCGGGGGTGGCCGGTGAAGCGGTGGACGGCCCAGTGCGCGGCGAGAGTCGACTTCCCGATCCCGCCCAGCCCGTGCACCGCCTGCACCACCACACCACCCGGGGCCGCGAACGCGGCATCCAAGGCATCCAGCGCCTCGGTACGGCCGACGAACAGCCCCGTGCCCGGCACATTGCGCAAGCCCGCCGACGCCGGCACATCAGCGGCGGGGCCGTACGCCTCCGGCGGCAGCACCACACCGTTCTCCACATGCAGGGCGACAGAGTTCACCAGGTCACGGCCGGCGGCGTTCGCACCCCTGCTCGCCTCGACCCTGGGCGCGGCTTCCGCCCCGGGCGCGGCCCTGGCCTTGGCCACGGCCTCGTCGTTGTTACGGCGCTCGAAGAGCGGCATCACGCACCCTTGTGCGCACTCGAGCCGTCGATGTCCCCGCCGGCCGCATTCGACCCACCGCTCGCCGAAATCCCACCACCACCCTCCGGCACGACCGGGGCCCGGGTCGTGTCACGCGCCGTGGCGCTGCGGATGTTTCCACCGGCGGCGTTCGACCCGCCCTGCGCACGCACCGGTACAGGCCCCGCAACCGGGACCCGGAGTATCGCGTAGACCGACACTCCCAACGCGGCCAGACCCGCAACGGCGCCCACCACACTCGCCAGCCGGTCCGCCGTATCCAGATCCCCGGCCACCACCAGTACGGTCAAAGTAACCGTGGCCACCGCGCCCAAGACCGCCAACGCCCACCACACGACCCGCCGCCACCCCGTCATGGCTCCATCATCACCCCACTCCCGTGATCAAATCTCGGCTCCGTTCAAAAACAAAGCGGCTCCCACTGCACTCGACTTCCCCAAGACGAGCAACTGCAGGATGCCGGACGGCCAAAATGGCCCACTGGAGATGTGTACGGTGTTCTGTCCGGGGAGGTTGTGGACGGGTGATGCAGGTCTCGGCTGAGAGATCTTGAACGGGTGAGGGCCTTCCGGGTTCGGCGCGGATTGCGACATCCGCACCGACCAGAAAGGCCCTCGTGCCTCACCGTAATGCACCCCTGACCGAGACCGGACGCCTCCGCCTGGCCCGCTGCGTGGTGGAGGAGGGCTGGCCTCTGCGCCGGGCCGCCGAACGCTTCCAGGTCTCGCCCACCACGGCTCAGCGATGGGCCGCCCGCTACCGTGAGCGGGGCGAGGCCGGGATGAGGGACCGCTCCTCCCGCCCGCACCACAGCCCTTGCCGGACACCGACCCGCACCGAACGGCGCATTACTGACTTGCGCTCGTCGGGGTGAATTCTCGCGAAGTCCCTGGGGGGTGTGGGTGGATGGCTGTATCCGTGGTGTATGAGATACGCGGATGGGGGCGGGTT
>NZ_BAAAUD010000103.1:0-18745 GCF_039533765.1 Streptomyces enissocaesilis | reverse complement strand
GGGAACCCCAATATCCAATCAAGACACCTCTGTCTATGCCGAGGTTCGGAGGGGGCTCGGCAGCATTCGATCAAGGCCCTGACCTGCGGATTTATCGGTAAAGGGAAGCGGCATTGGGGCACACCTTCGAATCGAAGGGAGCGCTCTAGCTTTGCGAGTCACCTAGAAAGCACCGCACGCAAAGGGGGCGCCCGGGGCGAGCTCTGTGGCTGTTGTGGCCACTGCGGCCCGAAGTCACCCGATCGACGCACTTGGGTGGACTGCCGGTAACGCGACCGTGTGCACTGATTGCAGGTGCAGTAGATCGATAAGCCGAAACGAGGCGACGTGAGCGCATCAACGAACAGGACGGTTGTCTCCGTGGTCACCGTCAGTTTGGCCATCGGATTGCTGGCCCTCTTCTTTGCCCTTGCTTGGTTCGTCGCTCATACCGCGGACAGTCCGCCGAGGCTCGCCGATGTTGCCCCTACCGCCCCGCCGTCTCCGGCCGCGGATGGTTCTCTTCCCTCTCAGCACCGGGGTGGCTACGATCCGAACGCTCGCCTGCTCGGCGTGCTCGCTATCGTGACGCCCTTGTTGACCACAATCGTCGGCTTCTACTTCGGCCAGCGCGTTGGTGAGGCGCAGGGCGAGGCCACGAAGCAAAAAGCCCAGAAGAACCAGGCGCAAATCATCTCGACGCTTCTCGAGCGTGGGCAGGGGAGCTCCGTGCAGGCGCTCAAGGCTCGGGGCCTCATTGGTGAGCCGAAAAAGAAATGATGTCCAGCTAACGGCTGCACATGAAGAAAACCCCGGCCGCCCGCCTCGGGGGAAGCGGACGGCCGGGGCCGAGTGGGGCGCAGGTGGTTATCCGTGCGCGCGAACGATGAGAGTGCCGATCTTCCGCCGCCCGGGCGGGGCCGGCAGGACTCGGGCAGTCACCGCGGTGAAGCCGTGCTCATGCAGGATCTCCACCCAGCGGTCCGGCTCGTAGTCCCAGCGCTTCACGACAAGCGGGTCTTCGTCCTCGGCCCGGTTGATGTACGAGGCTTGGCAGCCGTAGCATCCCTCGATGGCGGGCCGCTGGGAGAATGCCAGTACACCACCCGGGCGTAGCCGCTTGCGGATGGCGGGCAGCAGCTCGTTCGGGTCGGTGAACCAGGCTGCGCCGAACACGGAGAACACGGCGTCGAAGTGCTCGCCGCTCTCGGAGAGGAACCGCGTCGCGTTCCCGCGGTGCAGGACCAGGCCGCTGTCGGCCCAGCGTGCTTCCGCGGCTTTCAGCTGGGCGAGGGACACGTCTACGCCGACTGTCCGGGCACCCTGTGCGGCCACGTGGGCGAGGTTGCCGCCCTTGCCGCAGCCGAGTTCCAGTACGGAGGCGCCGGGGCCGATACCGAGGACCTCGACGCCGGGCCCGTGGTCGGGGTACTGGGTCCAGTTGAACCACGTGGTCTCGCCAGCGGCGTTCGTGGGGCGGCGTTGGGGCTTCTGCTGGGAGTAGGTGTCCCACGCCTTGGTTTCCGTCACTGATGCTCCGTTCGTGGGGGAGCCGGCCGCCCGGCGGATTGCACCGGGCGGCCGGCGTGTGCCTGCTACTTCTTGCCGACGGGGCTGTCCGTGCAGCCCGCGTGGCACTGGCTGCACTCACCCATCTTGGCGGCGGGCGGCCACAGTTCGTGGTCGATTGCGTATCCCGCCGCGGTGATGGCGTCGAGGGTGCGCTGCCGGGCCGCTGCCGGGCCACCGGGTACCGTCTCGCCTTCGGCGGTGGGCACGTGGTGGATGAAGCGGCCGATCTGCTCGCAGAACAGGGCGTAGTCGACGGTGTGGAGGATCCACGTGTGCCAGCCGATGTCCACTGCCTTGCTGGGCGACAGGTCCGCGCCAGGGCGCTCTGCTCCAGCTGCCAGGAACGCGGCGGTCTGCGCGATGATCCGGCGTGCGGTGGACGCGTCGGTTTCGGGGTGGTCCTTGGTGATGCGGGCGGCGAGCCGCTCCATCGTCTCGGGGTGTACGAGGGTGGCCGGATCGGTGGTGCACACGGGGTGCTCTAACGCGATGGTCATGCTTCCTCCTGTGTGAACGCGGCCCTCGGGTGAGGGCCTGCCTTCGGCCTTACCGGGCCACGGGTGGACCGGTAGAGCCGGAAGTCGGTGGGTGTCGACGCGGCCGGTCGGCAGTCGGCGGGGTCGCTGTGGGTGACGATCCGGATGTCCGGGAAGGAAGCGCGAGGTACCCAGCGGACTATCCCGTCGGTCGTGTGCTGGTTGCAGGCGGCGCAGATTCCGCTGCCGCGCTCCGGCTCCTCGTCCCACATGGGGCTCATGCGTGGCCTGCCTTGTTGCGGCAGCGGGGACAGCGGCAGGGCGGGAAGGCCAGGATGGACACTGGCTCCAGCTCCTCCAGTGGGGGGAGGATGCACTCCTTGATCGGGGTGCGGGCGTGTGTCTCACCGTCGACCCGGTAGATGTTGATGCTCAGACCCTTGTGCGTGCTGCCGCTGCCTGTAGTCGTCACGCATTCAAGATGGCGCGCACACTCTGTGTTGCGCGGCGTCAAGCGAGGCGACAAAGCAGCGACATACGGGGCGTCAATTCGGTGTCATTAAAGGGAGTTGAGGTCTACCGTGAATCTCATGACCACACCGAACGCCGCACTCAGGGCGGTGCGCATGGGAATGCTCATGTCTCAGGACGACTTCGCCCGCGCCGTCCGGGAAGCCGGCGCCAGGGCAGGTCAGCCCAACGACGCAAACAAAAGGCTCGTGCAGCGGTGGGAATCCGGCACCACCGCTGCCCCCCGCCCCGTCTATGCCCGCGCCCTGGAGTCAGCCACGGGCCTGCCGATCGAGGCGCTCGGCTTCGGCATGTCCGTACCGCAGGTCCGCGTCTCCGACGATGGGCACGGCGGCCACGACATGGAGCCGTCGTCGTCCGGCATCGCCCCGCCGGCTACTCGCCCCCAAGCGGAACCGCGCGCAGCCCACGGCAACTACTCGGGCGTGTGGCTGTCCCGCTACGAATACTTCTCGAGCGGACGCGACTCGGCCTTTGTCGGCTCCCACTACGTGGTGGTGCTGCAGCACGGGAACCGGCTGTCGGTGCGGAGCATGCCCGGCTCCTCCGACTCGCCGCTCACCATGGACCTGCAGATCGACAGCCACGTAGCGACGGGCACATGGACAGAGCAGACGGCGACCGAGGGGTACTACCGGGGAGCCCGGTACCACGGCGCGATCCAGCTGCTCGTCGAGCCGACGGGGCGGCGCATGACCGGAAAGTGGGTGGGCTTCGGCAAGGAGTTCGACATCAACACCGGGCCGTGGGAGCTAGTCTTCATGGACTCGTCGACGAACAAGGCAACGCTTGAGAGGTACAACCGCCGGCCGGAAGCCTGATCCCGGACGCAGGAAAGCGCCCCCTCCCACCCGAAGGCGAGAGGGGGCGCAGTCAGTCGACGGTGTAGGGGACGAGTTCCCGGGGGATCTCCTCGGGTAGTTCGTGTACGGCGTCCAGGCGCCGGTTCGCCCGGCGGATGATCCGCATTGCCATGCGAAGCAGCCGCTCCAGGGTGGAGACCTTCTCCTTCTGCGCCTCGACGATCGAAGTCAGATGGTCGACCTTGTCCTCCAAGACCGAGAACCGGCGCCATATCTCCCGACTGACCTTCAACTCGTCCTGCTCGGCCTCGTCGGTCTCCCGCTCCAGCGCGGTGGCGGAGACCGGTGTGGAGATCCTGGCCACCAGCACGGAGCCGATCACTCCGACGATGGCGATGACCACGCCGAGCACTGTGCCCTCACCCATGTGTACGTCCCCTCGTCAGCGTGGCGACGATCACCACCAGGAGGAGCACTGCGACGTAGATGGGCACTGCCGCCCACGCCGCCTGATAGTCCCCAGTCACGGCGCTCGCCATGAACGCCAGCCCCCAGACCGCCGGCATGAAGGAGATCGCGGCGAACCCCCAGACGTCCCGGCCGGGCCGCAGCATTCCCGCCACCGACGCGAGGACACCCGACGCGATCCACACGCCGCCCCAGGCTTCGATGCACATCAGCCGGATGACGGGTGCGGCTCCGGCGGTGACCGCGCCGCGGGTGGTGACTATCAGGCCGATGCCGTAGACGATCCAGCAGGCGCCGACTCCGGCGAGGGCCAGGCCGCGCCAGCCCAGATGCCGCCAGAGCCGGGCGGGCGCGGCCGCCATCAGATCCTCGCGATGCCGCGCGGGGTGTGCTTGGCCACCCACCCACCGACGAACGTGAGGGACGTCGGGATGAGCGCCAGGACGAACGGCTCCAGGCCGTCGGGCAGTCCGCCGACGAGCCCCGAGTTGTCCTGGATCGCGGTGAGCACGGCCAGGAGGCCGGTGCTGCCGAGGTAGGCCGCGACGGTGGCGGCGCTGACCTTCTTCTCTACGGGTGCAGCCATGTCAGTTCCTCTTCTCCAGCGCGGTGACGCGCTTTTCCAGAGCGGCTATTCGCTCCGTGGTCGTGGGCGGCGCGGGCGCCGGGGCCGGGGTCGGCGGCTTGGGTGTGGTCGGCGACCAGCTCGCGGCATGCTTCAGCCGCTCGGCTGCGTCGCGGCGGATCGCGTCCATACCCCCAGGCAGGCCGCGAGGGTCGACCTTTCCCGGCTGCCACTCGGAATGGCCGATGACGGAGGTGCTGCCGGCCTTGCCCCAGCCGTGCGCGCGGAGGATCGCGGCCGACGCGCGGACGATCGCCTCACGCTGGGCGGAGGGCCAGGGGTCCTCGCCGTTGCCGAGGTTCTCGCACTCGAAGCCGTAGAAGTGCCGGTTGCCGTCAGCGTTGGCTTCGTTGTCGGGCGGCAGCTCCCGTTCAGCGATGACGGCGCGCAGTACGTCGTCGTCGCCCATGCCCGCGTGGTTGGCGCGGCCGTTGCCGACGAGGTGCACAACCCCGTCCTTGGCGATCACGCCGTGGCAGAGCGGCCCGGGCAGGCCCGCGTACCCGTCGCGGCAGATGCCGACGGTCTTGGAAGTACCCGAGGTGACGGTGTGGTGGATCATCACGCCGTGGACCGGCCCCCACGGGCCCTTGCTGTTCCGGTTGTGCGAGCGCCAGTTGCCGACCTCGACGACCTTGACGCCCTCGGCGCGCAGGGCGGCCAGGAGCCGATCAGCTGTGAGCGGTGTGGCCATGAAGATCTCCAGACATGACGAACGCCCCGGCCGACTGGCGGGGCGTGGATGGTGGGGGCGCGCGCGGGGCTTATGCCTCGCGGTAGATGCCCTGGATCGTGATGACCGCGCCGGCGAGCAGATCGGCCCCGGTTACGTTCAGGACGCGGTTGTCGGTGGTGGTCGTGCCGGTGGCCGCTGCCTGCGTGCGGAGCCGGTCCACGGTGTCGCCGGTCCCGGTCGTCAGTGCGACCGCGTATCCGGCCGTCGACTGCGCGGCCACTTTCACACTGTCGCAGGTCATCGGGATGAGCTGCTGTCGCCCCCGGGCGACTGTGGTCGGCATGGTGATCCCGACCGTGCTCGTGCCTGAACCGGCCGCGGCCACCTCGATGTGAACGCACACCCACACGAGCCCGGTACCCAACCGCACATAGTCGCCGCCGCGGGTGGTGAACGTCGCGGTCCCGCCGCCGGTGACGGTCGCCGTGTACGTGGCGAGACCGGCGTCGAGGGGAGAGATGGCCGGCGCTGTGGACTGGTCGTCGAGCGGGCCGCTGCTGCCCGAGTTCGCGAGGTCATTTCCGTGGCGGCGGATGTTCGTGCAGCTGCTCGTGATGGACAGCCCGTATGCCGCCTCTGCACCGGATCCGAGGCGCCGAATCTTGTTGTCCGTGATCAGGATGCTGTCGGCGCTGGTCGTCACCCGAATACCGAAGTTGCCCGAGTTGCGAGAGGCGCCCTTGATGTAATTCGACGCGATCTGTACGTCGCTGCCGCCCTGGACGTGGACGCCGTGACTGGCCGGCTCACGGATGGTGTTGCCGGTGATCTGCATGCCGGTGCAGGGGGCGCACGCGATACCGGACCCGCCGGGGCTGAGGATCCGGTTGCCGGTGACGGCGCCGCCGACGGCGTTGACGAGGCTGATGCCCGTCCCGGCCACGCTGCGGACCGTGTTGCCCGTGACGGTGAGCTGTTCGGCGTGCTCGAGGCGGATGCCGCCCTGCGAGCCGTCGCCGGTCGATATGTCGATGCTGTTGCCGGTGATCACGACGCTGGTCATTTTGCCGGTCGGCTCGCCGATCACGGTGATCGCGTCGTCGTAGCCCCCGAGGTTGCGCATGGTGTTCCCGACGATCACTGTGCCCCGGGTCTCCTGCGAGGCGCCGGTCTGCACGCCGGCTGCGTTCGTCGTGGCGTTGGTGTCGCTTTCGTTGTTCGTCCACACGTGGACGCCCGCGCCCTGCCCGGTGATGCTGTTGCCCTCGATGTGGCAGTCCTGCCAGGCGTAGGCCCCGACGGCGAACTGGGCGCCGTCCGCGACCGTGCAGCCGATGATGCGGATCCGCTTGTGCCAGCGGTCGATCGTCGCGGCGTGGCTGCCGACGCCGCGCGGCCAGGCGATCGTGCCCGCGGTACCGGACGGGCCGATGTAGCATCCGCGCACGGTGATGTCCTCGCAGGCGGTTTGGTCGTAGGGACCGAACCCGCCGAACACGCTGCTCGCTTTGGCGAGGTCGATCTGCACCGCTTCGGAGAACGTCCGGCCGCCGGGATCGACGTAGCCGCGGAACTGGCAGTTCTCGACCAGGGCCTGTGCCGTCGAGTTCAGCTCGATCGCGTGGTAGCCGGGAACGTCCAATATCTCGACGTCGCGGATCGTGATGCCACGGGCGTGGCCGATGCTGATACACATCGCGCTCGCGGTCAGCCCGGCCGTGGTGCCGCGCATGTCCCACACGCCGCCCTCGATGACGATGTTCCCGTGCCCGGTGTACCCGCCGAACGTCTGGTCGGCGTCGCCGTTGAGCAGCATCGTGCCCGGCGCTGTGCGGCGTAGCACCGCGCCGGGCATCAGCGTGAGCCGGGTGTTGCGGTAGATCCGCAGCGTCGCGCCGACCGCGTAGGTGCCCGGTGGCACCAGGACCTGCCCGCCGCCGGCGGTGCGCGCGGCGCTGAGCGCGGCCTGCAGGGCGGGCGCGTCGTTGGTCGTACCGTCGGCGACAGCGCCCATCACGCGCGGGTTGAACACGCGCATCCCGGCCAGGTCGAAGGAGGCGGGGATGAACGTCCCGCCGACGCTCAGGTGGCCCTGGACGGCGAGCTCGTCGACGGTCGCACCGCCGGCCACTCCGAGCCCGCCCGCGACGTCGAGTCCGGCCGCGGCCGTCACCGGGCCCTCCACCGTGCCGCCGCTGCTCCTTGACAGCGAGTCGCGGCTGGCGGCCAGGGCCTCCTGGGCGATCTCGCGCCCGGATGAGTACCAGCGCAGCGGGGTGCCGTCGGCCGCCAGGTATTCGAACTCGATCGCGGGCACGTCGGTCTTGAAGGGGCGCACTGCGCCCGGTTGTGAGGACGTCGACGGGTTGGTGCGCAGCTCTGCGATGGGGGTTGTGCCGTCCGCCTCGTACAGCGCGGTCACGAGTTGCCCGGTGCCGGCCACCCGGACGCGCAGCGGGTAGTCGGGGACGACGTCGCCGGTGGCGGTCGTCAGGACGTCGGCGGGGGTGCCGCCGAACGTATAGAGCGCCATGAGGGCCTCTTTCAGTCGAGCCAGTATTCGCCGGAGATGTTGACCCAGGGCGTGCCGGATGTGGCTGTTTCGCCGTCCTGCGACCACCACACGACCGTGCCCTCTCCTCCGAGCGAGGAGGACATTCCTGCTTCGAGCACTTCGAGCTTGCCGACGCCGATCACGATGTCGCCGGCGAGTGAGGCCGTCGCGGGGTAGGTGCCGATCTGCAGCCGGGGAATGCAGTCGTCGGGCACGGTGGCGATGGCCACACCGCCGTTGGGGATAACGGCGTTGTCGGTCCGCTCGATCCGGCCGCGCAGCCACACCCTGTTGCCGATCCGGCGGGCCTGGGGGGTGTACGCCCCGCCCTGGTAGCCGGCGCGCATGCTGATGGGCCGCCACGGCGGGTCAGGCTCGTAGATCGTGGTCCATACGTTCTCGGTCGCCGACGTCTTGATCCACAGCGATCCGTTCGCGGCCAAGACGGCGGTGTGCAGCGGCGCTGTGGCGTACAGGCTGTTGCGCTCCGCCAGGTTCGCGACGTGCTGAAGCAGGTGCGGGTCGATGGCGGAGGCGAGCGCGGCCAGAGCGCTGGGCCCGACCGGCGCGTCTCCGCCTCCCGGAACGGGCAGTTGCGCGTAGCCGATATCCATGGGCTGGGCCTCCTAGCTGAACGTGATGACGATGGGAGCGGCGGCGGAGAATGCCGCGTAGTCGCGGGTGCCGTCGTAGTAGACGCCGATCCCGCGCCGGGCTCCGCTGGCCAGGGCCGCCCGCCATGAGGCGGGCAGGGCGGCCGTGCCAGTCGCCCCTACCGAGAGCGACAGCAGATCCTCGGGGCCGACCGGCAGACTCAGGTGACCGGAGGGGGGCGTGGTCTCGTCGTGCATGTAGAGGTGCACGTGACGGCGGGCGTTGTCACCCGCCCCGCGCAGCCGGGTGATCGTCACCTTCATTGAGGCGACCGCCTTGCCCGCGCAGGCATCTTGGATCTTCGTGCCGTAGAACCAGCCGCCCCTCAGATTCCCGCGGCCGGTGTAGTCGCCCTGATACGGGTTGTCGCGGGAGTCGTCACGGCGGCCGTTGCGCCATGCCCCGGCCGAACTCGCCGTGATCGTCGCCGGTTTGGGCGCGCGCCCGGTGGGCGCAGTAGGAGACGGGTCGGACTCAGTGGTGAGCTGCCCGTACAACTCGACCTTGCCCTCCGAGTTCTTGCGCAGGAAGATCTGCTGCACGGTCTGCCACCCGGTACCGGCCGGACCGGTGGTTCCCCACGTCGCCGCCCGCACCACCTGCTCGTCCAGCGCGACCTCCTTCGCCAGGGTCCGGATCGCGGTCTCGTCGATGGGGCCCGGGTCATCGGCGGTGCGGCCCATGACGAGCGGGTTGGATCCGGGGCGCACGACGACCCAGTCGCCGGCGCGCCGGTCGCGGTAGCTGCCCAGGCAGGGCACGTCGAGGGCGAGGTCGCCGCCCAGCTCCAGGTTCACGCCCTCGTCGGTGACGTCGACGACCTGTGCCGAGGCGAACCGCGGTGTCGTCGTGCCGGCTTCGGCGCGGGCCTGGTCCTCGCCGAGCCGGCGTGCGGCCTCGCTCATGTCAGCCTCCTTGCCGTTGTGCGGGTGGTGCAGGACATCGCGGCCGCGCCCAGGTCGTAGGGGCAGCTGTCGATGATGTGGCGCTCCCAGCGCCCCGGTTCGATCTCCGCCTCGACCACGTCGCCTGGCTCCAGGCCGGGGTGGCACAGCGAGGTGAACGACAGCGACGCCTGAATGCCCAGGGAGTCGGCGAGCTTGGCCCAGCCGACGGTGTACGCCTCGGCGACCGAGGTGATCAGGGGCGAGGTGTAGCGCGCCACCCGCACCCGGACCCCGGACAGCCCGAGGCGCTGCGGCGCGAGCGGGTCATGGACCGGGTCGGGGCCGGCGTAGGTCAGGCTCGTCGGGTCGTCGTCCCACACCCAGATCGGGCCGACAGTGGGTTTGCCGTCGCCGCCGTCCCCGGTGATCCGCCAGACGTTGACGAGCCCTTCGGCGGTCTGTTCCTCGGCGGCCTGGACCATGGCGGCGCCGTGCGGGATGCGCCAGACGACCGGGTCCGACAGGGTGGGCACCGGGCCGATGGTGAGGACCCCAGCGGCGTCGGCGTAGATTTCGCCGCCGAGCGCGGCCGCGATGCCGGTCTGGGCGCCCGCGCTGTCCGTGCCGCTGCTCAGCGCCTGCCACCGGTCCTCTTCAGCGAGGAACCGCGGTATCCGCCGCCGAGGGTTGACGCCCTCCCGCCAGGCGATCGGCGTGGTCGGCAGTGCCTCACCGGCCAGCACGGGCACGAGCGACGAGGCCAGGGCCGGCCCCAGGGTGCGCGTCCGCGGGAAGGCTGCGGCGCGGATCACATCTTCCAGCCCGAGCAGCTCGACCGTGGCGCCCAGGCGGGTACGGCGGATGCGGTCGGCGACGTACACCCCGGCGGGCACCCAGTGCGGGGCATCCATCCGCGGCCCCTGGATGCCCTGGAACAGCCGCACTTGAGTGATCACCGTATTGATGCCGTCCCTGCCGATCGGCACGCCGAGCAACTCGGCCGATCCGCTGTAGCGGCACTCCGCGGTACGGTCCGGCACCACATGGGCCGCGCCCACCCGCGCCGGGGTCCACGTCACCCCGCCGTCGTTCGACCACTCCGCGCGTTTCGGCCGGCGGGCTGCGGTGTGCAGCGCCTCCTCGACTCGGGACGGCAACCGCATCATCAGGTGATCCCGTTCGTCGACAGCGACGCCCATGAGCTGTAGCTGGCGGCGACCGCGTCCCACGTGCCGAACCGCCTGGCCAGCTCGTCCCAGGACCAGCCGGGGATCCGCAGCGGCTGGTCTGTCGTCGCGGGCCGCTCCAGGGGCTGGATCGTGAAGGAGAACTGGTAGCCGCTCGAGGTGCCGAGGTGCCCGGTGGGGGTGGGCCCGGTGATGTCGCCGGGGACGAAGAATGCGTCGGGCCACAGGTATCCGGGCCGCACCTGGGAGAGCAACAGCCCAGAGCGCAGCAGGGCCCGCAGCTGGTCGACGCGCTCCGGCGGCACGTCGACGGTGACCTGGTAGACCTCGGCGCCGTGGGTGTCGTAGGCCAGCGCCGGGTAGGGGCTGCCCGCGATGTCGGTGGTGTCCTGGCGGCCGGCGCTCGACGGGGCGGGCCTGCCGATGATCATGCACCGCAGGGACAGGCCCGGATTGTCGATGCTCTTGATCCACAGGTCGCGGTTCTCGCCCTGCTGGGGGGCGGGCACGGTGACCGACAGGGACGAGCTGGGGCCCGTGCTGCCATCGGCGTAGATCGGGGTGGCGGTGTAGATGACCGGGACGCCCAGCGGCGCCTCGTGGTCGTAGCCGGCGCCGACGCCCTCGATGGCCCAGGCCGGGTCACCGGAACGCACCTGCACCAGCTCGCCGCTGGGGTTGGTCCGCGTCAGGCGGACCTTCCGCACGTTGACGGCGTTGGCGAGCGGCGCGCCCGCGGTGTAGTTCACCGAGAGCACGACGCCCGCCCACGCTTTATCGACGATCGCGGCCAGCCACTGGTCAGGAGAGGTCACCCGGGCCGGTGGCGTCACTTGCGGCGCCTGCGGATTGACGATCATCGGCATGGGGTCACGTTCCCTTCACTCCGGCCCGACGGCGTTGCCGGGCGGCGTTCAGCCCGGCGTCCACGCGGGCATCCATGTGGGCGTCCAGCTGGCTGCCGTCGTCCAGGACGATGCCGATGGCCAGCCCGTCCAGCGCCTGCGCCAGGTCCTGGCCGGAGTGGCTGGAGGTGACCGGCACCGGGGTCATGTGAGCGGAGCGCGCCATCTCCAGGGACGTGCGGCTGTCGTAGACCGTCGACGGGCCGCCGAACCGGATCAACTCCGGCCCGTTCTCCCCGGTCCATGCCCACTCGCCCGGGCGGGGCCGGCCGCCCTTGGCGTAGCCCCTGAGGCCGTACCAGTCGGTGAACAGCGAGCTCTTGTAGCCGCGGGCCCGGGAGCCGACGACCACGCCGTCCCCGCCCCTGGACTCCACGTTCACGCCGTTGATGGTTCCGGCGGTGTGGCCGACGCCGGCGGCGGTGATGCCGACCATGAACGGGGCCTTCTGGCCACGCTTCCAACCGGGCGGAGCAGTGTCACCGCTGAAGGCGTGTGTCGACCAGCGACGCCCGGGCTTCTGGCCGCGCATGATGGACTCGATGGCGCTCATGAAGCCCGAGCAGTCCCAGCTCGGGTTGCCGTTGCCGCCCCACTGGTAGGGCAGACCGTGCTGGGTGCGCGCCCAGCTGAGGGCCGCCTTGACGCCCTTGCCGCCGAGCGTGCTGCCGCCCTTCTTGTCGGCCGTCTTGGAGTAACCGAACAGCGAGTCGACCATGCGGGTCGGGATCCGGCGGACCATCTTCCCGAACCCCGTATCGGCCCCCGGAAACGACTTCAACAGCGGGTCGACGACGTTCTTCACGCCCGCCCGCGCCGACGCCTCGATGCCGTCCGCCAACCACGACGCGCTCGCCTTGGCCTTGTCCCAGACCGCCGACCCGGCTCCCGCCACCTTCTTGCCAATCCAGCCGAAGATCCCGCCGTCGGCGAACCGCTGTTGCGGCTGCCCGCCGAGCGCCGGCGCGAGTGCCCGGCGAACGCCTTCGGCACCACGGCTCTTCGCGATGCGGTTCATGCTGTGCACGAACCCGGCGCCCGCGCCCCTGGTGAACTCGGGGCGCATGATGGACTCGCCGCCGCTCATGTCGAGGCGGCCGCCGGTCGGCGAGTAGAAGTGGTGCGGATCCCGCCCGGGCGTGTAGCCGGGCAGGATACCGCCGGACTTGAACGCCCTGGGCAGCGCCATCGCCTTGATCTCTGGGGCACCGAACGCGGACGCGATCTTGTTCCACAGAGGAACGATCCCCGCGTTGTAGACCTCCTCGATCACGAACCGAACCGGCTTACGGGCAATGTCACCGACCTTGTCCCACTGCTTTCCGATGAAATCCTTTGCGTCACGGAAAGAGTCACCGACTGCCTTGACCCCCTTCTTCATGAAGTCGAACGCGGGCTTCAGCGCCTTGTCCCACAGCCACTTCGCCTTGTCGCCGATGAAGCCGAACACCGGCTTGGCGTAGTCGTTCCACAGCTGCTTGATCTTGTCGCCGACCAGGCCGATGCCGGTCTTGATCAGGTCCCACGCGGGCTTGATCTTCTGGCTCCACAGCCACTTGGCCTTGTCGCCGATCCACCCGAACACCGGACTGACCACGTTTTTCCACAGCCACTGGATGGCCGTGCCCACGGCCTTGATGACGGTCATGATGTTGTCGAACGCGGGCTTGAGGACGACGGCGTACAGCCAGCGGCCGGCCGCCGCGATGGCGTTGAACGCCGGTTTGATCGCGTTGGTCCAGAGCCAGGACGCGGTCGCGGCGAGCAGCTTGAAGGCGAGCACCAGCGGCGCGATCACGACGACCGCGATGACGGTGAACAAGATCTTGCCCGCCATCATGATGGCGTCGAACGCGGGCTTGAGCGCGTTGTTCCACAGCCACAGGCCCGCATTGCCGAGCAACCGCAGATACGCCATCGCGGCCGTCAGACCGGGCTTGAGGTAGTAGTTCCAGAGCAGGTCCCAGCCGAACTGGATGCCGGACCACGTCGCCTGGACGATTCGGCGGAAGGTGTCGCTCTTGTTGTAGGCGACGACCAGCAGCGTCACCAAGGCGGCGATGCCGGTGATGATCAACCCGATGGGGTTGGCGGTCATCACGGCGTTGAGGATCCCCTGGGCGATGGCGTAGCCGCGGGTCACGGCGGCCGCCGTGAGGATGACGCCTCGGTAGAGGGAGAACGCCAGGGTGGCGGCGCCGGTGGCGATCGCCGAGGCGTTCATCGTGATGGCCAGGCCCGCGACGGCCACCCCGATCGGCAGCAGCCAGACTCCGTAGTCCTTCAGCCACTTGATGCCGGCCGCCAGCGCTGTCCCTACGCCCACGATTGCGGGCACCAGGACAGAGGCGAGCGCGCCGCCGACGGTCTTGACCGGGGGCAGCACATCGCGGTTCATCCAGGTGGCGAACGTCATCAGCGCGGGCAGGGCGTACTTGGTCATCGCGTCCGAGATGCCGTGCAGGGCCTCGCGCTTGAACTGCTCGAACTTCGTCCCGGCGGTGTTGCGCAGGTCGTCACCGGCCTTCTTCGCCGTACCGCCGACCTTGCCCAGCCCGGCCACCGCCGTGTCCGTGTCGAGCGCGAACAGCGCGCCCGACAAGTCCTCGGCCTGAGTACCGAACAATCCGACCGCCGCGGCATTGCGGTCGACCGGGTCCTTCATCGCGCGCAGCTTGTCCAGGACCAGACCCAGCCCGTCCGAGGCGCCCTTGCCGCCCGCAGCGAACTGGGCGGTCATGTCCTTGGCGTTCAGGCCCAGCGCCTTGAACGCGTCGGCGGACGAGGTGGAGCCGTCCGTCGCCCTGATCTGGAATTCCTTCAGGGCGTCCGCGACGATGTCGGTGTCCCTGGCGCCAGCCTTCATGCCCTGGGAGATCAGCCCCGTGGCCATCTGCGCGTCCAGGCCCAGCGACCGGAAGATCGTTGAGTATTCGTTCATGGTGTCCGCGAAGTCATCCGCCCGCGGGCCCATGGTCTGGAAGCCCTTAGCCAGGATGTCGAACGCTTCGTCGGCGTTCTTCGCCAGCCCGGTCTTCATCATCTGACCGGCCGCGGCGGCGCCCTGGGTCATGTCGATCTCGAACAGCGTCGTCAGGTCCTGCGCCTTGGTGGCGATGGCGGTCAGCTGCTTGGTCGTCGCACCCTCCGGCGCGATGCCCGCGGACATGATGGCCCGCACCGCCATCGCGCCGTCCTCGACGGTGTCGGTGACCGCGCCCGTGTAGAGCTTGCCCGCGGCCTTGCCGGCCTTCTCCGCGTCCTTCGCGGACAGGCCCAGCTGGGCCTGGAGCTTCGCGGTGGCTTTCTGGCCCTCCATCGCCTCGGTCAGGCCGGCGACCATGGCCGCGCCGACCGCCAGGCCCAGTCCGGCGGCCCCGGCTTTCATCTTGCCGCCCATGCCGGAGAGCAGGCTTTCCCCGCCCTGCTCTCCGGCCCGGGCCGCGGACTGGGCCACCGGCTGCTCGAGGTTTTGTCGCAGTTCCCGGCGGAACTGGGACATGGACGGCATGACGTCAAGCCACACGGAAGCAGCGCGGGGCATCGGATCACCCCTTCTTCACTGGGTTGGTGTCACCTGCGCGGCGATGTCCAGGTAGCCCTCACGGGCCGCGGCCGCCTTCTTCGCGTCCCGCTTCGCCTTCTGCTCGGGCGAGGGGTCCCCAGGCCGCCATGAGCGCTCGGGGTACGGCAGCGGGCTGCGTTCCTCCGGGCGGTGGGCGTTAAGGAACGCCACGAAGTGATCGGCCAGCAGGTCACGCATGTCGACGAGCGCATACGTCTCCTGCGTCCACGTGTGCCCGGTCGCGGCCCGGGCGAGGGCGCCGTTGGGCCCCAGCCCCTCGACCATGACGCGCAGCTTGCGCAGGGTGATCTCGCCCCGGAAATACTCGGCAAGCGGGTCCCGGGGCGAGTAGTGATGCATCAGGTCCGCCTCGACCGCCTCGGGATATGCCCCGAGAAGGTCTAGGACCGTGTAGGGCGGCGCTTGATCTGCCCCTGGGAGTCCTGCTGGACGGCGAGGAACAGCAACGCGATGTCGTTGTCGATGCCGCCGGCGGCCTTGAACCGCTCGTACTGCTCGTCACCGAGCATCGCGCGCGCCTTGTCCGCCGAACCCTCGGCGTCGTCGACGGCCTTGGACCATTCGTCGTCGGCGAACAGCGGGTGCGGAAACGTCAGGACCTCGCCGTTGTCCAGCTCGACCTCGACGTCCTCGCCGCCGACCGCCTCGGCGAACTGGGCCTTGACGGTGGACAGCTTGTAGCGCTTCTTGTTGGGCTTGCTCATGGTGGCTGGTGCCTCTTTCTGGGTGGCCGGCGGGTGAGCGGGTGAAGGCTGCGAGGCGGCAGGGCTCACCCTGGGCCGCCGCCTCGCAGCCGGCTTGGGGGCGGTCACGGTCCGCCCGGCGTGGTGGTGGTGACCGTGACCGTCGGAGTCGTGCCGCCGGTGAGGCCAGCCGCGGAGGCTGTCATCTGCGGGACGTTCGTGCCGTCGTACTGGCCGCCGAACGTGACGGTGACCGGACTGCCCGGGTGCGGGCCGCCCGCGCAGACGACGTCGCCGACGCCGATGTTCGACAGACCCTCGAGGGCGAACTGCACCGCGGCCGCCGTGGCGTTGTACGCGATCCCTGCAGTGGTCTGGCCGTCGAAGGTGAGCGTGTAGGTGCCGCCCGTCGGGCCGCCGGTGATGGCGACGCTCTGGACCTCGTCCGTTCTGGGAGCGAGCGCCATCCATCCGGCGCCGCCGAACCAGGTCCGCATGTCCGTGTTCTGGGCCTCGTCGTGGTACCCGGTGAAGGTGACCTCGCGGCTGATGGCCTCGGTGCGCGACCACTGCTCGTCACCGCGGCCGGTCCGCAGGGCCAGCGGCATGTGCCGCACGATGTAGATGGGATCCGTGCCGTTCGATCCGGTGTCGCGGGCGATGAAGACCAGGCGCCGGTAGATCGTGGCCGGAGACATCGGCCGCTTCCAGTCCCACAGGCCGCCCGTGTCGCCGAGCGTGGACAGCGGCAGGTTCTCGAAGACTGCCACGGCCGCGGCCTGGGTCTCCAGCAGCGTCGCCTGCACGGTGACGGTGTCGGTCTCCACGTCGGAGCGGATCGGCTTCGCGGACTGCCCGGCCGTGACCTCCGAGACGGAGAAGTCACCGGAGAACTGGACGCCGTCGTCGGTCGTGTAGCCCAGCGGCTTGTACCCGGCGGGCAGGGCCTGGAGGACGCCCTGGGCGTCGAACGGCGCGGTGACCGCCGCGGCGGTCGTGTCGGCAACCCAGATCCCGTAGGACAGGGCCTTGCGGACGAGCGACTGCTTGAGCTCGTTGATCGTGTCGAAGTTGGCGGCCACCATGGCGACGCCTCCCTTTCATGACGAAGCCCCGCCAGCAGTACGCGGGCGGGGCCGGGTTCGGAATGCGTCAGGCGGGCGCCTGGGCGCGGCAGGTGAGCCGGTAGGTGGCGACCGCTCGGCGGACACCGGGGTTGGCGTAGGACGAGTAGCCGGGCCGGGACTCGGTATCGACGGTGTCGAAGCGGATCCCGGCGGCCGATTTTCCGTTCGCGGCGATCATCGCGGTACGGACGTTGCCCGCCAGGGTCCACATCAGGGAGCGGGTGGCGGCGAAGCTATCGACGTCGACCATGACGGTGTCGGTGATGCGGTCGTCGCCGCCGCCGGGAATGACCTGCACCTGGACCAGCGGCAGCGAGCCGGTCAAGTCCGTGGGCAGCTCGTTGACCAGCTTCACGCCGGGCAGCTGGGACTTCAGCCACTGGGCCACCGCGAACTCGATGTCCCCCCACATCAGCCCTCCCCGTGGCGCTCGCGGAGGATGCTCTGCGGGGTGACGCCGGCAGCCCGGCCCAGGACCCGCCTGCGGGCGGTGTTGGAGTCGCCGTACTCGTAGCGTTCGGCGTCCTCGCGGGTGGCCTCGACCTTGGCCGTGGGCCGGCCGCCGGGCCGGATCTCCTCCGAGACGTGGATCTGGTTGGCGAAGTCGGTGTCGATCTCGGATCGGGCGATCGACTTCGCCTCGGCGGCGATGGCGTCCGCCCGTTCCTTGAGGGCTGCCCGGACCTTGGGCAGGCGCATGATCGCGGTCAGGCCGCGCTCGTCGAACTGGATACGGACCCGTCCAGCCATCAGCCGGTCACCTCCTTCAGGATCGCGGTGGTGTGGGACAGGAACGGAGAAAGGGAGCGGGCGACGGACGGCTTGCCGTCGACCTGGTAGACCTCCCCGTCGGAGACCTTGATGCGGTCGGTGGCCTTCAGCCCCATGCCGGGCGGGCCAAGGAACTGCCACCGGCTGATGATCTGGTCGGCGCTGGACAGGTACTCGACCGAGTCCAGGGCCTGCACCGAGCAGCCCTGGACCTCGGTCTCCGTGTCGGTCCAGGTCTCGTTGCCGCGCTCGTCCTCGCCCTTGACCGAGCGCAGGAGGGTCACGGTCTGGTCCATCAAGACGGAGTCGCCGAACACCCCGGTCACCTCCCGAGCCGCACGACCGGGTTGCTGTCCCGGTAGCGCGCCAGCTTGTCCTTCTCGATCTCGGACAGCGATGTGCTGGCCGTCTCCGCCAGGAAGGTGACGGACCTCTGGCCGGTCGACTCCTGGCGGACGTACTTGGGATTGACGACACAGCGGGCGGTGACGTCCAGGACCAGGCCCTTGACGGTCGCGGGGACGGCCGCGAAGCCGTGCGTCCAGGTAACCGTGGCCCGACGCGGGCACCCTGCGAGGGCGCTCGCGCCGCGCAGGCGCAGGTCGTCGCCGTCCAGCTCCCATTGGGACGACGTCAGCAGCTGGTCCCCAACCGTCACCGCAGTGACGGACACGACGGGGCCGGGCAGGCGCACAACGCCGTCCACGATCCGCAGCGCGAAGGTGTCCGTACGGCGGGCGAACGTGCAACGCGCTTCATCCCGCACCAGCCCTGACGCGATGGTCAGGGCCAGTGTGACGGTTGCTGCGGGCGCGCTGCCGCGGGGGACCAGCAGCCAGTCCTCCAACTCCGTCACGGTGGCCAGAGCGGGCAGCGGCGCCACGGGTCAGCCGTCCTTGACGGAGGATTCGCCCGTCTCGATGTTCCGCTCGACGGTCACCTCTTCGCCGTCCGGGCGCAGCGCGGTGTACGTCTCCATACGGTCCTTGCCCTGCCGCCTGGTCGCGGCCTTCTTCGGCACGGGCACCACGGCGTTGACGGTGCCGTGGCCGGCCTGCGCGGCCGCGCCCTTGTCTGGCGTCGCCGAACTGGCGCGCTCGGCAGGGTCGGTGGTGTCCGCCGGGCCATCGCCGGGCGCCGTGGTGGACGGAGCGTCGGTGTGCTCGTCCAGCCGGGTCTCGGACGGGTTCGGGTTGCTCTTGGCAGCCATCGGGCCGCCTCCTTTGGGGTCAGGCGGACAGGACGCCGCGAAGTCGGGCAG
>NZ_BAAAUD010000102.1:0-17844 GCF_039533765.1 Streptomyces enissocaesilis | reverse complement strand
CGTGTTCCCGACTCTATCAGACACTTTCGTGTCCGACTTCCCCGGTCGCCTTCCAGTTCCCCGCTTCCGCGTTTCCCTTTCCGGCGATTCCGACTTTATCAGAAGTTCTGAGTCGGAATTTCCGCCCTGTTCGGTCGGACCCAAGCGCATCAGTGCGCCGGGCTTCCCGTTCAGGAGGAGTCGTAAACGTACTGGAGCGGGGTGCCCCGACGCAAATCGAGGTGCCCCGCTCCAGTTGACCTGCTACGGCGGCCTCAGACCTCGACGACGACCGGCAGGATCATCGGACGACGGCGGTAGGTGTCGGAGACCCACTTGCCGACCGTCCGGCGGATGAGCTGCTGGATCTGGTGGGTCTCGAGGACGCCGTCGGAAGCCGACTTGGCGATGGCCTCCTCCATCCGCGGGACGACGGCCGTGAAGGCCGAGTCGTCGATGCCGGAGCCGCGGGCGTGGATGTTCGGGCCGCCCACGATCTTGCCGGTGGCGGTGTCGACCACGACGAAGACCGAGATGAAGCCTTCTTCACCGAGGATGCGGCGGTCCTTGAGGTGGGTCTCGGTCACATCGCCGACCGAGAGGCCGTCGACGTACACATAGCCGGCCTGGACCTTGCCGACGATCTTCGCGCGGCCGTCGATCAGGTCGACCACCACGCCGTCCTCGGCGATGACGATGTGGTCCTTGGGGACACCCGTCAATGCGCCGAGCTCGGCGTTGGCGCGCAGGTGGCGCCATTCGCCGTGGACCGGCATCAGGTTCTTCGGCTTGCAGATGTTGTAGAAGTACAGCAGCTCGCCGGCCGAGGCGTGGCCCGAGACGTGGACCTTGGCGTTGCCCTTGTGGATGACGTTGGCGCCCCAGCGGGTGAGGCCGTTGATCACGCGGTAGACCGCGTTCTCGTTGCCCGGAATCAGGGAGGACGCCAGGATCACCGTGTCGCCCTGGACGATGCGGATCTGGTGGTCGCGGTTGGCCATGCGGGACAGGGCCGCCATCGGCTCGCCCTGGGAACCGGTGCAGACGAGGACGACCTCGTGGTCGGGGAGGTCGTCGAGGGTTTTCACGTCGACGACCAGGCCTGCCGGGACCTTGAGGTAGCCCAGGTCCCGGGCGATGCCCATGTTCCTGACCATCGAGCGGCCGACGAAGGCCACGCGGCGGCCGTACTCGTGGGCGGCGTCCAGGATCTGCTGGATGCGGTGCACGTGGCTGGCGAAGCTGGCCACGATGATGCGCTTCTGGGCGTTCGCGAAGACCGTGCGCAGGACGTTCGAGATGTCACGCTCGGGCGGGACGAAGCCCGGGACCTCGGCGTTCGTCGAGTCGGAGAGGAGGAGGTCGATGCCTTCCTCGCCGAGCTTGGCGAACTTCGGGAGGTCGGTGAGGCGGCGGTCCAGCGGGAGCTGGTCCATCTTGAAGTCGCCGGTGTGGACGACCATGCCCGCCGGGGTGCGGATGGCGACGGCCAGCGCGTCCGGGATGGAGTGGTTGACCGCCACGAACTCGCAGTCGAAGGGGCCGACGCGCTCGCGGTGGCCTTCCGTGACCTCGAGGGTGTACGGGCGGATGCGGTGCTCCTGGAGCTTCGCCTCGATCAGGGCGAGCGTCAGCTTGGAGCCGATCAGCGGGATGTCCTGCTTCAGGCGGAGCAGGAAGGGGACGCCGCCGATGTGGTCCTCGTGGCCGTGTGTGAGCACGATGCCTTCGATGTCGTCGAGGCGGTCCTTGATGGACGTGAAGTCCGGCAGGATCAGGTCGATGCCGGGCTGCTCCTCCTCGGGGAAGAGGACGCCGCAGTCGACGATGAGCAGGCGGCCGCCGTACTCGAAGACCGTCATGTTGCGGCCGATCTCGCCGAGACCGCCGAGCGGGGTGACGCGCAGGCCTCCCTTCGGAAGCCTGGGAGGCGTACCGAGTTCAGGATGCGGATGACTCAAAAGACTCTCCTCACCACACACGCCACGTACCGCTGAGGCACGTGGCGCGCATGACATTCGTGCACTTGCTGTTGTTTGTGGGTTTCCTGCTTTTTCAGTTGTGAAGTCTGTGGTTAGAGCGAGAGCTGTACGCCACCGGCTGTCAGGTCCCGCTTGAGCTGCGCCTCTTCGTCGGGCGTGAGCTCCACCATGGGAAGGCGCAGCGGGCCGGCGGGCAGGTCCTGGAGGGTGAGGGCGGCCTTGGTGGTGATGACGCCCTGGGTGCGGAACATGCCGGTGTAGACGGGGAGCAGCCGCTGGTGGATCTCCGTCGCCTTGCGGACGTCGCCGGCGAGGTGGGCCTCGAGGAGGGCGCGCAGTTCGGGCGTGACCACGTGGCCGACCACCGAGACGAAGCCGACCGCGCCCACGGAGAGGAGGGGGAGGTTCAGCATGTCGTCGCCGGAGTACCAGGCGAGGCCGCTCTGGGCGATGGCCCAGCTGGCGCGGCCGAGGTCGCCCTTGGCGTCCTTGTTGGCGACGATCCGCGGGTGCTCGGCGAGGCGGACGAGCGTCTCGGTGTTGATCGGGACACCGCTGCGGCCCGGGATGTCGTAGAGCATCACCGGGAGCCCGGTGGCGTCGGCGATGGCCGTGAAGTGCCTGAGCAGGCCCTCCTGCGGGGGCTTGTTGTAGTACGGCGTCACGGCGAGGAGGCCGTGGGCGCCGGTCTGCTCGGCGGCGCGGGCCAGCTCGAGGCTGTGGCGGGTGTCGTTCGTGCCGACACCGGCGACGACGTGGGCCCGGTCTCCTACGGCCTCCAGCACGGCCCGTACGAGGTCGTTTTTCTCCGCGTCGCTGGTGGTCGGGGACTCGCCGGTGGTGCCGTTGACGATCAGCCCGTCGTTGCCGGCGTCCACGAGGTGGGCGGCGAGACGCTGGGCGCCGTCGAGGTCGAGTGCGCCGTCCGCTGTGAAGGGCGTGACCATGGCGGTGAGGACCCGCCCGAAGGGGGTCTGCGAAGTGGAGATCGGAGCCATGGGTAACACGCTACTCGCTGCTCAACGCGTCGTGTCCCCTCGGGGGAGGTCAGACGTACGGGAAGAGGAGGAACCCGACACTGCCTGCTCGGGGGTTCAAGCAGTGCCGGGTCCGTTTGATCAGCCTAGATGAAATTCTCGAACTGCGGCAATACGGACACTTCGGACGGATGATCCGTACGCCTGTACCGGGGCCGGCGTCCGGGCCCTACGGCGCGACTCGTCCGTTGTTGTTGAAGGCCGCGTAGGTGAGGGGCATGAGCTTGGCCCAGTGGGCCTCCATCTGCTCTCCCACCATCTCGATCTCGCGCTGCGGGAAGGAAGGGACCTTCGCGAGCTCGTGCTGGGTGCGCAGGCCGAGGAAGTGCATGAGGGACCGGGCATTGCACGTGGCGTACATCGAGGAGTAGAGGCCGACGGGGAGCACCGCGCGGGCGACCTCGCGGGCGACTCCGGCGGCGAGCATCTGCTGGTAGGCCTCGTACGCCTGGCGGTAGGAGTCCTCCATCGCGCGGGTGGTGAGCTCCTGCTGCTCCTGGGTGCCCTCGACGAACTCGTACTTGCCGGGGCGGCCCTGCTGGACGAGCTTGCGGGACTCGCCGGGGACGTAGAAGACCGGCTCCAGCTCCCTGTAGCGGCCGGATTCCTCGTTGTACGACCATCCGACGCGGTGGCGCATGAACTCGCGGAAGACGAAGATCGGGGCGTTGATGAAGAAGGTCATCGAGTTGTGCTCGAAGGGGCTGCCGTGGCGGTCCCGCATCAAGTAGTTGATGAGGCCCTTGGAGCGCTCCGGGTCCTTGCTCAGCTCCTCCAGGGACTGCTCGCCGGCGGTCGAGACACGGGCGGCCCACAGCACGTCGGAGTCACTGGCGGTGTGCTTGACCAGGTCGACCGTGACGTCACTCCGGAAGTCGGGCTTGGCGGTCTCATGGGGGGTGGGGGGCACCGGCGGTCCTTCCGTGTACGTCTCTGGGCGCCCCACACTCTACGGGCCGGGGCCGGCTTGTCGGCCCCGGCGGCACCCGGGGGACATTGTTCGGCCGATTCAGGGAAATCGGGCACCAAGCGACAACTTTGTACGTCTGTCCCTGTAGAAGCCCTGGTACCAGATCAAAAAAATCCAAAGGAGTGAGCGCCCCATGTTGCGCCGGCGAGAGTCCGTCCCCTTCGCATTCGTTGCCGAGGCGGACCGATTCCGCAGTAACGTCACCCCTCCGCCCCCCGAACGTCCCAGTGCGTCCCAGCTCGCCGGGCGCACGCTGATCGGTCTCACCGTCGTCGCCGGACTGGTGGGTTCGCTGCTCTTCGGGCTTCCCGCCCTCGATCCCTCGCGTGCTCCCGGCGCGACTCAGCAGGCCGAGGCCGCCCAGGGACGCTGAGGGGCGCTGAGGGGCGCCGACTCGTCCGGACCCCCTGAGGTAGCCCGGCGAAGACCTCCTCGGTAGCCTCACCGGGCACAGCCCAATCGAGCGTGCTGGTGAGTGAGGATCAGTCGTGCCCCTGCCTTTCCTGACGGCCGACCGTGCTTTCGAAGCGCCCGGTGAGACTTCCCACGATGTCGCACTGCCCTTCGACGACCACGATCAATGGCGTCGCCCCTACCGCCCCGGACCGTGGCGCGTGGGGGCGGCGGCCCTGTTGCTGCTGCTGGCGTCGTTCATCCTGCTGGCGGCCGTGATCATCATCTTCACCGGTGCGGTGCCGGAGGCCTGCCTCTGTCTGGGCCTGGCCGTGGTGCTGATCGTCTGCGCCCTCCGGCTGCTGCGTGTCGGTGCCTGGGTCAGCCGGCACGGTCTGCGGCGTGTGCGCTTCCTGGTGACGACCACGGTGCCGTGGGACCGGGCGACGGCTGTGCGTACGGTCCAGCAGCCGGTGCGGTGGCTCGGGCTGCCGCGCACGGTGCAGGGGCAGGCGCTCGTACTCGTACAGCGGGACGGTGAGCAGCTGCAGCTGCTCACCGACCACAACGCGGACTTCCTGTTCCGGGTGGAGGCCTTCGACCGGGCGGCCGACACGGTCGAGGCCTGGGGCGACGAGTACCGGCCCGTGCCGTCCCTGTGACGCGGCAGGGCATGTGAGAGGGGGGCGTCCGTCCGGACGCCCCCCTCTCACATGCCGCTTCAGACCGCTTCGCCCTCGTGGAGAGCGATCGCTTTCTGCATCGCCTTGCGGGCGCGCGGGGTGTCCCGCGCGTCGTGATAGGCGATCGCCAGGCGGAACCAGGAGCGCCAGTCGTCCGGGGCGTCCTCGGTCTCCGCGCGGCGCCGGGCGAAGACCTCGTCGGCGGAGTCGCGGTCGATGCGGCCGCCGGGCGTACGTACCAGCTCGTCGACGGGCAGGCCGCCCTCGGCCTCCAGCTTCGCGGAGAGCGCGTCCGCCTTACGGGCGAACCGAGTGGTGTGCCAGAGGAACCAGAGGCCGATGGCCGGGAGGATCAGCACCGCGATGCCGAAGGTGACGGTGAGGGCGGTGCCTTCCCGGACGAGGAAGTACCCGCGGCTGCCGACCAGGACGAAGTAGACGACCAGGACGGCGGCGAGGACGAAGTACGTGATCTTTGCGCGCATGGCTGTGGCTCTGCCGTCAGTTCAGGTCGAGGAAGTTTTCCAGGCCGAAGGTGAGGCCCGGAGTGGTCACCACGCGGCGCGCGCCGAGCAGGATGCCCGGCATGAAGCTGCTGTGGTGGAGAGAGTCGTGGCGGATCGTCAGGGTCTCGCCCTCGCCGCCCAGGAGGACTTCCTGGTGGGCGAGGAGGCCGCGCAGGCGGATGGCGTGCACGGGTACGCCGTCCACGTTCGCGCCCCGGGCTCCGTCCAGTGCCGTGGTCGTGGCGTCGGGCTGGGGGGCGCTGCCGGCCTCGGCGCGCGCCGCCGCGATGAGCTGGGCGGTGCGCGTGGCGGTGCCCGAGGGGGCGTCGGCCTTGTTCGGGTGGTGCAGCTCGACGACCTCGACGGATTCGAAGTACGGGGCCGCCTGCTGGGCGAACTTCATGGTGAGGACGGCGCCGATGGAGAAGTTGGGCGCGATGAGCACGCCCGTCTCCGGGGAGGCGTCGAGCCAGGAGCGCAGCTGCGCGAGGCGTTCGTCGGTCCAGCCGGTGGTGCCGACGACGGCGTGGATGCCGTGGCGTACGCAGAAGTCGAGGTTGTCCATCACCGAGGCGGGGGTGGTCAGCTCGACGACGACCTGGGCGCCGGCTTCGACGAGGGCTTCGAGCTTGTCGCCCCGGCCCAGCGCCGTCACCAGTTCCATGTCGTCCGCGGCCTCGACGGCCCGTACGGCCTCGGAGCCGATACGGCCCCTGGAGCCGAGAACGGCCACGCGCAGCTTGCTCATTGCTTGCTTCTTTCTGGAGGGCTCTAGGCGACTGATTCGTGCAGGCGGTCGGCCTGCTTGTCCTTCAGCGGGCCGATGACCGACAACGAGGGCCGGTGGCCCAGGACGTCGGCGGCCACGGCCCGTACCTCGTCGGGGGTGACTGCCGCCATCTTGGCGAGCATGTCGTCGACGGACATGTGGTCTCCCCAGGCCAGCTCACTCTTGCCGATGCGGTTCATGAGCGCGCCGGTGTCCTCCAGGCCGAGGACCGTGGAGCCGGAGAGCTGGCCGACGGCGCGGGCGATCTCCTCGTCGGGCAGACCGTCGGCGGCGACCTTCTCGAGCTCGCCGCGGCAGATCTTGAGCACGTCGTGGACCTGGGCGGGGCGGCAGCCGGCGTAGACGCCGAAGAGGCCGCAGTCGGCGAAGCTGGAGGTGTACGAGTACACGCTGTAGGCCAGGCCGCGCTTCTCCCGTACCTCCTGGAAGAGGCGGGAGCTCATGCCTCCGCCGAGAGCCGTGTTCAGTACGCCCATCGCCCAGCGGCGGTCGTCCGTGCGGGACAGGCCCGGCATGCCGAGGACCACGTGCGCCTGTTCCGTCTTGCGGTTCAGGTGCTCGACGCGGCCGGCGGTGCGGATGACGCGGGAGCCGTCGCGGGGGGCGAGGGGGACCGCGTCCGTGCGGGACAGGGCGCCGGCCCGGTCGAAGGCCCTGCGGACCTGGCGTACGACGGTGGCGTGGTCCACGTTGCCCGCGGCCGCGACGACGAGGTGCGTCGGGTCGTAGTGCTTCTTGTAGAAGCGGCGGATGCGGTCGGCGGAGAGCGCCTCGACGGTGTCGACGGTGCCGAGGACCGGGCGGCCCAGCGGGGTGTCGCCGAACATCGTCCTGGCGAACAGGTCGTGGACGACGTCGCCCGGGTCGTCCTCGGTCATCGCGATCTCTTCGAGGATGACGCCGCGCTCGGCGTCGACGTCCTCGGCCTCGATGAGGGACCCCGTCAGCATGTCGCAGACGATGTCGATGGCGAGGGGGAGGTCGGTGTCCAGTACGCGTGCGTAGTAGCACGTGTACTCCTTCGCGGTGAAGGCGTTCATCTCGCCGCCGACCGCGTCGACGGCGGAGGAGATGTCGAGGGCACTGCGCTGGGCGGTGCCCTTGAAGAGGAGGTGCTCCAGGTAGTGGGTCGCGCCGTTCAGGGAGGGCGTCTCGTCGCGCGAGCCGACGTGCGCCCAGATGCCGAAGGTGGCGGAGCGGACGGAGGGCAGGGTCTCGGTGACGATGCGCAGGCCGCCGGGGAGGGTGGTCCTGCGGACGGTCCCGATGCCGTTCTGGCCCTTGAGCAGGGTTTGGGTACGGGCGACGGCCCGCCCCTCCGAGGAGGTGCGGGCCGTCGTCACGGAACTACGGGATGTCACTGGTCGGCGTCGGCCTTCTGGTCGGCGTCGGTGCCCTCTTCGCCCTCGATCACGGGGACGAGGGAGAGCTTGCCGCGGGAGTCGATCTCGGCGATCTCGACCTGGACCTTCTGGCCCACACCGAGGACGTCCTCGACGTTCTCCACGCGCTTGCCACCGGCGAGCTTGCGGATCTGCGAGATGTGCAGCAGACCGTCCTTGCCGGGCATCAGGGAGACGAAGGCACCGAAGGTGGTGGTCTTGACGACCGTACCCAGGTACCGCTCGCCGACCTCCGGCATGGTCGGGTTCGCGATCGCGTTGATCGTCGCGCGGGCCGCCTCGGCCTGCGAGCCGACCTGGGCACCGATGTAGATGGTGCCGTCGTCCTCGATCGTGATGTCCGCGCCGGTGTCCTCCTGGATCTGGTTGATCATCTTGCCCTTGGGGCCGATGACCTCACCGATCTTGTCCACGGGGATCTTGACGGTGATGATCCGCGGGGCGTTGGGGGACATCTCGTCCGGCGTGTCGATCGCTTCCATCATCACGTCGAGGATGTGGAGGCGGGCGTCGCGGGCCTGCTTGAGGGCCGCGGCCAGGACGGAGGCCGGGATGCCGTCCAGCTTGGTGTCGAGCTGGAGGGCGGTGACGAATTCCTTCGTGCCGGCGACCTTGAAGTCCATGTCGCCGAACGCGTCCTCGGCGCCGAGGATGTCGGTGAGGGCGACGTAGTGCGTCTTGCCGTCGATCTCCTGCGAGATCAGACCCATGGCGATACCGGCGACGGGGGCCTTCAGGGGCACACCGGCGTTCAGCAGCGACATGGTGGAGGCGCAGACCGAGCCCATGGACGTCGAGCCGTTGGAGCCGAGAGCCTCGGACACCTGGCGGATCGCGTACGGGAACTCCTCGCGCGTCGGCAGCACCGGCACGATGGCGCGCTCGGCGAGCGCTCCGTGGCCGATCTCGCGGCGCTTGGGCGAGCCCACGCGGCCGGTCTCACCGACGGAGTACGGCGGGAAGTTGTAGTTGTGCATGTAGCGCTTGCGGGTCACCGGGGAGAGGGTGTCCAGCTGCTGCTCCATGCGGAGCATGTTGAGGGTGGTGACGCCCAGGATCTGGGTCTCGCCACGCTCGAACAGCGCCGAGCCGTGCACGCGCGGGATGGCCTCGACCTCGGCGGCGAGCGTACGGATGTCCGTGACGCCGCGGCCGTCGATGCGGACCTTGTCCTTGATGACGCGCTCGCGGACCAGGTGCTTGGTCAGCGCGCGGTACGCACCGGAGATCTCCTTCTCGCGGCCCTCGAACTGCGGGAGCAGCTTCTCGGCGGCGATCTCCTTGATGCGGTCGAGCTCGTTCTCGCGCTCCTGCTTGCCGGCGATGGTGAGCGCCTGCGTGAGCTCGGACTTGACGGCGGCGGTCAGCGCCTCCAGCACGTCGTCCTGGTACTCGAGGAAGACCGGGAAGTCACCGGTGGGCTTGGCGGCCTTGGCGGCGAGGTCCGACTGGGCCTTGCAGAGGACCTTGATGAACGGCTTCGCGGCCTCCAGACCGGCGGCGACGATCTCCTCGGTCGGGGCGTCGGCGCCGTCCTTGACGAGCTGGATCGTCTTCTCTGTGGCCTCGGCCTCGACCATCATGATCGCGACGTCGCCGTCCTCCAGGACGCGGCCCGCGACGACCATGTCGAAGACGGCGTCCTCGAGCTCGGTGTGCGTCGGGAAGGCGACCCACTGGCCCTTGATCAGGGCGACGCGGGTGGCGCCGATCGGGCCGGAGAAGGGCAGGCCCGCCAGGATGGTGGAGCAGGAGGCGGCGTTGATCGCGACCACGTCGTACAGGTGGTCGGGGTTGAGCGCCATGATCGTCTCGACGATCTGGATCTCGTTGCGCAGGCCCTTCTTGAAGGAGGGGCGCAGCGGGCGGTCGATCAGGCGGCAGGTGAGGATCGCGTCCTCGGAGGGCCGGCCCTCACGACGGAAGAAGGAGCCGGGGATCTTGCCGGCTGCGTACATCCGCTCCTCGACGTCCACCGTCAGGGGGAAGAAGTCGAGCTGGTCCTTGGGCTTCTTGGAGGCGGTGGTGGCCGACATCACCATGGTGTCGTCGTCCAGGTACGCCACGGCGGAGCCGGCGGCCTGCTTGGCCAGGCGGCCCGTCTCGAAGCGGATGGTGCGGGTGCCGAAGGAACCGTTGTCAATGACGGCCTCGGCGTAGTGGGTCTCGTTCTCCACTAGCGTTATCTCCGATACTTTTCGTCTTTACGTCCCCTGCGCCCGTGTGGCGCGGGGGACGGTGGCGGAGAAGCGCTTCCGGCTGCGGGCCGGTCTTCGATCGAAGACCCCGGTGTCGATGTGCTCCGGGGGCCACTACCGAGGACCGGCGGCGGGGAAGCCGCTTCTCGCTCGTTCTGTCTTCTGTTGTACGACCAGACTACTGAGCGTCCGGTGCGTCTCGCACGTACAGCAAAGGGAGCGGTCCCCTAGAAGTGGGGTACCGCTCCCTTCACGACGTCCGGCTTACTTGGCGCCGCCGGCCGCGCCACGGCGGATGCCGAGGCGGTCGACCAGGGCACGGAAACGCTGGATGTCCTTCTTGGCCAGGTACTGCAGCAGACGGCGGCGCTGGCCGACCAGGATCAGCAGACCACGACGGGAGTGGTGGTCGTGCTTGTGCGTCTTCAGGTGCTCGGTCAGGTCCGAGATGCGGCGCGAAAGCATGGCGACCTGGACCTCGGGGGAGCCGGTGTCGCCTTCCTTCTGAGCGAACTCGGTCATGATCTGCTTCTTCGTAGCGGCGTCGAGCGGCACGCGTACTCCTCTTGGTCTTCGTAGTGCCACCGAGTGCCCCAGGTCGAATTCTCTGGGGAGCTTCCGTTACTCGGGAGGCGGGGATCCGCTGGGCGCGCAGCCTCCGGGGATACGGGGGCGCATACACAAACGGCCTCCACGCAGCTTAGCAGCAGATGCGAGCGCCCCCTGACGGCGTACCTCCGGGGTCAGACGCCGCCGCGGACCTTGGCGTACACGTCGAGGACCGCGAGGCAGATCGGAATCAGGGAGAGCAGCACCAGCGAGTCCGCGAGGTCCAGCATGCGGCCCCAGAAGGGCGAGAGGCCCTTCTTCGGGACGATCAGGCCGATCGCGATCAGGAGCAGCGCGCCGGCCGCGACCGAAGCGCCGAGCCACAGGGTCCGTACGTCGATGCCCGCGGAGTCGCCCAGGGCCAGGTCCTTGACGATCTCCAGCGGCGGCGAGATCGCGAGGCCGAGGATCAGGAGGCCGGTCGCGAGGACACCGGCCACCAGCAGGCAGGTGACCTGGGCGGTGTAACGGAACAGGCGGGCCCGCAGCATCGCGGCGAGGGCGGTGACCAGGGCCATCAGCTGGGCCCAGCCGCTGTCGCTGAAGCCGAGCACGGCGCCGCCGGCACCGAGGATGACGACGGCGCAGCCGCCGACGAGGCCGAGCAGCAGTTCGTGGCCGCGGCTGGTCTGGGCGGCGATGCGCTGGACGTCGACGGCCTCCAGGCTGCCCTCCTGGCCTTCGCGACGGGCGCGGGCCAGGTCCTCGGGGTTGCGGAAACCGATCGGGAGCTTGGCGAAGCGGGCCGACCAGCCCGGCAGGAAGCCGACGACCGCCAGGGCGACGACCGCGGTGACGGCCGCGATCTCGCGGGGCTGTGCCTGGGTGAGCACCCCGCCGAAGGCGGCGAGGGTGCCGATCGCGGCGGCCAGTGCGGCGGCGACGAACGGCGCGTCTCCCTGCGGCAGCAGCATGATCAGTACGACGGAGAAGATCAGTACGGCGACGCAGCCGACCAGGAACTGCAGCCTGCCCGGTCCTTCGCCCGCGTCCTGCGGAAGGACGCCGGACCCCGCGATGAGCGCGTGCGGCAGTGCGGCGATGCCCAGTGCGACGGCCGAGGCCCGGTCGTCGTACACCCGGCCGCGTACGCCCGCGAGTGCCGTCAGCGTCAGCGCGACCACACCGGCGACGATGCCCTGGAGGCCGTGCATGTCGTGCCGGAGCGGGTCCGCGAACCAGAACACGAAGCCGAGCATCGCCAGCAGCAGCACGCCGGAGACGAGGCCGGCGACGCGCATCAGGTTGTCGTTCCAGCTGCGGAGGTCCTGCTTGACGGCGGAGGCGACCGCGTCGACCACGTCGTCGTGGACCGCCGGGGGCAGCGAATCGGCGAACGTGCGCAGCAGCAGCACCTCACCGTCCCTGACCCTGTGCTCGAGCAGTGAACGGCTGGCGTCCAGCACACGGCCGTCGCGGCGTACGAGGTGGTAGCCGGCGAGACCGCCGTCCCTCTGGACCATCCCGGAGAGTCTGACGATCTCCGGATAGATGTCCTGGATCGGCAGGTCCTCCGGCAGCGCCACATCGATACGGCTGTCCGGCGCTGCGACGGTGACCCGGCAGAAACCTGTCGATGTGCCCGTGCTCACCTGGTAGTTCCCCCTGTTAGACAAGGCTTTTTACGCCGCTCGTACGACGCGGTGCGCAACCCTATCGTCCACTCCGGGGGGCCCAGTTGCCGCCTCCCTGATTCCTCCCCGGACTCCCCCGCATCTCCACGCTCCTGCCTCCTGGCGGTCTCGTGCGTGACAGTAGGATCAGCGGCTGTGCGTGCCCGCTCTTCGGGCCGGGGGTCCGGGGGTTGCACCCGGAGAGACACAGCAATCGCGAAGGATGAGTGCATCGGTGAGCGTCGTCATCATCAAACGGCAGCCGCGGATCCAGCCGCCTGCTGTCCCGGACGGCGAGGTGAAGCTGGAGACACCGCCCGAGATTCCCCGGGAGGGTGACGACAGTGTGCTGATGAACCTGCTGCCGATGATGGGCATGCTGGGTTCCGTCGGCTTCTTCTTCATGCCGAATCTGCCTTCCTACATGCGGGTGGTGGGCGGGCTGATGCTCGCCTCGACCCTCGCCATGGCCATCGCCCAGTTCGCCAAGTCCCGGCAGGGCGGCGGCGCGGGGATGGCCCAGGACCGTCGCGACTACTTCCGCTATCTCGAACAGGTCCGCAAGGACGTGCACAAGACGGCGGATCTGCAGCGGCGCACGCAGCTCTTCCAGCACCCGGATCCGGACCAGCTGTGGGCACTGGCCGCGGACGGCAAGCGGTTGTGGGAACGGCGCCCGGCCGACGCCGACTTCGCCTCCGTACGCATGGGGCTCGGCACCCAGCAGCTGAGCACTCCGCTGGTCGCGCCGGAGACCGCGCCCAAGGAGGAGCTGGAGCCACTGACCGCGGCGGCCATGAAGGCCTTCCTCGACGCGCACGGCAGCCTGGCCGACCTGCCCGTCTCCGTCTCGCTGCGCGCCTTCTACCACGTGGCGCTCGCCGGGGACAGTGACACCGTCTACGGCAACGCCCGCGCGACCGTCGCCCAGCTGGCCACGCTGCACTCCCCCGAAGACCTGATGATCGCCGTGGTCGCGCACCCGTCCGCCGCCGCGGACTGGGACTGGATCAAGTGGCTGCCGCACAGCCAGCACCCGAAGGCCAAGGACGGCGCGGGCTCGGCCCGGCTGCTCTTCGACGACCTCGGTGAGCTGGAGGAGGCGCTGGAGGACCAGCTGGCCGACCGGCCGCGCTGGAACCGTGACGCGAACCCCGTCTACGACCAGCCGCACCTGATCGTGGTGCTGGACGGCGGCACCGTGCCGCCGGACTCCGGACTCGCCGGCGCGGAGGGGCTTCAGGGCGTCACCTTCCTGGAGATCGCCCCCGGGGAGCTGGAGGACGAGCTGCGCGGCAACCTGACGGCGTATCTGAAGCCGAACCGCCTCCAGCTGATCGTGGGTCACGACGCGGCGTACAGCGGCAAGCCCGACGTGCTGAGCCCGGGACAGGCCGAGTCGCTGGCGAGGCAGCTCGCCGCCTTCCGGGTCGGTACCGCGGAGGAGGGCGAACCCCTCCTGTCCAACCTGGACTTCACGGACCTCATGGGCATCGGCGACGCCGGCACCGTCGACGTCTCCCGCACCTGGCGTCCGCGCACGCTGCACGAGCGGCTGCGCGTGCCGATCGGTGTCGGCGAGAGCGGCGAGCCGGTGATGCTCGACCTCAAGGAGGCGTCGCAGGAGGGCATGGGCCCGCACGGGCTGTGCGTCGGTGCGACGGGTTCCGGCAAGTCGGAGCTGCTGCGCACGCTCGTACTCGGTCTCGCGGTGACGCACTCCTCGGAGACGCTGAACTTCATCCTCGCGGACTTCAAGGGCGGTGCGACCTTCGCCGGCATGGCGGACATGCCGCACACCGCGGCGGTCATCACCAACCTGGCCGACGACCTCACGCTCGTCGACCGCATGCGCGACTCGATCACCGGTGAGATGCAGCGCCGCCAGGAGCTGCTGCGTACGGCGGGCAACTACGCCAACCTGCACGACTACGAGAAGGCGCGGGCGGCCGGGGCCGCCCTGGAGCCGATGGCCTCGCTGGTCATCGTGCTCGACGAGTTCTCCGAACTGCTGACGGCCAAGCCGGACTTCATCGACATGTTCATCCAGATCGGCCGCATCGGCCGTTCGCTCGGTGTGCACCTGCTGCTCGCCTCGCAGCGCCTGGAGGAGGGCAAACTGCGGGGGCTCGACACCTATCTGTCGTACCGGATCGGTCTGCGTACGTTCTCCGCCGCCGAGTCGCGTACGGCGATCGGTGTCCCGGACGCGTACCACCTGCCGTCGGTACCCGGCTCCGGCTATCTGCGGTACGACACCGACACCATGGTCCGCTTCAAGGCGGCGTACGTGTCGGGCGCTTACCACGGCGAGGGCCCGTCGCGGGTGCACCGCTCCACGCAGCTGCGGCCCGCGCTGTTCACGGCGCAGCACGTGGCGCTGCCTCCGCAGCCCGTCGTCGAGGAGCCGGAGGCCGACGACCGGGTGGACGACGCCCTTGCCGACACCGTCCTGGACGTCATCGTCTCCAAGATGGAGAACCAGGGGCCGCCCGCCCACCAGGTGTGGCTGCCGCCGCTGGAGGAGGCGCCTTCGCTGGAGCAGCTGCTGCCGGCGCTGGCGGTCACGGCGGAGCGCGGTCTGACCGCGCCGGAGTACACCGCGCTCGGCCGGCTCAACGTACCGGTCGGTCTGGTGGACAAGCCGTTCGAGCAGCGGCGCGACGTGCTGTACCGGGACTTCGCGGGCGGGGCCGGTCACGGTCTGTTCGTGGGCGGCCCGCAGTCCGGCAAGTCGACTCTGCTGCGTACGCTCATCTCGTCGTTCGCGTTCACCCACACCCCGGGCGAAGTGCAGTTCTACTGCCTGGACTTCGGCGGTGGCGGTCTGATCGCGATGGAGGACCTGGCGCACGTCGGCGGGGTCGCGAACCGGCTCGACGGCGAGAAGGTCCGCCGTACGGTCAGCGAGGTCGAGGGCATCCTCAACGCGCGCGAGGAGTACTTCCGCGCGCACAACATCGACTCGATCCAGACGTACCGGCAGCGGCGGGCGGCGGGACTGCTGCCCGACCAGCCGTGGGGCGACGTCTTCCTCGTCATCGACGGCTGGGCGACGTTCAAGACGGACTACGAGATGCTCGAGGCGGCCATCACCGACATCGCGATGCGCGGTCTCGGCTTCGGTGTGCACGTGATTCTGACGGCGAGCCGCTACACCGAGGTGCGGCCCGCCCTCAAGGACATGCTGCAGAACCGCATCGAGCTGCGGCTCGGTGACCCGACCGAGTCGGAGATCGACCGCAAGGTGGCGCAGAACGTGCCCGCCTCGGTGCCGGGCCGGGGTCTGAGCACGGACAAGCTGCACTTCATGACGGCGCTGCCGCGGGTCGACGGTTCTTCGGAGACGGAGGACCTGGCGGAGGCCACGGCCGTGCTCATCCGGGGCATCAACGAGAACTGGCAGGGCAGCCCGGCTCCGGCCGTGCGGCTGCTGCCGAGGATCCTGGAGGCGGACCGGCTGCCGAAGGGGTTCGAGCACCCGGAGCGCGGTGTCGCCTTCGGTATCGACGAGTCGGCGCTCGCACCGGTGTTCATCGACTTCGAGACGGACCCGCACTTCATCGTGTTCGGTGAGAGCGAGTCCGGCAAGTCGGCGGTGCTGCGGCTGCTCATCAAGCAGATCACGGAGCGCTACACGCCGGAGCAGGCGAAGATCGTCATGGGTGACTACCGGCGCGCCCATCTGGAGGCCGTGCCGGAGACGCACCTGTCGCGCTACTGCGCGTCGGCGCCTGCGCTGACGGAGACGCTGGAGGGGCTCGCCGGGTCGCTCAGCCGTCGTATGCCGGGGCCGGACGTCACGCCGGAGCAGCTGAGGAACCGCAGCTGGTACAGCAGCCCGGACGCGTACGTCATCATCGACGACTACGACCTGGTGGCGACCGGCATGAACCCGTTGTCGCCGCTGGTGGAGTATCTGCCGTACGCCCGTGACGTGGGCCTGCACGTCATCATCGCGCGCTCGTCGGGCGGCGCGAGCCGGTCGCTGTACGAGCCGGTGATGCAGCGTCTGCGGGAGCTCGGGGCGCAGGGTCTGGTGCTGTCCGGCGACCGGTCGGAGGGCGCGCTGCTCGGCAACATCACACCGTCCCAGCTGCCGCCGGGGCGTGGGTACTTCCACACACGGCGGCGCAGCGGGCAGATGGTGCAGACGGGCTGGCTGCCGTCCCGGTTCTGACCTCCGCGTTCTGGTCTCCGTGGCTGTACGCGTGTGCGGATGAGGGGCGGCGCCCGGTGGGGCGGCGCCCGGTGGGGCGCCGCCCCTCACGCGTTCCCCTGGAAGGGGTGCGGCGCGGGCGTTAGGCTGACGTTGCGACAGGCTGGCGAGCAGGCAGAACACAGGGGGCGGTTGTGGCGTTGGGTGGGATGAGGGCCGATGCGCCGATCCTCAAGGACGAGGGCTTCCACATGTTCGAGGTGGGCCAGGACTTCGCCAAGGCAGCGAAGGCCCTCTTCGACGGGCTGAACGCCATCGAGAAGGAGTCGGGCAAGACGCCGCCGTGGGGCGACGACGAGATGGGCGAGTACTTCGGTGTCGTCTACGAAGGTCTGCGCGACGGCATGAAGGAATCGATGCCGAGCCTCGCGCAGCGGATCGCGGGCATGGGCGTCAAGTTCACCGCGATGGGTGTGCGGCACGAGAAGCACGAGCTCGAAGAGGACGCGAAGTACGTGGCCCTCACCGCCAAGGTCGATTCCGGCCCGGGGCCGAGGTGAGCGGCTTCGGCTCGGGTTGACGTGACGTGGGTGAGCGGTCCGCGCGGGGCGTCCTGGTCTGCTGGTCTGGCTGAGTCAGGGCCCCCTGGTCTGCCTGATCTGCCTGATCTGCCTGATCTGCCTGGAGCAGGGTTGCCGCAGGAACGCTCTGAAGTCGCACTGGTGAGGGTGGTACGCGGGTGCTGGGCTCGGGCGGGAAAAGCGCTGCATCGGGCCGAGCCAGCCGCACAGCGACTGGCGACTGGCGACTGGCGACTGGCGACTGGCTGGGCCCGTACCCGACTGTGGGGCAGTCAGAACGCTCAACGCCCAGTGCCGGGGTGAACCACCCCGCGAAAACGCCGTGCCGGCTGCGCCGCCTCGCAGCCCTGCGCCGTCGGGCGACGGAGCACCTGGGAGGTCGAGTGGCACCAGGTATGCCGGGCCGGCGAGTCCCACATAAGGCAACGCGAGTCAGGCAAGTACACCCATGACCTCGGAGACCCCCGCCCCGGGCCGACAAGTCCCTCCCACCACCCCCGAGCAGGCTCTCGAAATCGTCCGCAGCCGTTACGCCCGACCCGGACTGCCGGACGGCACACCTGCTCCCCTGCACGTCCACGAATTCGACATCGGCTACCTGGTGTACGCGACCTTCCCCCCGGCCACCGATACGGCGGGCCGCCCCCAGCCCTCCCCGCCCGGTGGCGGCAAGATCGTGGTGTCCAAAGCCACCGGTGAGACCGTGACCGTCCCCAACTGCCCCACCGACAAGGCCATCACCCTCTACCGCCGACAGCACCAGGCGGACGCGTAAGGGGCCAGGCACCGTCACTGCGGCACGCAGCAGAGCCTGCTGATGGGACAAGGTCGTGTTCGCAGCGGGGTTGTGACAGGAACGGCCTTCAGCAGCGTCGGTGGTGGTCAGTAAGCTCTGGGCAGGGCTGTACTTCGTGTGATTCTCCTGTCGTCGGGGGGTGTGG
>NZ_BAAAUD010000101.1:0-15465 GCF_039533765.1 Streptomyces enissocaesilis | reverse complement strand
CCAAGGAAAGTCAAAGGCAAGGTCAATGAAGGGTAATGGCGCAGGTGGGGCCGGGCTGTGAAGAGTTTTTGAACTGGGGGTGTTTCCGACTGAAAACAGCTAGAAATCGGCGGAAAACCGCCCCGGGACCAAAGGGGCGCGAGGCGTCGGAGGAGTGCGCGGCTGAGAGTTCGTCGCCTTCCTTGGAGGAGGCGGTGGCGGGTTTGCCCTGGGAGAGCAGCGCGTCGGTGGCCCACGCCTGGGTCGGCGCGGCAGTGACGGTGAGTGAGGAGGCGAGTAGGGGGGCGAGGTTCAGCGCGAGAGCGGGTCTGCGTAAAGACGGCATGGCGGCTCCTGAGGGGATGGGAAGCACGGGAGGCCGCCGCCGAAGAGGGCGGCGGCCTCCCGTGGGGAGAGGGTCGGCAGGTGAGTGGGTCATCGCAGGGAGCGGCCCCGGGCCCACCGGACAGGGCCGGCTAGGGAGCCGTCCCCCGCGGGCCGTTTCACCGCGGGGGACGGGTCAGGGGAAGGAGACCACCGTGGAGGGGACGGTCGAGGTGCCGGAGGGGGCGGTGGAGGCTCCGGTGTTGTTGATGACGTGGTTGTAGTGCCCCATGCCGCCGAGCGAGACCACCAGCAGGCTGTGGAACTTCACGCCCGGCTTGACCGGTGCCTTGAAGCCGTGGTCCTGGACGATCGTCGGATCGACGTTGTAGTTGCAGTAGCTGCCCATCCCCCAGCCCTCGTGGACGTCGACCGAGTCGTCGACCCGGTAGGCCGCGTACCCCTTGGTGTCGCCGTTCTGGATGGCGGCCTGGTTGGGGGCGTCGTACGCCTTCTCGTTCTGGTAGAAGATGGTCCTGCCGCGCTCGCCGTACCACTCGACGTCGTACTTGTTGAAGTGCTCGACGAACAGGCCGGTGGCCAGGACATCGTCCCCGTACACGCGGACTCCGTAATCGGCTCGGTTGGTCTCCCAGCCGACGCCCTCGCCGTGGTCGGCGCGCCAGACCCAGGTGTGGTCGATGATCACGTCATCGCTGTGGACGGCGATGGAGGTGGTGGCCTTGCCGGCGTGCGCGCCGCCGATACGGACGTAGACGTCCTGGACGGTAGTGGGGTTGGCGGCGTGGTCCGCCGAGGAGTTCTGCTGGCCGACCTCGAGCAGGGTCGGGGAGTTGACCGTGCCGGCGTCGATCAGGAAGCCGGCGAGCTTGACGCCGTCGACGTCGGCGACCTTCATCGCGGTGACGCCGCCGTCGGGGATGATCGTCGCCAGGCCGAGGCCGAGGACGACCGTGTTCGCGCGGTTCACGTTGATCGTCTGGTCGACGTGGTAGACACCCGGGGTGAAGAGCAGGTTGAGGCCCTGGGACAGCGCCTGGTTGATGGTGGCCGCGGTCGCGCCGGGCTTGACCACGTAGAACTTGTCCAGGCCGAGCGACTCGCCCTGCGGGGTGCCGTTCCAGGAGACGCCGCGGGCGTTGTCCCGCTTGGCCGGGACGAAGACCTTGTACGTGTTGCCGTCCAGGTACAGGAACGGCTTCTCACGGGAGATCGGAGTGGTGTCGAGGGTGGTGTACGGCGGGTCCGGGAAGCCGGTCGCCGGAGCGCCCTCGACACCCGAGAACGTCATGTTCCAGACGCCGTTGGTCCAGCCGCCCACCGAGCTGTCGCGGGTGTACCACTGCTGCTGCGAGTACGGACCGACCGTGCCGTCGATCTTGCTGTCGGCGATGTAGCCGCCGGACGCCCAGCCGTAGCCCGACGGGGCCAGGTCGAGGCCGCCCTTGACGTGCATACGGCGGAAGGAGGCAGCCTGCGACACGGCCCAGCGGTTGGTGCCGCTGGCCGGGTTCAGCGCCAGGTTCTCGGCCGAGCGCCAGAAGTTCTGGGTGGCGTTGCCGTTGAACCAGCCGGCGTCGACGGTCACGTCTCCGTTGATGGTGGTGTCGTCAGGTTTGAGGCCGAGACCGGCGACCGAAGTGTAGAAGCCGATCTGGGCGTTGAGGTTGTTGTAGGTACCGGGCTTGAAGAAGAACTGGTGCCGGCCGCTGCCGAACTGCGCCGACTCCTGCTCCTTGAAGACCTGGTCCAACTTCGCCTGGATGCCGGGTGTGGAGGGGTCGAAGACGTGCACGTTCGAGCCGAGGTCGCCGCCGCCGGGCAGCTGCGGGCCGCCGGTGCCGCCGGACTCGCCGTAGACCTTGAACTCCCAAAGTGAGAAGCCGTACTGGGTGCCGCGGGCGGAGCCGTACACACGGACGTAGCGGGCCTCGCCGCTGATGTTCAGGGTGTCCGTGCCGCCGTCACCGGTGGTGGTCTGGTAGGCGGTGGACCAGTCGGAGCCGTTGGTCGAGAGTTCGACGCGGTAGCCCTTGCCGTAGGCCGCCTCCCAGTCCAGGACGACCTGGCTGAGCTGCGTGGTCGCGCCGAGGTCGACGCGTATCCACTGGGGGTCGGAAGGGGCGCTGGACCAGCGGGTGGTGGCATTTCCGTCAACGGCCGAGGCGGCCGGGGTGCCGTGGTTCTCCTCGCTGGACGCGGTGACCGGCTTGCCCTGGGACAACAACGCGGGCGCGGCCTCGGCTCTCGTGGCGGGGACGAAGGCGAGAAGGGTGGCAGTCAGGGCGGTGACCACCACGCCGACGACGCCGCGGCGTCCGGTTCCGCGGGACACCGGCGTCGGGGTACGACGGCCGGGTCCGCGCGGCACCGGGACCGCTGGGGATATGCCGACTGCGGGCATGCGGGGGCTCCTTGAAATGAGACCGAAACGGGAGAGCGCTCTCCCGAACCCTGCCCGCCGCGACAGCCACGGTCAAGGATCCTGACAGGGCTTTTCTTTTGGCTTTTATTAAGTACTTGACGCTGTCGGGCGGGCTCGCCTCCTGGGGCGCGCGCTGGGTGGCGGGGCCGCGGCGGGAAGAGGTCGCCGTCCTGGCCGGGATGAACAGCGACTACTACGCCCGCCTCGAACAGGGCCGCGAGTGCAGCGCTTCCCCGCAGATCCTCGACGCGATCAGCGGCGCCCTGCGCATGGACGACGCGGCGCGCGAGCACCTGTACCGGCTGGCGGGCGCGGTGCGGGACGACAACCGGGACCTGCCGAGGGAAGCGGTCGGTATGGCGCTGAAGCAACTCCTGGACGGCTACACCAACGCCCCGGCGTTCGTCCTGAACCCGCCGCCGACACGGCCAGTACCACCGAACCCACTGCACAGCTTTCGTAGGCCGGACTCATGAGCGGCTTTATGGGCTTTTGGCCAGCCGTCGCGCGGGTCGGTCAACTGGACTGGCGGCCGCTCGACGGCATGCTCCCGGTGTCGTCGGCATGGCTTGCAAAGTGACTGCGGCAGAACCTCACCCTGATCGCCGCATCAGCTCTGGACCGTTTCCCTCCCGGTGCGGCGGGGCAGGATGACCGCATGATCAGTGCGAGCCGGCCCCTGTCGGCGGAGGCGGTCCCGGACGGGACGTTGCTTACCGGCTTCAACAGCGCGTACGCGCAGGCCAAAGACCGTGCTGTGCCGTTTGTCTGTGTTTCCCGGGCGCGTGGGTGTTGGACGGTGCAGGCGGACCTGGACACCGCACCGGCGTGGAATGGCATGCCTGGTCTGGGTGGGTTCCTGTGCCGTACGTGCGAGTGCCTGGTGGAGTGCGGCCTGGTGTCGCCCGAGTCGTCGGCCACCGCCACGTACCTGGTGCTCTACGGCCTGCAAGACGAGCCGGCCGCTCGGAGCCTGGCCGCGGCTTTGCACGCCGCCCTGCACGGAGACATCAAGCCGCTCGCCTTCTTTGGGTGACCACTCTGCGCGGACCTGAGCCCGGTCGCAGACTGCCGGCAGCGCATGGGCGCTGCGTTCGGCAAACTTGTGGCGCCCTGCGTCATGGTGTGGTGCTGGTGTGCTGTGCGGGGCGCTGGGGCGGTGCCTTGGGGTCGCGGTGACGTGGGTGGGTCTGGCGCGGTGGCCGGGTGAGGGTGATCTGCCGGACCAACTGCTGGAAGCAGGCCAGAGCGGCCAGCGAGGGAAGCGCCGCAGTGGTCGCGTCCACGGGGGTGCGCGGTGCCTGGGCGACGCACAGGAGCATCGAAACGCTGGAGAACAGCAGCACGACCGCCCACGAATGGGCCGCGCGGCGCCGGTGCAGAGCGGCGCGCAGGATCGACAAGGAGGCAGCCGTCCACGGCCCGTACACCAGCAGGGGCCACCACCCGGCCGTGACGCCGGAGGTGCGGTACTGGGCGAGATGGCGCAGCGGGTCGTAGGCGACCATGCCGCCGAAAACACACACCATGGACACCACGACAGCGCCGAGCGCGGCGAGAAGGAAGCTCATTGTCCGCAGAGCGCCCGTCGCATGTTTCTTCTTCCGGGGTGCGCGGCGGCGTCGGGAGGGGGAGGGGCGCAGGGGTGCGAGCTCGGCGGTGATCTCGGCCAGCCCCGCCAGAGGAGCACCGGCGCCTTCGGCGGACGGCAGCTCACCGGTATCCGCGGGCGGTGGACCCTCGGTCTTTTCCGTTCCGATGGTTTCGTGCAGCAGGTAGGCGAGTTCTTCCGCCGGGTCCCAGTGCACGTCCAGTTGCTCGACCAGGGGCACAGCGCGCTCCCGGACGCCGCCCGGCGGTGGAGAGTCGGCCGGATGAGACCAATCGCCGAGCGGGCCGGCAGGGGTGGGCGGATCGACGCGGCTGTGGCGGCCGCGGGACTCACCCATGAACAGGCTGCAGGTGGGGCTGACCACACCGAACACGTACTTCCGGGCTGCTCGACGCGGTGGCGCCCCCGGTCCCGATGCTTTCCAGCCGGGCCGACAGGTCATCGGGGAGCGAGGTTGAGTACTCCGAGGGGATGCGCCGGTCTTTGCCGTGCAGGGTCGCGTGGGTTCCCCGGACGGGAGGCCCCTCGGGCGGGGGGAAGGTCCACCCGCCCGTTCGAACCGTGCGCGTGGTGTTCTGTGCACCGGTCAGGTGCGCACCTGGGGCAAGCAGCGGACTCGCTTTCGTCATACTCGCTCCAACGCTGCGCGCATTAGGCAGGATGCGCGGCAAACGGGTGGCCGCCTTGTCGCATATGGAGTAATTCAGCCTGGTGGTTTATCGGTTCTGCAGGTGCTGAGGTATAGGGGGGTGTCTCCTGGTACGTGCAGTGCAGGAAGATCACGCGCGCCGGTATTCGGTGTCGGTCCGCGGGGCCGACACGCTTCTGAGACCCTGGGGCGCAGAGGCTCAGCTGTGTTCGCTGGGCGCGTTGCGGTGGGGGGCTGCTGCCGGTGCGGGGGGATCGCTTTCCGGTGTCGTCTGCCTGGATGGCCGGCCTGTCGGCCGGGGTCCGGTCAAAGCCGCTCCGAGCTTGCGGCGGCGCCGCTGTTCGGTGGCATCGACGTGCCGCATCCGGCCGGCCGACGACGGGACGACTGACCACAGCACGGTGCATGCCGAAACGCAGGCAATGGTGATCCACAACACGATGTCCGCCATGAGATTCCCTGTTCCGCCACCAACCCCTGGCAGCAAACGAGTCGGGCTTCCGCGAAGCGGCCGCCCATCGAGCACGCGATAGCACCCGCATAACGCGTCGACATATGCCAAGTTACGTAAGCTGCGTCGACTTGATCCCTCAGGACCGGCAAAAGGCATAAAAGGGAAACCGGTGAAACCCTCCCGCCGCACACCGGCCCTCGTCTGCGGCCCGTACGCCCCGCTCAGCGACTGCCTTGCCTCCAGAGGCTGCAGAGAACCGAACGCCGCATGTGAGGGTCCTCTTTCCGGCCATGCGACGTACTGCGGTGGGGGATCACGCCCCACTGTCTCTCGTACTGATTCCGTGACAGTGCCCCGCGCCACCGTTCCCCTGCCGCTGTCGACACGTTTTCAGACAATGAATCAAGATGACGCCACGGACCCCGCCGAGTCTCTCAACAGCTGGCCCGGACACACCCACCAGCCCGAAACACCGGTGAACGAAACAGGCAGGCTGACGCTCGCCCTGAAGTACCTGCAGCTCCTGCTGCTGACCCTCGCTGTCCTTGCCGCGGTCCTGAGCTTCGCCGCGGTACTGGCTGGCCTCGCCTGGCCCTGACCACGGGGGCACCGTTCCACCCAGCCGGCCCCGGGGCCCTGGGCCGAACTCCGATCGACGACGGGCCACCGGAACCGACTTCCGCCGAGCCGGTGCCCTGAGGTGGAATTTCTCCGGCAGATCGGTAACCGTCGGCCACGGGCTTCGGGCTTCGGGCCACGAGCGCCTTGGGGACGGGCGAGGCGTGAGTCGGTCGGACTCAGATCCGGCCGGATGGTCACGGGAACTCCCAAGGAAACTCTGACTCAGGACACTGGCCCCCGCTTCACCCTTCACCAGGGGGCACGCCCGGATCATCGGCTGGGAATGTGCTGGCCGATCCGGGTTTCGCTGTCCGTGGTGACAGGGGTGGGGCGTCCGGGCAGTGGACGGCGTGGTCCTTCCACGCGTCGGAATCGGCTTCGGGATCATGGAGGCGGATTTCGCCGCACAGGGCACACCGTTGGGCTCGGGCTGTTGGAGGCAGACAGTAAAACTCGCGGGCATCGGCGGACAGCGCGTAGGGCTCGATCATGTGCTGCCGTGTTCCCCCGTCAGCTATTTTGCCCTGGTGTGTGCAGGGCCCTCACAACGCGGGTCCGTGGGGACGGATACTCGCGTCAGCAAAACAACGACCATCAGGCAGCACGGTCACTGCCCGCGCGAAAACCCCGTAGGCGACACGGAGCAGACAACGCGGTGCGTGCAGGAAAAAGGCCCCCGGCCAGTGGCAAGGTGGGAGTGGTCGGCAGTCGCCCCCGGCTGCGGTGGCGGGCACCTTCCGGTCCGCCTCTTGTCCGGTCTCTCCCCCAGGGGGGTTCGCCGCGGTTCCAGTCTCGGGCAGTGCGGCCTCGCGCCGATGGTCGGCGGCTCCTTACTCTCCCCCGTCGGCGGAATGGAGCTGGAAGTCGACGACGACGCAACCAACCTGTCCGTCATCGGTGCGGCCGATCCAGGCGGGGTAGGCCCCGTCGCCCCGGCCGGCACGGAAGGCGATGAGGTTCGGCTCGGGCGCCGTGCTGGGCAGTTCGACGGTGAAATGGCTGCCGAGGGGTATGAACAGGTCCTCGTCCAGCTGGTCTTCGATCACCGTCCGAGTCGCGTCCATGAAAGCCGCTGTGCCGGTATCCACGCCAACCCCGTAGAACTGGCCCTCGCTGAGCAGCCCCAGGTCCTCGTCGGGCCGGAGGACCATTTCCCACTCACGGGGCGAGATGTCCAGGAACCTCACCCTGGCCGCGGCGACATCAGCCCCGCGGGTCGTGCGCAATAGCGACAGCGTGACCGGGAACTCGCCCGGTGGCACAGCGACGGTCCGCGGGGTCTCTCCGACCCAGCCAGGGTCCGAGACCGCCAGCTGCCCTGACGTGATCCGCAGCACGCCGGCGTCAACTAGCTCGACGACGGCCGGCCCATCCGGCGTGTCGCACGCACCCGGACTGAACAGTTTCTCAATTCCGGTGGCGCGCAGCGGTCCCGATCCTTCGTCCACCGACACGTCGCTCAGGACTACGGTCGTGGCGGGCTCGTGGCCCTGCTGGGCGAGGAACGGCGCGAACACCTGCCAGTCACCGAATTCCGGTACGGGGCAAAGGAAGCTTTCGACGGGCGCCCAGAACCGCCGCACGGGGACGCTCGCCGGGCCGGATGTTCGAGCCTGCAGTGGCTTCGCCGACGCTCCTCTCGGCCCGGCGAACTCGGACCTCACCTTGACCTGCCCGTCGGCCGAGACGGTCGTGGTCTCCTGAACATCCCACTTCCCGGACGAGTACTCCTGCTCGTTGGAAAACTGCCATCGGGTGTTCCGGTGAGCCAGCAACATCCCCGTGCCGTGCGGCTTGAGGTCGATCATCTGCATGCGCCAGGACCTGTCGTCGAACAGATACACGCGCCACATCCGACGCGGCCAGCGCTCGACCAGTGCCAGCGGCCGCTCCCCTGCGGACAGCAAAACCGCGTAATCCATCCCGACAGCATGTCTGCGTGCGGCGACCGCGCGCGACATCGGTTCTGGATGGGTCATTCCCTGCTGGGAACCCCACATCTCGCCGTACGACACATCAAGACTGTCGAAGATCACAGCCGCGCATCTCCCCCCGTGGCACCAGCCACCCCTGAGCAGCGGCGCTCGGCGGGTGACCCCTGCCGCAACGCCCTGCCCTTCCGAAGCTTCGTTGTGCCGCAGTCTGCCACTGAGGTATGACACACAGGATTGTGGGAGGCCAGCAACCTGGGGTTACCGACGAAATGGGCCGCCCCAGGTGACGAAACACAGTGACTCTGAAGCTTCTATAGATCGTCAAGCTGTAGGAGAAGGTCCGATCGGGCCGCTGAAACCGCTGGTGAGATGGCGGTAGACCTCTCGCGCGACGAAGCGCTTGAGGCACCTGAAGATTTTTTGTCCTTGGAACGAGAACCAGCTACGACAACGCAGTGAGAGCCAGCATGTCGTGGCCGGGATGATGTGGCACGTGCGGGGCCGCGGCGGCCGCGGGAGTGGGGTCAGGGTGAGCAGGTGGGGAAAGCAGCAGGACCGGCTGGTGATTCGGGCCGTCGACGTGCTGTCGGGTGTGCTGAGCGGCGCGGCACCGGAGCCGGCTCGCCGTGTCGTCGCCTCCCGGGCGCTGCTGGCCGTCGAGGAGTTGGTGTTCCCACTGCACGAAGAGCTGGTGTTGGCGGAAAACGCGGACGCCGCGGCTCGGGAGGCCACCGATGAGCAGTGGGCGGACGACGCCGCAGTGCGCCGGTGGGTGACCGAGACGCTGGCCGAGCACGCCTTTTCCTACAACGAGCTTCACGAGGTGTGGGAGGACGATCCGGATCACGTCGAGCCGCAGGGTGACCACCCGGTATGAGCGCTGCTAGAGCTGTCCCCCCTCGCGCGGCGCCTGCGGCTATGGCAGGAGGCGGCCGCGAAGACCGCGGTCAGCCTGGGCGGCGACGTCGGTGTCGGCGCGCACCAGATCGGACACTGGGCGGCGGGCCGCTCCCGACCCGGGGATCGAGAGCGGGAGGCACTGGCCAGGGCACTGGGTGTCCATCCGGCGTGGCTGCACGCTTCACGCGACGAGCAGCCCGATGTGCAGCTGTACCGGGTCGCGTCCTGCCCGTGCGAGAAGCCGACCGCCATGGCGCGCCTCGGGCTGGGCCGGGAGGAGCCGGACTGGTACGACAGCCCCGCCGAGCAGGATGCCGCCGTGCACTGGTGCGGCTGCGGGCAGTCCTGGGTGAAGGACGCGGCCGGGTGGCTGCTGCCGCTGCCTCCGGGCGAGGAGCCGACCCCGTCCGACGGGGACGTGGCCGGCCTCGGCCATCCTCTTATGCCCAGCCCCTCGGCAACGCTCGACGAGCCGTGGCCGCAGGCGCTGTGGCAGCCTCCGGCCGGCAGGAAGGGCCGCGCCCGCACCGCCTACCGGGTCCCCGAACTGCTCACCCGGGAGCCGCAGGCCCTGCCCGTAGGGCCGGATGTCACGCGCGTCGTCGTGCCGGCGCCAGTGTGGGGTGCCGGTTCGGCGGAGCGGCTTGCCGCGAACGCGTCGTGGTGCCGCACCTGCCGGGCCCTGGTCGACGCGCCCAAGGGGACGGCCGGCGGCCCGTGGGTTCTGCTGCACCGCAGCGAGCCGGAACGCGAGCTGAGCACCTGGACCTACCCCACCGAGAAGGACGCTCTGCACCACGGCGCCCATCTGGCCATGACGTACCTGCAGCTAGACGACGGTCCCCTCGACCGCGTGGCGTTGGACCTGTTCACTGGCCAGGCGCACGCCCAGGTCATCGACCGGTTCCTCGAACTGCACCCCGAGACGACCCAGTTCGAGATCGCCGAGCTCGTCCCCATGCGCCCTGACGAGTTCTGATCGCCGACGCGCTACCCCGGCCGCGCCGGGTCGGGCGGTCAGGCGTCAGCCGTCGTCAGCCAGGCGATCCACGCGCCGTCCTGTGCCCGGCCCAGGTGAAGGTCCGGCGTGTGATCGGCCATGCGGGCGCAGATCCGGCCGTAGGCCCCGTGGCGGGCGGGGCACAACCGGGCCAGTTCCTCGGGGGTGAGCGCCGCGAGGTCATCGGGAAGGTTCTGGCCTGCCGCGGTCGCGCGTGCCTGGGCGCCTCGGCGACGCTCGACGGCGTCCCGGCGCGCGGCGAGCAGGCGGAACCAGCGCAGGTCGCTGTCGTCCTGGTCGCCCGCAGGGGTGTAGAGACACTGGCGCGCACCGTGCTCGTCGAGCTCGTCGACGACGGTCATGCCGATCGCCTCCAGCATGCGGCACGAGGCGCTGTTGGCCTTCTGGGTGACCGCGACCAGCGGACCACCGCCAGGGACGGCATCCGTCCACCAGCTGACGGCCGCCGCGACGGCCTCCCTGCCCAGGCCTTCGCCCCAGGCGGCGGGGAGCAGCTGGCAGGAGAGTTCGACGCGTCCCTCGCACCTATGGTCGGCGCCGATGGTCACCAGGCCGATCGGCCGCTGGTCGGCGACGCGGACGACGGTCCAGGCACCGGCCGTCGTCGGGTAGGCGGCCTGCCGGGCGGCGACGCGATCCTCCGTAACCGAACCGCCGAGATGCGCGCGCACCCGGTCGTCGGTCAACAACTCGCTCACCAGGGGGCCGTCTTCCCGGGTGACCGGCCGCAGGAGGAGACGGTCGGTGCGCAGCTGTGCGGGCCAGACACGGTCCAAGGCGGTGTCGACAGAATCCATGGCGCTCACCCTTCCCTGAGCCGAGCATCGCCGTGCGGGATTCGCCCGCTACAGTCACGCGGCAGGGGGCCGGAGCCACTGACATTGGCTCCGGCCCCTGTACCTGGCGGCGAAAACGGGTCAGTCGGTATCCTCGCGCAGTTCGAGCAGGGCGAAGTACGTCTCACGCTGCTGCTCGGTCAGCTCGCCGTCGAGCGAGAGCGCCGACCGCAGGGCGCTCAGGGTGTCCGCCGCCGGCATCTTCCACGTCTTGTGGGCCTGGCGCTGGATCTCCCCGATGGTGGCGTACGCCTCGCCGGGGAAGCACCGGATGTACCAGTCGAGCATCTTGCCCACCGAGGGCGTCAGGTTGAGGTGCCACCACTCCGGGGACGCCTCACCATCCGTGGCGTCCTCGTCGTCGGCGAACATCTCGACGGTTTCGGCGAAGTCGTGCAGCACCGCTGCCCGCACGGTGCGCCCGAGGTGTTCAGTGGGGACGATCTGGTCGAGGCCGGCGGCCACCGACCAGGCGAGCTCGCCCGCGATCTGGGTGACGGACTCCTTGTTGCGGTGGCGCAGCACCCACCGCTTGCGCACGTCGGGCCGGTCGTACAGGGCGTGCTGGAAGTCGGCGGCGAACCGGTCGCGCACCTCGGCCGCCCCGGGCGAGAGGGCGTCACGGTCGTCGGCGGACATGGCCTCTCCGACGCCCGTGTAGGAGCGCTTGCGGGCCTCCACCCAGTCATCGGCCACCGCGCGGGCCCACTGGTCGCGACCGCCGACGACGGCCTGCGGGCGCGGGACCTCGCTGTTGCCGCGTGAGATGTAGGCCCGCAGCGTCGAGGCGGTGATGCCGCCCAGCTCCGCCATCTCCGGTGCGCCGATGAGCTGCGCCCCCGTCAGCTCGGGGCTGGAGACGTCGACCACGCACCGCTCCAGCGGCAGGGCACCGTCCTGCTCCTGGTGGTGCTTTGCCCACAGCGCCAGGTGGTCGAACCAGTTGTCCGGCCGCGGGGCGTCCGGGTCGAAGGTGGCCACCTTGCTGACGTAGGCCTTGGCCGGGTCGGCGCGGCCGTCGAGCATGTCGGAGGCGGTCACGGTGACGGCCATGCGGGCCTTGCGCTTCTCGTAATCCTGGGCAACGGGGTCCCAGACCTGGCCGGGCCGGTACCACGTATCACCGTTCCACCAGTAGCCGCCGGCGCGGAACAGCAGCACCTCGCCGTCCCACTCGGTGTGCAGGCCGGAGGTCTCGCCGTCCCGCACGAGCAGCACGGTCCGGCCGTGGTCGGGGTGGTAGCGCACCGCCCAGCCGAGCGCGTGGTTGAGCGGGTCGGTGGTGAAGGCCCGCCAGCTCTTGTCGGAGCGGTCCATGTCGAAGCGGCCCCACATGCCCGGGCCCCGGTTGCGGCCGATGGCCTCGATGGCCTCCGGCCCCTCGTCGAGCGGGAGGTGGGAGTCGTCGATGAAGGGCAGGCCCGGCACCGGATGATCGGTGCGCAGGCCGTTGGCGAGCGGAAGAACGTGATTCAAGGCTGATTCCTCGTTTCACTTCGAGTGCTGCACTCCTTGTGCATCACTGATGTTGTCTCCCTTATACATATGCGGCAACCCTCTTCGTGCAGCCGTTTCCGGCCAACCTCACAGCCAGTCGTCCGGGAACCGCTTACAGAGGTGACCGCGTCGGATACCTTCCTCTCTCATCCAACGCGACGGACAGGACACGACGACTCGTCGCAGCGCGTCACGACAGGAAGGAAAGCCAGCCCGTGCTCGAGTACTTCGCCCATGACGAGCCCCGCCCCGCCCCGTTCAACGCCGACGAGCTCAAGCCGGAGCACGCCAAGGCCATCGGTGCCTTCCTGGACGAGCGCGTGAAGGAACTCCGTGCAAAGCATCCTGCGGGCAGCCCCGAGGACCGCGCGGCCCGCACCTTGAAGGAAGCCCTCGGGATGCACCTCGACGCGCTCAACGAGTGCTTCGAGGATGAGGAGCCCGAGACCCTCCAGGCGCGCAAGACGTCCTGGAACCGGCTGGTGTTCATGGTCTGGCACTGGGAGGGCACTGAGGGGTACGACTCCTACCAGTGGCGGCTGGTCCGCCACCTTGACGCCGACGCCGCGGTCGAGAGCGCCCGCCGTCTTCTCGCGGCCCGTCAGGAGGCCGCGGACAAGAAGCGTGCCGAGCGGCAATAACCACGGTCACCCGGTACCTCGGGCCGCTCAGCTTGTTCTTTATGGTCTGACCTCGAACGATGTCCCGAACGTGATCGCTCGTACGAGGATTCCGGGGACGTGAACACGGCCTTCGTCTGATCCTGTGCTCCGACCAAAGAGGCACTTGACCAGTACGAAGGCCGTGGGGGAATGAGTCTGCTGCAACCCGATGTCCGGCGGGAGGCGTTCGGAGTGGCGTCACGCTTCCGGGGCGACTTCTTCGACTCCCTGCCCGTGCGCGGGGACACGCTGTTCGAGCTGACCGACGCGCTGCTGTGCGCGGACGGTGTGGTGGCCACGCCGGTGGATCTGACGCTGACGGCCGAGTACCGGCGTGGGCACGGCGCGATGTACGACGCGCTGAACCGCGGGGACATTGATGTGCCGCGGTTGCGGCAGGTGCTGGCCGGGCTGCCGCAGCCCATGGCTGCCGACGGGCGCCTGGTCCTGGCCGTCGACGTCACCCACTGGCTCCGACCCGACGCGCCGACCAGTGCGGACCGCTTGTTCTGTCATGTCTACGGCCGCAGCGGGCGCTCTTCGGACCAGTTCGTGCCCGGCTGGCCCTACTCGTTCGTTGCCGCGCTGGAGTCGGGCCGGACTTCGTGGTGCCAGATCCTGGACGCGCTGCGGCTGGGACCGGCTGACGATGTTGCCGAGGTCACCGCGTCCCAGGTTCGCCGGGTGGTCACCGACCTCATCGATATGGGCCGTTGGAAGGCAGGTGACCGTGACATCCTGATCGTCTTCGACGCTGGCTACGACGCTCCGCGCATGGCCTACCTCCTCGACGGTCTGCCGGTGGAAGTCCTGGGGCGGATGCGCACGGACCGCGTCATGCGCAAGCCCGTCCCGGTGCCGTGGATCTCGCCGCCGCAGGGCGGGCGTCCGCCGAAGCACGGCAAGGAGTTCCGCTTCGCCAAGCCCGACACCTGGGGCGAGCCCGATGCCGCGACTGTCCAGGCCACCGACCGCTATGGGACCGCTCGCGTCATGGCCTGGGACCGCGTCCACCCGAGGCTGACTACCCGCTCCGCGTGGATCGACCATACCGGCGAACTCCCCGTCATCGAGGGGACACTGATCCGCCTGGAGGTCGACCGTCTGCCCGGCGGCCACGATCCGCTTCCGGTCTGGCTGTGGTCGTCTGCCACCGGGATGACTGGCGAGGACGTCGACCTGCGCTGGCAAGCATTCTTGCGCAGATTCGATCTTGAACACACCTTCAGAATGATCAAGCAGACCCTCGGCTGGACCCGTCCGAAGCTCCGTACACCCGAGGCGGCGGACCGGTGGACCTGGCTGATCGTCGCCGCCCACACTCAACTCCGCCTCGCCCGCCCGCTGGCAGCCGACCTCCGCCGCCCCTGGGAGAGGCCGGCCGAGCCCGGTCGGCTCACCCCTGCCCGCGTCCGCCGCGGGTTCAGGAACCTCCGCCCACATCTCGTCTGCCCGGCCCGTGCACCGAAACCCAACCGGCCCGGCCCCGGACGCCCGCTCGGCTCGAAGAATCAGCGCCCTGCCACCCGCTACGACGTGGGCAAGACGACCAGACGCCCCGGCACCATCGCCGAACGTGACCAGTTCAGACCATGAAGAACAGGCTCAGCCGGCGAGCAGGGCGTGCACCCACTGGTCTTCGCGTTGCTCGATGTATTCGGCGTCGTTTCGCCAGGCGTCACCGTGGCCTTCAGCCCACAGCCTTGCCCAGGGCTGAACACCTTGGGCTGTCTGATCTCGCAGGAAGTCGTGCATCGAACGCGTACGGCGCCCCAGCAGAGGGACCAACCGACGACGGTCGGACTCATCGAGACCGTACGCGTCGGCGAAGACTCGCAGTCGTTCCGCCGCGTCCGGGCGCTGCCAGTCTGGATGTGCGGACAGCGGGATGAACCCGTGAATGGCGTATGCGACATCCCACAGGAGGGAGCCGGGACCTGCTGCGTCCCAGTCGATGATGGCCCACCGCGTCTCGTCTGCGACCACGAGGTTCCAGGGGGCCAGGTCGTTATGGGCAATGATGTCGCTGCCCTCGGGAGGGATCAGCGTCTGCCAGTGCGCGTCCGACGGCGGCGTGAAGTCCCGCACGGCATCGTGGAAGTCTCGGATGAGACGTGCAACGCGAGCCAGCCGTCGAGCGGGTTCCATCAACGAGAATCGGTCGGGCCAGACCACATGTCCCGGCATGAAAGTCAGGACCTCACGCCCTTGATCGTCAACGCCGAATGGGCGAGGCGCCGCGCTGAATCCCACCTCGTGCAGGTGGGCAAGCAGGGCATGCACGGAGGGAGTCCACGGTCCGGCCGGACGGCGAACGGTATCTCCGACGCGAACGACACCATCACTGACGTTGCCGCCAGGCAACGGCTGTTCATCATCGTGCTGCATCGAACCAGTGTGTCGGACCAGCTCGCCATGATCACCCCATTACTGACTTGCGCTCGTCGGGGTGAATTCTCGCGAAGTCCCTGGGGGGTGTGGGTGGATGGCTGTATCCGTGGTGTATGAGATACGCGGATGGGGGCGGGTT
>NZ_BAAAUD010000100.1:0-14895 GCF_039533765.1 Streptomyces enissocaesilis | reverse complement strand
CGTGACGTTGCTCGACACCTCGAAGCGTGAAGAACGGCCGCCCTGCTGTCCCGGGAACGAACCAAGATCAGCAGGTCAGGTGAACGGCCGAGGTTAAACACCAAGCTACGACCAGGCCAAGGCCCGGCAGATCGTCGAGCAGTCGATCCGTAAGGAGGCCACGGCGAAGAACCGCCCGGCGGACCTCATCAACATCGCGCTGGAGAAGGTGGTGGAGGCCGGGCTGGAGCTGCTGGGGTTCTCCACCTTCGACAGGATGGCCTCGAAGATCCGCACCGAGGTGAACGCCTCGATCTGCGCGGGTATCCACGACCGGATGAGCGCTGCTCAGCGGGCGGGGCTCATGCGGCTGCTGGAGGACCGTAACAGCGACGGGGCGACGCTGTTCAACCGGCTGAAGAAGCCTGCCAAGGGTTCGGCCTGGTCGTACTTCAAGAACCTGACCGAGCGTCTGGAATGGCTGGACGAGCTCGACGACACCGATGTGTGGATGGAGGGGGTCGCTGCGGGGAAGGTCACCGACTTCGCCGGGGAGGTAGAGGCGGCGGATGCCTCGGAGCTGCGGGACTTCGTCCCCGTCAAACGTATCGCGCTGGTCGCGGCCCTGACGCACAAGGCGCGGATGCGGGTGCGGGACGACCTGGCGATGATGTTCTGCAAGCGTGTGGCGACGAAGATCAAGAAGGCCAAGGGGGAGCTGGAGGAGATCCGGCTCGCCGAGCGGGAGATCGTCGAGTCCTTGATCGGGAACTACCGCACGGTGCTCAAGCACATCCACGAGGGCGGCCCGGCCCAAGAGGCGCTCACGAAGACTGCGGCCATGACCGCCGAGGTCCGCCAGGCCCTGGATGGTCTGGACGAGGAGGCGTCGGTGGACGAGGTCGCGACGCGGCTGAAGGGCAGGGTCTTGCCGGCGGTCCTCGCCGTGGTGAAGGCCCAGGTGGTGCAGGCCGGCGGGTTCGGCGCGGTCACCCGCGCGGTGAAGGGCTTCGGTGGCTTCGCGAAGCAGTACGAGCAGATCGAGAAGGTCTCCGCTCACCACGACAACTTCTGGGAAGTGCTGCTGTACGGGCAGATCGGCCGGGACCGGGCGGTGATGTTCGACCTGGCCGACAACGACAAGCTGAAGTTCACCGCGATCAGCGAGGACAGCCGGGTGCTGGACGCCCTCGCGCACGCCCAGCGGCATCAGGCGGCCCGCGGCGGGTACATCACCGCCTTCAACGAGGAGGGCAAGGAGGTCGACATCTCCTTCGCCACCCAGAACTGGCGCAAGGCCGTCCTCGACAAGACCCGGATCGGGCAGTTCGTGCGCAAGCACTTCGAGGCGATGGTCTTCACCGCGCTCGCCGAGGAACTGCGTACCGGCGACGTCGCGGTGGTCGGCTCGGAGGAGTACGCCGACCGGTCCGAGAAACTGCTGGCCTGGGAGGTCGTCCAGGCGACGCTGGGGTCCTACCTGGTGGAGGTCGGCCTCGCCGAGGCGGGAGAGAGCGCCGAGTTCGACGCGAAGTTCTTCCGCCGGCAGCTGGAGGACAAGCTGCGAAACGCCGCCGCGGCGGCGGACGCCGGGTACCCGGAGAACGACGGCCTGATCATCGATCCGGAGGCGGGCGTCCCGTCGTTGAAGGTGTTTAGGGCGGACGGTCAGCGGCCCTCGGCGAGGCGGCTGGAGCAGGAGATCAAGGCGAGGATGCCGGAGCGTTCCCTGATGGGGATCGTGGCCCGGACCGCGTACTGGGTGAAGTGGTGGCGCCGTTTCGGCCCGCCATCCGGCAACGAGCCCAAGCTCACCGACCCCTTGGGCCGCTATGTGATCGTCTCATTCGTCAAGGGCACCAACATGGACCCGTACGAGGCCGCCCGGCACATCCCCGGCGTGAGCGGGCACGAGCTGTCGTACGTCCCCAACAAGCACTTCTCGATTCAGCTGCTGAACGAGGCGATCGCCGACCTGGTCAACGCGCACGCCCGCCTCGACATCTCCCGCGCGTGGGGTAACGAGACCACCGTCGCGGCGGACGGCACCCACATGGACACCTATCTCGACAACCTGCTCTCCGAGACGAGCGTGAGGTACGGCAAGCCGGGCGGGATCGCCTACCACCACGTCTCGGACACCTACATCGCGTTGTTCACGCACTTCATCCCGTGCGGGGTGTGGGAGGCCGTCTACATCATCGAGGGCCTGCTGAAGAACACCTCCGAGGTGCAACCAACCACGGTGCACGCGGATACGCAGGGCCAGAGCTTCCCTGTCTTTGCGCTCGCCCACCTGCTGGGCTTCGACTTGATGCCCAGGATCAGGAACTGGAAGGACCTGACCTTCTACCGGCCCTCCAAGCAGACGGAGTACGTGCACATCGACGCCCTGTTCGGGGAGCCGGGCAAGAACGTCATCGACTTTGACCTGATCGAGTCCCAGTTCCGCCACCTGATGCGGGTGGCCGTCTCCGTACGCGAGGGCACCATCTCCTCCTCCACGCTGCTCAAGCGGCTGCGGTCGGGCTCGCGGAAGAACGCCACCTACTCGGCCTTCCGCGAGGTCGGCCGCGTGATCCGTACCGTGCAGCTGCTGCGCTACCTCTCCGACGCGCCGCTGCGCCGGCGGGTGACCGCGGCGACCAACAAGGTCGAGTCGTTCAAACGGTTCTCCCAGTGGGTCGGCTTCGGCAACCGCGGCGTCATCGCCGACAACGACCCCATCGAGCAGGAGAAGGAGATGAAGTTCAACGCGCTGCTCACGAACGCGGTGATCTTCCACAACGCCCTGGACATCGCGGAGATCGTGCAGCAGCTGTTGGAGGAGGGATGGGAGATCGACCCGGAAGACTTGGCGCACATCTCGCCGTACCTGACCGAGCACATCAATCGGTTCGGCGAGTACAGCACCCACGAACTCGGCATCCAGCCCGACGCGTACGACCCGAAACTCGACGTCGACTTCACCCCGCTGCGCGCGCAGGACCTGACCGCCGCCGGACTCGACCAGGCCGCTTGACCGACCGCGAGCTGCGTACGGGACGATTGCGACCGGCGCTTGAGCCTGCGTGCCGGTCGAAGTGCCGGTGAGCGCACCGGCACAGATCCTCACCCCTGCAGCTGCTACCTAGGACTTCTGTAGGTTGGCCATCGCGGACCCGCCGTCCGGGCCGGTCCTGAAGACACCCGCTGATCACATCCGTCCGAAGGAGCTGAGCGCCCCTCTGACACCAGTTACGGCTGAGGCCTCGTACCCGGCGCACGCCCGCTACCGGGGCTGACAGCCCCCGTTGTCCTCGAAAAGCTCTCGGGTACGGCGCAGCAGCGCCTCCCGTACGCGGTCCGGTGACAGGACCCGTAGCGTGGTGCCCAGGCTGAGGAGGTATGTGGCGAGCTGGTCGGCGTCGTTGCCGCCGATTTCGACGATGGTGGCATCAGGGCCGTCTGGGTGATGGGTGCCGATCGTGGGCGGGACCAGCCGTAGCGCCTGGTCCATGGGGTGCGCTAGCCGGACTGTGACATAGAGCGGGTACACGACGCCCGCGATGGATCGAGAGACGAGGAACGCCGGGTCGGGCGGGTCGACAAGTTCGACGGTATGTCCGGTCGGCTGTACCTGTACCACCCGGTCAGCCCGGAATGTCCGCCACTGGTCCCGGGCCACGTCCCGGGCGACGAAGTACCAGCGGCGGCCTGTGTGTACCAGGCGGTAGGGGTCGATGTCCCGGATCGTGGCGTTCCCCGCATGGTCCCGGTACGAAAGACGGGTGCGCTCGCCGCGACGGCAGGCGGCGGCCAGTTCCAGCAGCACGCCGGGCGAGATCTGACGTCCCTCGGGCCTGGGAGTGTGTACGAAGATCGCATCCATCTCCCCCAGCCGGTCCGCGATCCGGGGCGGTAGGACCTGCCGAAGTTTCAACAGTGCCGACAGCGCGGCCTGGTCGCTGCCCAAGACGCCGCTGAGCGCGGCCTCTCGCAGCGCGACGGCCACGGCAAGCGCCTCCTCGTCGTCGAGGATCAGCGGTGGCACCCGGGTGCCACCGCCGAGGCGGTAGCCGCCCCACGGCCCGGAGTCGGACTCGATGCCGTAGCCGAATTCCCGCAGCCGGGCGATGTCCCGCCGGACCGTGCGGTCGGTGACCCCCATTCGCTCGGCCAGCTCGCGGCAGGTCCACGTCGGTCGAGTGGACAGCAGCGAGACCAGTCGCAGCAGGCGGGCAGAGGTGCTGATCACATCTCGAAGTGTTCCCCATGACCAGGACCGGAACTGTCCTGGTTCCGTCATAGCGTCCTCCCCATGAGTATCGAACCCACATCCGGACCCGCGATCCGCTTGCTGTCCGTCGACTTCGACTGCCCGGACCCCGCCGAACTGGCCCGCTTCTACGGCACCGCGCTCGACTTGCCCGTCATCTACTCCAGCGACGACTTCATCCTGCTCGGCCGCGAGGGGTCACCCGGACTGGGCTTCATCCGGGTGGCCGACTACCGGCGTCCGACCTGGCCGGACCCGTCTCAGGGCAAGCAGGCTCACATGGAACTGGGCGTCGACGATCTAGACGCCGCCCAGGCACGGATGCTGGCACTGGGCGCCGTGGAACCCCCTGTCCAACCGCACCCCGATGAGCGGAGGGTCCTGCTGGACCCCGCAGGCCACCCTTTCTGCATCTCCACGCAGGACTGAGCATCACCGGTCGGCCGACGCCGTTGTCAGCAGGAGGGGGCGGCAGAAGTGCGGCCGGAACAGGCAATAGCGAGTAGGAACCCCTGGTCATCGTTCCGTGACTCCGACGCAGCTTGCCGCCGCAGTAAATGCCGGATTTACTGCGGCAGAGACCATACCGTGATCATCGCGACCTGTGTCGGGGCATTCCGGCCGCAGGGGTGAGGTGTACGCATTTACTGCGGCAGTGCCGGAAGGGCGGAGCGGGCGTGACGATCGAACCGGTGACCGATCTCGGGAGTGGGGGCGCGCTTCGGTTGCCGCGCGCTCGGGTCGTACCTCTGTCCGCCCCGCCCTCGTCGTACACCGCGGCGGTCGAGCGCTACCTCACCGGCGCGGGCATCGCGAAGTCCTCCGCGCGGATCTACCGGATCTCGCTGACGACGTGGGGATGGATGCTCGCCGGCGAACCGGCGCCGACCGGATCCGCCCGCCGGGGCGCGAAGCCCCCCGTCTTCCCCGTCGCCGCGATCGGCGACCCGGCACTGCCGGAGGTGCTGGCTGAGCTGGCGGCGGCGCGGGCGGACGAGATGGACGCCGACACCGTCAACCGGGAACTGTCCATCGCGCGCAAGGCGATCGGCTGGTGACAGCGCCAAGGCTGGATCGAAGGCGATCCCACGATCGGCATCGAGCAGCGGCCGGCGCCGCCCGACCGTACCAAGGCCCTCGCGGAGAACCAGATCGCCGCCTTGTGGCGCCTCGACGTCGCGCTGCGGGAGAAGATTCAGTGGAAGATGCTCTACGAGTCCGCCGCACGGGCCGACGAGGTGCTGTGCCTCAACGTGGAAGACCTCTACCCGCAGGACAAGCGGGGCAGGATCACCGCCAAGGGCGGGGCGACCGAGTGGATTCACTGGCAGTCCGGCACCGCCCAGCTCCTCCCCCGACTCATCGCCCGACTCATCGCCCGCCGTACCCGTGGCCCGCTGTTCCTCACCGACCGCAAGGCCCCGGCCGGAACACCGGCGCTCGACGTGTGCCCGGAGACCGGCCGGGCCCGGCTCTCCTACCGCCGCGCTGAGGAGATCTTCGAGGAGAACACCCGACTGCTGGCCAACCCCCTCGCCTCACCCGACGACATCGAGGATCTGGACGGCTGGACGCTTCACCGGCTACGGCACAGTGCCCTGACGCACGACGCGGAGGACGGCACCTCGATCCCGATGCTGCTGGCCCACTCCCGCCACGCCTCCGTCCGATCCCTGGAGCGGTACGCCCGCCCCGGCGTCGACTCGGTCGCCCGGCACCTCGCCGAACGCGACCCCGCTGCACGCCACCGCACGTAAATCCGAGCGGATCAGGGCTTCAAGATCATCCCGTTGCCCCTTTGGCGCGTATCTCGGAAGCGACCGCAATTTCATCTAATGCAGCACTGCGGTCGGGCTGCACATCGGAGGATCTGTCACTCATCGACGCAGGCCAGGGACTCAGCCTATGTGGTCCCTCCAGCTGGGCAGGTCGCTTCCGGGGCCCTCAATGCGACCACAGGCAGGCTTCCTACCTGCATGTTTGCGATCGACTTACATCTAATGAAAGATCCCTTCGTCTGATGTAAGTGACGGAGAGTGCTTTTGATGAGCAGGAATAGCCTCGCGCCCGGGGCAGCGGGGCTGCATCTGGTCAGCGATCTGCCGCTGCTGCGGCCCGACGAGCAGGTCTTCACCGCGATGCTGGACGGCTGGCGCAACCAGCAGCTGGCGCGCAACTTGGCGTTCTCCACGATCGAGGGCCGGGAGAAAACGGTGCGGGCCTTCGCTCGGCACGCCGACACCTTCCCGTGGACCTGGTCGCCGCAGATGCTCGACGAGTGGATGGGCGATCTGCGAGCGGTCCGCGGGCTGAAGCGCTCCACGCTGCGCAACTATCAAGGTGTCGTGCGCTCGTTCTGTAACTTCACTGTCGACCCCGCCTACGGCTGGGCTGCGACCTGCGAAGAACGTTTTGGCACTCACCCCATACAGATCGTGCACGAGTGGAACGCCGCGGTGCACGTGGAGGACGCCGAAGCCGACGCGGCGAAGAGGCCCTTCACCCAGGACGAGTTGCAGGCGTTCTTCGACTACGCCGACGACCAGGTCACCAAGGTTCGGGGCCGGGGCCGCAAGGGCTGGCTGCCCGCGTTCCGTGACGCGGTGCTCTTCAAGACCGCGTACGCCTTTGGCCTGCGCCGCAACGAGACCCGGATGTTGGACACGGTCGACTTCGGCCGCAACCCCGAGGGCCCGGAGTTCGGCGACTACGGCGTCTGCTACATCCGCCACGGCAAGGCGAAGAAGGGCTCGCCCCCGAAGCGCCGCAGCGTGCTGACGGTCTGGGACTGGTCGGCGGAGATCCTCCAGCAGTGGAACGAGGAGGTCCGGCCGCTGTTCGCCACGTCCGGCACCAGGGCTCTGTGGCCCTCGGAACGCTCGGCCCGCATCGGCTTCTCCCAGATGAACACCCGCTTCGCTGCCTACCGGGACGCGCTCGGCCTGGACGAGGGACTGGACTTCCACTCCTTTCGAAGGTCGTACGTGACCCACCTGATCGAGGACGGCTGGGACGCCCGGTTCGTCCAGGAACAAGTCGGCCACGACTACGCGTCCACGACCGCGATCTACACCTGCGTATCCTCCGACTTCCGCACCCGCACCCTGCGCAGAGCGCTGGACGCGACGATGGAGGCCGCCCTGCGGCCGGCAAGGAGAGCCTGATGAAACGCCAGGTCAGCTACCAGTGGCGGCTGCGCGAGGTAATGGCCACGCGCGGCATCTTCGTCGCCTCCGACCTGTCACCGCTACTGGCCGACCGCGGCATCGAACTGTCCTCGGTCCAGGTCTGGCGACTGGTCACCCAGACCCCCGAGCGACTGTCCCTGCCCGTCCTCGCCGCCCTCTGTGACATCCTCGACGTCACTCCCGCCGAGTTGATCGCCACCAAGGCGGAGAACGCGGCCCCGCGCCGCACCGCCGCCTCCGGCGGCGCCGACGTGGTCGACCTCGCGGCCACGGTCAGGCCTAAGCGGGCCCGTGTCCGCCCGGATAAATGAGCCGCATCCGGGTCCGGCCCGAGGACCTGTTCTGCGCGCGCTGTCACCGGGCTGTCCGTCTCGGAGCCGCCCACTGGCCCGAGGGCTACCTGTGCTCCGCTTGCTACGACCACGCGCTGGAGACCTATGGGCAGTGCGTCGGCTGCGGCGTCGACCGTCTCACTCCCGGCATCGCACCGGACGGCGGCCGGTGGTGCACCAACTGCGCGGGCGGCTTGGGCGAGTTTCACTGCGAACGCTGCGGCCGAGAGGCCCGCCGCTACCTGCTCGGAGTATGTGGAAACTGCGTCCTGGCCGAGAGACTGGAAGAACTTTTGGACGACGGCGCCGGCCGCGTCCGGCCCGAACTCGTGCCGTTCTTCGACGAGGTCAGGTCCGTGCCTCGTCCCAAGGCAACGCTGACCTGGGTCGGCAAGCCACACGTCCAGAAGATCCTGTGCGCCCTCGCCCGCGGCGAAGTGCCTCTCACCCACGAGGGATTGAGCACGCTCTCGCCCTGGCGGTCGGTCGCCCACGTCCGTGACCTGCTCATGCACACCAGCGTCCTGCCGCACCGCGACCGGCACCTCTTGCTGTTCGAACGCCGCCTCCCCGAATGGCTCGACAGCATCAAGAACCTCGAACACCGTCAGCTCCTGAACCGCTTCGCCACCTGGCACATCCTGCGCAAGCTCCGGGCCACCGCCGCCAAGCGGCCCCTCGGCCCCGGGGCCATCAAAACCGCCCGCACCCAGCTCATCCAGGCAGCCGCCTTCCTCACCTGGCTCGCCGAACGGGACCGCGCCGTCGGCGAGTGCACCCAGGCAGACCTCGACGCCTGGTTCGCCCAGGACGCCACCGCCCGCCGCGTCGTCCAAGCGTTCCTGCGCTGGAGCATGGACCACCAGGTCATGCCCCGGTTGAAAGTCCCCACGATCCGCACGGAGAACCCGGCCCCGATCAGCCAGCACCACCGCATCGCTCTAATCCGCAAGATCATGACCCGCGACGATCTCCCACTCATGGAACGGATCGCGGCAGCCCTGATCCTCCTCTATGCCCAGCCCGTCCGCCGGCTCGTCCGGCTCACCGTCCACGATGTCCAGCACGACGGCGACCAGGTCGCGCTCCTCCTCGGCGACCCGCCCACACCGGTTCCCGAGCCCTTTGCCGAGCTACTGCTTGGCTACATACGTGACGGACGCCCGAATCGGCCAGGCGGCACTCTTCCCGCCAGCGACTGGCTCTTCCCGGGACGCCGGGCCGGACAGCCCATGGACCCCGCCACCCTCGGCAAGCGGCTGACCACCGCGGGAGTCCCCACCCTCCACAGCCGGACCGCCACCCTGCGGCAACTCGTCCTCCAGGCGCCGCCCTCGGTCGTTGCGGGGATGCTCGGCTATCACGCCGTTCATACCGAGGCCGTCGCCGCGCAGGCCGGAGGCACCTGGAAGAAGTACGCTCCCGGCGACCACGCGCGCTGAAGCAGTCATCTCCTTGGAACTACGCGTCAGGCGAACGGTCCCTCCTCCAAGGAGACCTCATCCCACAGTGGTGAGCATGCTGAACCGAGTAGCCGTACTGTCCGACATTCACGGAGTCCTGCCGGCCCTGGAGGCCGTGCTCGCCGAACCAGAGGTGAGTGCCGCCGATCGCATCGTGCTCACCGGCGACATCACCGCCGGTCCGCAACCGACCCAGGTTCTCGACCGGCTGACCTCTCTCGGCAACCGCGTCGTCTGGATCAGCGGCAACGCCGACCGTGAACTCCTCGAATACCGTCGCGGCCAACGCGACTCGATCCCCGATCCGATCGCTCCTTGGGCCGCCGAACAACTACGCGAAGACCACATCGACCTTCTCGGCCAGCTGCCGCAATCACGCTCTCTGCCAGTACACGGCCTGGGGAAGGTGCTGTTCTGCCACGCCACCCCCCGGGACGATGAAGAGGTCGTCCTGGTCGACTCACGCCTCGACCGCTGGCGAGAAGTACTCAGCGGGCTTGACACCGATATCCGCACGGTGGTCTGCGGGCACACACACATGCCGTTCGTCCGCCTCGCCCACGGCCGACTTGTGATCAACCCCGGCAGCATCGGCATGCCCTACGGAAGGGCCGGGGCCCACTGGGCGCTCCTGGGCCCCGGCGTCGAACTACGCTCCACAGCCTTCGACATCGAGGCAGCCATCACCCAGGTCACCCAGGACTCCTCTTACCCTGAAATCGCCGAGTGGGCCGACTACTTCCTCCACACGCGAGCAACCGACGCAGACGCTCTCGAAGCCTTCGCCCCTCGGGACGGACGCAGCCACGCACCGTGACATCGTGCGCCCATCAATGGCCGCACACCCCAGAATTCCGACTACTCGATCAACGACTCATACCAGTACTGAACCCCACATGGCGGTCTCCCTCACTGTGTCTGAGGGGGACCGCCATGTTTCATGAGGCGCAGCGTGTGGTCAGGAGCGCGCGTCGAACTCGCCGGCGCGAACTCCGGTCACGAAGGCGGCCCACGACGAGCGCGGGAATCGTGCCGGAAGACTGCCGTGCTCGTTGGGCGTCCAGAGGGAGAATCCCTTAGCCATAGGGCGAGGGGATTCGGCCATTGCCTGTGGTTCGCCTACCAACGCTGCGGGTGGGGTATCACCCTGGTGCTAGCGAGTCCTGCTGAGGGAAGAGAGAGGCAGTCGTTGTGGCTGATCACCGCAAGCCGGACCCGGACCCGAGCCAGGGAAAGCCTCCGCCGGGGAACTCGGACGGGAAAGCTCCCGACCCGCCGCCGCCCAGCGGCACCCGCCGGAAGTAGCGGCTCGTGGACGAGCTCACTGAACTCCGGCACCGGCTCGCGCGCGTCATGGACGACCAAGGGACCTGGCCGGCAGATTCCCCATGGGTCCGCGAAGCCGTCGAGAAGCTGCCTCGGCACCGCTTCGCCCCGGACCGGGTATGGGCGTGGAACGGGGCGGCGTATGTCCCCGTAGACCGCGCTCACGACCCGGGGCGCTGGGCCGAACTCGTCTACCCAGGGCCCAACGACTCCACCATCACGCAGATTACAGACGGGCTGGCGACCTCCAGCCTGTCGTGTCAGTCGGTCGTGGTGGACATGCTCGACTCGCTGATGGTCGAACCGGGCCACCGCGTGCTGGAGCTGGGCACAGGACTGGGCTGGAACGCCGCGCTGCTGAGCGAACGGGCGGGCCCGGGACAGGTGACCAGTGTGGAGGCCGACGCCCAGCTTGCGGCCGCGGCGCGCGAGCATCTGAAGGGCGTGGGTGCTGAGGTCGCCGTGGAAGTGGGCGACGGTACCCGCGGGTTCCCGGATCGTCAGCCGTACGACCGCCTTGTGGCGACGTACGCGGTCGACGAGGTGCCGTGGGCGTGGGTTGAGCAGATGCGGCCCGGCGGCCGCATCGTCACCCCGTGGGGAAGGCTCGGGCACGTGGCGCTCACCGTGGCAGCCGACGGCCAATCGGCCAGCGGCTGGATGCAGGGCCTGGCTATGTTCATGCCCAGCCGCGACACCGCCCCCGGCAAGCCCTTGGACCAGGTCCGCGGCGATGCCCTGCCGGAGACGGAAGGGCCCATCGCCAGGGACCTGCTGCCGCTGCACTCCGACTGGAACTTGCGGTTCGCGCTGCGCGTCGTCTTGCCCGAGGTTCGGATCACGACGGAGGCAGCCGACGGCGTGATCGCGTGGCTGCACGACGGTCGCTCTTCGTGGGCCACCCTCGTCTCACCGGAGACGGGCCCCGCTGTGGCCTATCAGGGCGGCCCCCGGCGCCTGGCCGAAGAGGTTGATCGGGCGTGGAAGAGGTGGCAGGACGCCGGCGCACCGAGCCTCTATGACTTCGGTATGACCCGCACCCCGGATCAGCAGTACATCTGGAGTGGTGACAAGGACACCGGACTGCGCTGGGCAACGGGAGAGGCCAGGGAGCGCGTTCGATAGACGTGACTGCGGCGTTGACCGGTGTCCACATCTAGGCTGGCGCATTCGTCAGACGGCCTCGCGCAGCCAGGTACGAGCTCGCTCATCGAGCTCCAGGGCCGGGCGCGCCCCACGTGTCCGGAATCGCCCAAGGTCTGAACGCATCGACTGCACGGCCTTACGTGTCCGGGAGGAACGGATGCCGGTCATCGTGTCCAGCGCTCTGTCCCAGGTCGCGCACGCCGCTTCGATTTGCCCCTGTTGCAGCTGGGCGTGGCCTTCGGCAGCGGCCGACAGCGCAGCGATACGCTGGTGCGTTGTCGAGCCGTACCGCTTTCGTGCATGCGCGTGATGCTGCTCGGCGGCGGGCGTTGTCACGTTGTTGGGTGCGTGACTGCCTGATGGTGCGTCGGGGCATGGTGGGCCTGCGGCCCGGGCCTGTCTTCAGGCCGTGGTGGGCAGGTGGGCAGCGCCGGTGACCTGCTTCCAGATCGCGAAGTGGACGGTCATCTCGGCGCGGTGGCCGGAGGCGGTCATCAAGTGGCGGCGGGGCCGGAAGTGGGGCGAGATGCCGCTGAAGGCGGACAGAAACCGCTGCGCCCCGCCGGTACTGCGGAAGCCCTTCATCGCCCGCTCGCGCTGCCTCGTCGGCTGATGGGAGTTCTCGGCCCGGTTGTTCAGGCCTTTGTGGGAGCGGCGCTCGACCGAGGGCATCGCCTCGCGGTGGGCCGCGCGGTAGGAACGAAGCTTGTCCGTGACGATCACCCGCGGCACGGCCCCGATTCCTCGGAGGAGCCGACGAAAGAAGCGCCTGGCCGCGGCCTTGTGGCGCCGGCTCTGGACGAGGACGTCCAGCACGTTGCCGTCCTGGTCGACCGCGCGCCAGAGGTACTTCCGCTCGCCGTTGATCGTAAGAAAGACCTCGTCCAGGTGCCACTTGTCGCCCGGCCTCGCACGCCGGCGGCGCAGCGCGTTGGCGTAGGACTGCCCGAACTTCAGACACCACCGGCGGATCGTCTCGTGGGACACGATGACGCCGCGCTGCAGCATCAGCTCCGCCACCTCACGGAATGACAACGGGAAGCGGAAGTACAGCCACACGCAGTGGGAGATCACCTCCACCGGGTACCGGTGCCCCTTGTACGACGGCGGCATACTGCCCACGGACAACCCCCTCCACCATGATCAACCCGAAGATCATTCCACCCCGCCAGCCAACGTGACAGTGCCCTTCCGAGGCATCGCCACCCGCTACGAGAAGACCGCCACCTCCTACAAAGCAGCGGTCACACTCGCATCACTCCTGCTCTGGGCAAGATCAATTCGAAGACGGACCCTAGTTCTCGCCACTCGGCTGAAAACCCTGCGAGAGGCAGCAGGGATGACCAGAAGGGTGGCCGCCGAAGCACTCGGGGCTCACGCGGCAACTGTTCGCCGTATCGAATTGGCCGAGACCTCTCTGGACGAGGGTCAAGTCCATACCCTTCTCAAGGCATACGGAGCAGGGCTCGCGGAAATCGAAAGAGTTCTTGGGCAACTCGCGAGGGCGAATCTGCCCGGCTGGTAGCACCCCTGGCGCTCGGTCATGGACCCCTGGCAACTCGACCTGATGAGCGTGGAATCTGCGACGAGCATCATCCGAGTCTGGGAACCAGCTCTCGTCCCTGCCCTGTTGCGCACCCAGGCCTACGCCCGCGCCGTCGACGACGTTCGCCGGCCGGACCTCTCCCCCGAGGCCCGGGAACAGCGAGCCAGCCTGCTGATGGAACGGCAAAAACGGCTACGGGACCGCAACACACGCCTCTGGGCGCTCATGTCCGCCGCCGCGCTGAACACCGAGGTCGGTGGCACCAAGGTGACGAACGACCAGCGGCTCGCGCTCCGCGCGGCCGCCGAGCGCGCGGATGTGGCCTTGCAAATCCACCCGCTCAACGGGCCGCTGCATGCCATGACCGGGATGCCGACCGTGACCCTCTACCGCGTGGACGTTCCCGAGATTCCAGATCATGTGGTCAGAGAAGGGACACTACCTGGAACCGCTGATGTCTCCGACGCCCTCAATACGGTGACGGCCTATCACGTGCTGCTCGATCATGCATGCGTTATCGCACCTCATCCAGACAAATCGAAGGAAGCACTGCTCTCATGACAGAACCAACGCGACTGTCCCCGCAGATCGACACGTCCGTTCCTCACTCGGCCCGGGTCTGGAACTACTGGCTGGGCGGGAAGGACCACTACCTCGCCGACCAGGCCGCCGGCGACGCCTACAGCAGCAGGTACCCCCTCATCGTTCCCTTCGCCGGGGAATCGCGGGACTTCCTGCGCCGCACCACGACCTTCTTGGCCAAGGATGCCGGCCTCAGGCAGTTCATAGACCTCGGTGCAGGGCTGCCCACCTCCAACAACACCCACGAAGTCGTCCAGCGGATCGACCCCACCAGCAAGGTCGTCTACGTCGACCACGACCCGATCGTTCTGCTGCACGTCCATGCGCTGCTCACAAGCACGCCCGAAGGCGCCACGGCCTACGTCGAGGCGGACATGCGCGACACCGAAACGGTACTGAACGGGGCAGCCAAGACTCTGGACATGACCCAGCCGATCGGCCTCGTCATCAGCGACGTGCTCGGCCACATCGTCGACTGGGACGAGGCCCGCGGTCTGGTCAAGCGCCTGGTCGACCGCCTCCCCTCGGGCAGCTACCTCGCCCTGAGCCACTCCACGGCCGCTGACGCCGCGCACCAGGTCGTGCAGGACGAATACAACAGCTCGGGTGCCATCCCGTACCTGCTGCGCGAGCCGTCCGTGACGATCGAGCTGTTCGAGGGCACCGAACTGGTGGAGCCCGGCTTCACCAGTTGGCCGCGCTGGCGTCCGGATGCCAACACCGGGGTTCTCACCGACCGCGCCGGATGGGGAGGGGTGGCGCTGATCCCGTGAACACGAGCAGCGCGGAGTCCGCCTCACCTGAGCTTGATCATTAACCTCGCTGCTGTTTTAGGCGGATGTGTTCGGTGAGGGTTTCGATTCGTTTCACGGTCTTTCCAGGTTCGTGACGTGGGGCTGACCTGCGGTTCTTCGAGCCGGGTGGGCGTCCGGGTCCGGGCTTGGAGGGTCTGGGCACGTCGGCGGGACGGGCGGTCTTCACGCGGAGGTGGCGGAACCCCCGGCGGACCCGGGCAGGGGTGAGCCGACGAGGCTGCGCCGGCCGCTCCCAGGGTCGACGAAGATCCTCGGCGAGG
>NZ_BAAAUD010000099.1:0-12661 GCF_039533765.1 Streptomyces enissocaesilis | reverse complement strand
CGGCACTCCCCGAGCCGGGACCCGCACCTCTCGCTTCGAAGCATTGCGTCCCGTCGCCTGACGGCGACGGGACGCAATGACCACGGCCTGTTTCCCAACAGTGTCGTTCGCGCCGGGGGCTGTCCGGCTGTCCGTCCGTTGTCAGTGCCGCATGCCGGTACCGGCACCGCATCCTGCCGGAAGCAGCGCCGTGCCCAGCGGCAGTCCGGGCGGACGCCGGCCCCTGACCCGCAGGCACGCCTCAAGGCCGCCCTCCGCCGGCGGGTGTGCGAGGACGGCCTCGTCCGGTGCGGTGGGGGAACCGGCGACGTGACGTTCCGCGTTCCCCCGGGAGTCCTCCGGACCGCCGGGGCCCGCCGGCCCCGCTAAGGGCGCGTCCCGGCGTCCGGGAGCTGTACGACGGGGAAGCTGCCGGTGGTGGTCGGCGCGTGCTCCGGCAGCCACAGGACCGCGATCGCCCCGCCGTCCCGGTGCGCGTTGCGGAAGGTGAGGCGTGCCCCGAGGACGCGCGCCTGGCCGGCCGCGATCGTCAGGCCCAGGCCGTGCCCGCGCCCCGCCCGGTCGCTGCTGCCCGTACGGAACCGGCTCGGCCCCTCCTTGAGCAGCGCCTCCGGGAATCCGGGACCGTGGTCGCGGACCCGGACGACCCGGCCCTCGACCGTGACCTCGAGGGGAGCCCGGCCGTGCTTGGCGGCATTGCCGAGGAGGTTGACGAGGATGCGCTCCAGGCGGCGCGGGTCGGTGTTCACCCACGACTCGTGCACCACCCGGAACACCGCGTCCGGATCGAAGAGCGCGACCCGGCGGCCGACGAACTCGCCGAGCGCGATCTCCTGGAGCTCCGCCCGCTCCGCCGCGCTGTCGAGCCGCGCCACCTCCAGCACGTCCTCGACGAGCGTGCGCATGGCCTGCGCCCGGTCCCGTACGAGCTCGGTCGGGCGGCCGGGCGGCAGCAGCTCGGCCGCCGTGAGCAGGCCGGTGACCGGGGTGCGCAGTTCGTGGGCGATGTCCGCGGTGACGCGCCGCTCCGCTTCCAGCCGCTCCTGGAGGGCGTCGGTCATGGCGTCGACCGCGCGCGCGAGCTCGTCGGTCTCGTCGCGTACGACGCCGCCGATGGCGTCCCGCACGCGTACCTCCGTGTTTCCCTGCGCGACCTTGCCCGCGGCGGTGGCCGCCTTGCGCAGGCGGCGGGAGAGCTGGCCGCCGATCAGCACGCCGAGCGCGCAGCCGCCGAAGACGACCGAGACCGAACCGATGACCAGGGCGCGGTCGAGGTCGGCCATGACGGTGGCGCTGCGGTCGGTGAACCGGGTGTGCAGCGACAGGACGTCCCCGTTGGCGAGGGGCGCGGCGGCCCACACGTCGGGCACGCCGTCGTCGTGCTCCGAGACGTAGGTGGCCCGGCGGCCGTTCGCCATGCTCGCCTGGAGCTCCTCGGGCAGGGCCGGATCGTTGATCTTGGTGCCGAACCGGGGCTCGCGCGAGGACTCGTACCACCGCTGGGCGAACTGGAGGCGCTCGATCTGTACGTCGCGGGCGTTGTCGAGCATCGAGACGCGGGCGGCGTTGTGCACGACGAGGCTGAGCGCGACGGCGATGAGCGCGCCGACGGCGGCGATCGCGATGCTGATCTTCCAGCGGACGCCGGTGCGCAGGGCGGGGCGGGGGCCGGGGCGCGCGACGGCCGGGGCGCCGCCCCGCGCCCCGGCCCCCGGGCGCCGGAGGGACTGGAAACGCCGGCTCACGGCTTCAACTTGTAGCCGAAGCCGCGGACCGTCTCGATGCGGTCCTGGCCGATCTTGGTACGCAGGCGCTGCACGTGGACGTCCACCACCCGGGTGTCCCCGCCCCACCCGTAGTCCCAGACCCGCTCCAGCAGCTTGTCGCGCGAGAGCACCGTGCCCGGCGCGGACGAGAACTCCAGCAGCAGCCGCATCTCCGTCGGCGTCAGCCCCACCGGCTCGCCGCTCCTGCGGACCTCCATGCCCTCGGTGTCGATCTCCAGCTCACCGAAGACGAGCAGCCCGCCGTCCGGCCCCGCCCCCTCGTCGGACGTACGGCCGCCCGGCCCGCCCGCGTGCCCGAAGCGGCGCAGCACCGCCCGGATCCGGGCCACGAGCACCGCCCCGTCGAAAGGCTTCGTCACGTAGTCGTCGGCCCCCGCCTCCAGGCCCAGTACGACGTCGATCGAGTCGGCCCGCGCCGACAGCATGATCACCGGCACCGTCGACTCGTCCCTGATGCGCCGGCACAGGCTCACGCCGTCCAGGCCGGGCACCATCACGTCGAGCAGCGCGATGTCCGGCCGGTCGCCGCGGAAGGCGTCGAGGCCGGAGAGCCCGTCGGGCATGGCGGTGACGGTGAAGCCGTCGCGCTCCAGAGCGAGCTGTGTCGCCTCGCGGATGACGTCGTCGTCCTCCACGAACAGGACATGGGTCTCGGCCATCGGCTGCTCTCTGCTCTCTGCGCTCTCGGTGGTTCTCTCGGTCGTTCGCTCAGCCGTCCGGCGGGCCGGACGGAGCAGTCCCGGTTCCGCCCACGTCGCCGTCCCCGCCGACCGCGCGGCTGAAGTCGTTGTGCACGTGGTCGTGCACGGTGAACTTGCTCCCGGACCAGCGGTACGTGATCACTTCTTCGCCGGACGGGTACGCCATCGGGTCGTCCTTCCCGTAGACCGGCTTGGTCAGCACCAGGTCGCCGCGGTCGATCTCCGCGTAGACCGCCGGGCCCTCGGCCGCGAAGACGTTCTCGTACGCGCCCTCGTCCTCGCGGTACACGTACGTCCCGAGGCCCACGGCGTCCCCGCACGTCATCACGTTCACCACGACGTCGTTGGCGGCCCCGCCGGTCAGCTTCCCGTACGACGTGTCGACCGGGTACTCGTCCTTGACGCACGGCTTCAGGTCCCGCTTCACCGTGGAGCTGACCTTCGGATCGCCCTGGAGCAGCGCCACCGCGTCGACCCGCTTGGCGGCGGACGGCGACGGCTCGTCCTCCGGGAGGGTGGCCCTGGCCACCGGGTCCGTACGCGCCGGGCCCGCGTCCCGCGCGCCCGTCCCCCCGGCGTGGCACGACACCACGAGCAGACCGACGGCGGCGGCGCCGGCCATCGCCGTGGCGCCCGCCGCCAGTGAGGACCTGCTGCCCCTGCCGCCTAGGCCGCGCAACGCTCCATCTCCCGTTCGTCGCCCTGCTCCGCACGCTCCAGGGCGTGCGCGTCCAGTTCGCGGCTCTCCAGCTCCTGCCGGAGCCGGGCCAGTGCCCGGTGCAGCGTGCTCTTGACCGTACCCGCCGACATGCCCAGGGCCGCGGCGGTCTCCTCCGTGCTCATCTGCTCCCAGTGTCGCAGCACGACCACACTGCGCTGCTTGGGCGCCAGTACACCGAGTACGTCCATCAGCAGGGCGCGGTCCGCACGCTGCTCGGTGCCGTCCTCGACGCTCGCGTCGGGCAGCTGCTCGGTCGGGACCTCTTCGAGCCTGCGGGCGCGCCACCACTCGGTCCGCGTGTTGATCATGACGCGGCGCAGGTAGGCGTCGGCCAGCGACTTGTCCGCTATGCCGTCCCAGCGGCCGTACGTACGCGCCAGCGCGGTCTGGAGGAGGTCCTGGGCGTCCACCGGGTCGGGGACCAGACGCCTGGCGCTGCGCAGCAGGGCGTCCTGCCGAGTGCGTACGTACTCTTCGAATTCGAGCACCTCGCCGTGCGCCATTCAGAACCGCCTCCGTCCCACTGCCAACCCCGTGACCTGCTTGCTTACGGCGATGACGCTACGGAGGCGTTGTCACGGCACTGTCCGGGGAAGCCGTCGGCAGACGCACGGCTGCCCATCGGTTGTGTAACGGCGAGCACAGAACGCCAGAGGTCCTCAGGCGGCGGGGAGCCGGTAGCGGCCGTCCTCCAGGGGCTCCACGAGCCCGTCCGCGACCAGCCCGTCCAGCGCCCGCGCCCGCTGCACCGGCTCGTGCCACACCGCGTCGAGCGCGGCCTGCGGAACCGGCTCGTCCGCTTCCCTGAGGACGGCGAGGAGCTTGCCGCGCACCTGGCGGTCCGTACCCGCGTACGTCTGACCGCGCCGCGGCGGCCCGTCGTGCGCCGGCTTGCCCGCCAGCCGCCACGCGCACTGTCCGGAGACCGGGCAGGCCCCGCAGTCCGGGCTCTTCGCGGTGCACACGAGCGCGCCGAGCTCCATCGAGGCGGCCGCCCACCGGGCCGCCCGCGCCTCCTCGTCGGGGAGGAGGGCGCGGGCGATCCTGCGCTCGGCGGCGGTGGTGGCGTTCGGCGGGTACTGGACGCCGGTGACCGTACGGGCGAAGACGCGGCGGACGTTCGTGTCGAGGACGGGGTGGCGTTGCCCGTAGGCGAAGGAGGCGACGGCCGCGGCCGTGTACTCGCCGACCCCGGGCAGGGCGAGGAGCTGGGCGTGGTCGCTCGGTACGCCGCCGCCGTGCCGGTCCGTCATCGCGACGGCCGCGCCGTGCAGCCGCAGCGCGCGGCGCGGATAGCCGAGCCTGCCCCAGGCGCGGACCGCTTCGCCGGGGGCGTCGGCGGCCAGGTCGACGGGGCGCGGCCAGCGCCGCATCCACTGCTCGTACACCGGCAGGACACGGCTGACCGGCGTCTGCTGGAGCATGAACTCGCTGACCATCACACCCCAGGCACCGGCTTCGGGCCGGCGCCAGGGCAGGTCGCGGGCGTTAGCGTCGAACCACGCGATGACGGGGGTGTGGAGGGCGGTGGCGGCGGTCGCGTTCGTGGGGGTTTCACTTGTGGCAGTCATGGCACCACCGATCCTGACACGTTTCGGCGCGCGACCCCGGCACGCCAGGACCTGACGATCGGCAGGGGCGCGGACGGTGCGGCCGCTTGTAGCGTCGGCGGGATGCCGCCCATCCGCCGCCGCACCCCTCGCCCCGCCGGTCCCGCGCGCCCCGCCCCGCTCTCCCCGCGTTCCCTGCGTTCCCCGCGTTCCCTGCGCTCCCCGCGTTCCCTGCGCTCTCCGTGTTCCCTGCGGGCCCTCCTCAGCGACGCCCTGCTCTGGGCGGCGCTCGCCGTGCCCGCGCTCGCCGTCGACCGGATCGGCCTGAACGAACCGCGCCCGGGGTGGCAGGAAGCCGCCGGCCTCGTGGTGCTGGCCGTGGCCGCGTCGGTCTGGCGGGCCCGGCCCGTGGCGGCGGCGGGCCTGGTCGCGGCGCTCGGCCTGACCGCGTCGCGCTCGCTCTTCACCCTCTCGTACGGACCCGCCCTCTCCCTCTTCTGCCTGCTGCTCGGACTCCGCGCGGCGCGGGTGCGCGACGCGTCGCCCGTTCTCGGGGCGGTGGCCGCCGCGGGCACCGCGGTGATCGCCGTGCGCCGCGTCGACCCGGTCGTGGAGTGGCTGGTCCTGCTGGGGACGCTGCTGTTCGGGGCGGTCTTCCCGTGGCTGGCGGGCCGGTACTGGCGCCAGCGCCGCGAGCTGGTCGCCGCCGGATGGAGCCGGGCCGCGCAGCTGGAGCGCGAACAGCGGATCGTGGCGGACCGGGCGCGGCTGCTGGAGCGGGCCAGGATCGCCCAGGACATGCACGACTCGCTGGGGCACGAGCTCAGCCTGATCGCCGTACGGGCGGGCGCGCTCCAGGTCGCGCCCGGTCTGGCCGCGCCGCACCGGGACGCGGCGCGGGAGCTGCGGGCCGCGGCGTCCGACGCGACGGACCGGCTCGGGGAGATCATCGGCGTACTGCGGGAGGGGGAGCCGCCGGCCGGACCCTCGCTCGCTCCGGCGGGGGAGACGATCGAGGACCTGGTGGCACGGGCGGCGGACTCCGGCATGCCGGTGCGCCTGCTGTCGTCCCCGCCCGCTTCGGCGGTACGTGCGGTCCGGTCCGGGGCGCCGGAGCGCACGGCGTACCGCGTGGTCCAGGAGGCACTCACGAACGCGGCGAAGCACGCGCCGGGGGCGGCGGTGACGGTCGGCGTCACGACGGCCCCGGGCAGCGGCGCGACGACGGTCACGGTCACGAGCGGGCCCTCCCGGCGCCCGGCCGGGGAAGGCTCCCCGGGCACGCCTGGCACGGGCTCCGGGCTGCTGGGCCTGCGGGAGGGCGTGGCCCTGGCGGGCGGTACGTTCGGCGCGGGCCCGCACGGCGACGGCTTCCGCGTGACGGCCACCCTCCCGGGACCCGGCGAGGCACGGCCGCGCGGCGGCGTCGGCACCGGCGCCGGGCCCGCCGCAGAGGGCCGCGCCCCCGAAGCCTTCCTGCTGGCGCGGCGGCGGGCCCGGCGCCGCGCCGCCGTGTCGTTCGCCGCCGCGGGGGGCCTCGGAGCCGTACTGGTGGCGGGCGCCCTCGGCTGGTACGCGTACACCAGAACCCACACCGCCCTGGCCCCCGCCGACTACGCGAGCCTGCGCGTCGGGGAGAGTGAGACCGGGGCCGCACGGGTCCTGCCGGACCGGACCGTGGCCGACCCGCCCGTCGAGCGCGCGCCCGCGCCGCCGCCCGGCGCCGACTGCCGTTACTACCGTGCGAGCCGTGAACTCTTCGTGGCGGTCGACCACTTCAGGATCTGCTTCGCGCAGGGCCGTCTCGTGTCGAAGGCGGTGGTGCCCACGCTGAGCACCACTCGGGAGCACACCGGGGAAACAGGGAAGGAGGAGAAGGGGTGGGAGCGGTGATCCGCGTGGTGCTGGCGGACGACGAGACGATGATGCGGGCGGGGATACGGGCGATCCTCGCCGCGGACCCGGGGATCGAGGTCGTCGCGGAGGCCGCCGACGGCCGCGAGGCCGTCGAACTGGTCCGTGCCCACCGCCCCGACGTCGCCCTGTTCGACATCCGTATGCCGCGCCTCGACGGCCTCGCCGCCTGCGAGGAGGTGGCCAGGGCCGTTCCGGGGACCGCCGTGGCGATCCTGACGACGTTCTCGGCGGACGCGTACATCGCCCGCGCGCTGTCCGGCGGCGCCACCGGATTCCTCCTCAAGTCCGGCGACCCCCACGAACTCCTGGCGGGCGTACGGGCGGTGGCCGGGGGCGCCGCCTTCCTCTCGCCGAAGGTGGCCCGCCATGTCATCGCGGAGCTCGGCGGCGAGAAGCTGGGCCGCGCGGCCGCCGCCCGCGCCCGCACCGAGCGGCTGACGCCCCGTGAGCGCGAGGTGCTCGCGCTGGTCGGCGCCGGGCTGTCCAACCCGGAGATCGCGGCGCGGCTGCATCTCGTCGAGGGCACGGTCAAGGCGTATGTGAGCGCGGTCCTGGAGCGGCTGGAGGTCAGGAACCGCGTCCAGGCGGCGATCGTCGCGTACGAGGCGGGGCTGACGGCACCGGCGCTACGGCCTGACGCCGGGCCGGCCTCCGGGTATGGGCCCCGGCCCTGACTCCGGCCCCGGCCCCGCGAGCCAGGCCGCGAGGGTGAGCCGGCTCGTACGCATCGTCGAGACGACCGCCTGCGCGAGGCGCGCGAGGGTCCGGAGCGCCACCGCCGCCACCACCGCGCCGAGCAGCAGCCCCGCGACCACGTCATGCGGGTAGTGCACGCCGACGAAGACGCGCGAGAAGGCCATCAGCAGGGCCATCGGGACGGTGACGAGTGCGAGTTGCCGCCAGGCGAAGGCGAGGCCGACCGCCGCCGCGCCCGCGATCGTCGCGTGGTTGCTGGGGAACGACCAGTCCCCGGTCGGCGGGCACGCCACGAGCGAGGCCGCGGCGTTCGCGACGGCGCGGCACGGACGCTCCTCGTCGGCCACCGTCTTCAGCAGTTCGCTCGCCACGTAGGCGACGGCGGTCGCGAGCGGCGCGAGCACCGCCAGTGCGGCGGTGCGCGCGTCCCCGTTCCGCGCGCGCCACCACCCCACGGCGAAGAGGACGCCGAAGAGCAGGATGCCCGCCTCCGTCCAGACCTCGGCGAGGTGCCGGACCCAGGAAGGGGTGGTGCCGGCGAAGGCGGTGATGTCCCGGTAGAGCTCGGTGCTGTCCATGGTCACGGACCGTACGGATCCCGGCGGGGCCGTGACATTGAGCGATCGTCAGGTGCCGCACCCCGACGAAAGACAGGGGCCGCCGCGACGGACCGAAATGATGATCGTGAAAAGTTGGTGCCGCAGGCGGCGGGTGGGGCAGGAGTTGGCTGCGATCTCTCGTACAGTTTGCGCCGTGGGATCTATGCGCAATCCAGTCGGGCCGCTTCCCTCCTCCATTTACTGGCGCCGGAGGGCAGTCGCGCTGTCCCTGGTCGTGCTGCTCGTACTGCTGACCCTATGGATCGTCACGTCCACCGGCGGCGGGGGCGACGAGGACGGCAAGGCCCACAGCGGCGCCACTCCCGCGCCGACCACCACCATCACCCCGGGCCCCGAGTCCTCGGGCCCCGCCATCAGTGAGGACCCGGGCGGCCGCGACGGCTCGGGCGGCTCCGGCGGCGACCGGGGCGGAAACGACGGCGGCGGCAGCGGCGACGGCGGAAACGGCGGTGGCGGCGAAGACGGCGGTGGCGGCGAAGACGGCGGTACGGACGCGGGTGGCGGCGGGAGCGACGGCGGCGCGGCCGACGGTGGCGGCGACGGTTCCGGCGGCAGCGGCGGCAGCGGCGGCGCAGGAGCGGACACCGGCAGCACTGCCGTCGGCGGCACCGGCGGGGGCGGCGGCCAGCGCGTGCCGGCCAACTCCAGCCTTCCCGACTGCACCGCCGCGACCATCGAGTTGACCCTGCGCAGCCTCAAGAACGAGTACGAGGCGGGCGAGAAGCCCAAGTTCGAGCTGATCGTGGAGAACACCTCGGGCGCCGCCTGCAAGATGGACTTCGGACCGAAGGCCGCCGTGCTCACCATCACCGACGACGACAACGAGACGGTGTGGTCCTCCAAGCACTGCCCGCGGACCTCCGGCAGCCTGCTGCTCCGCGTCCCCGCGCACAGCACCGTCAAGCACACCGTCCAGTGGGACCTCCGCCAGAGCGCGCCGAAGTGCGCGACACCGCCCGCCGCGTCCGTCGGCGACGGGACCTACCTGCTGGAGATGCCGGGCGCGAAGTCACCGGCCACGTTCACGCTGAAGAAGGACTAGGACCGGGCCCGGTCCCGGCCGGCGGGACCGGGCGGCGCCGCCCGGCTCAGACGTAGCGCTCCAGGATCGACGACTCGGCCAGCCTGGACAGGCCCTCGCGCACCGAACGCGCCCGCGCCTCGCCGACGCCGTCGACCGTCTGGAGGTCGTCGACGCTCGCGGCGAGCAGCTTCTGGAGGCCGCCGAAGTGCTCGACGAGCCGCTCGATGATCGCGCCGGGCAGCCGCGGGACCTTGGCGAGCAGCCGGTAGCCGCGCGGCGAGACGGCGGAGTCGAGCGTCTCCGGGGAGCCGCTGTAGCCCAGCGCCCGCGCCACGACGGGAAGTTCGAGCAGCTCGGTGTGGGACAGCGCGTCCAGCTCGGTCAGCGCTTCGTCGACCGTGCGGGAACGCTTCGCCGTCGGCTCCGGCACGTAGTCCCGTACGACCAGCTCGCGCTCCGGCTCGACGCCCGCGATCAACTCGTCGAGCTGGAGGGAGAGGAGGCGTCCGTCGGTGCCCAGTTCCACCACGTACTCGGCGATCTCGGTGGCGATGCGGCGCACCATCTCCAGGCGCTGCGCCACCGCCGTCACGTCGCGGACCGTCACCAGGTCCTCGATCTCCAGCGCGGAGAGGGTGCCGGCGACCTCGTCGAGGCGGAGCTTGTAGCGCTCCAGGGTGGCCAGCGCCTGGTTGGCGCGGGACAGGATCGCCGCCGACTCCTCCAGGACCCGGCGCTCCCCGTCGACGTACAGCGCGATCAGGCGCATCGACTGCGAGACCGACACCACGGGGAAGTTGCACTGCTTGGAGACGCGGTCCGCCGTGCGGTGGCGGGTGCCGGTCTCCTCGGTCGGGATGGACGCGTCCGGGACCAGCTGGACGCCGGCCCGCAGGATCTTGGTGATGTCCTTGTCGAGGATGAGAGCGCCGTCGAGCTTGCACAGCTCGCGCAGGCGGGTCGCGGTGAACTCCACATCCAGTACGAAACCGCCGGTACACATCGATTCGACGGTTTTGTCCATACCGAGGACGATGAGGCCGCCGGTGTTGCCGCGCAGGATGCGCTCCAGGCCGTCGCGCAGGCCCTTGCCGGGCGCGACGGCGCTCAGCGAGGCGCGCATCAGCGCTTCGGTGCCCGAGCCTGAGCCGGACTTTCCGGATGCTGCTGCCCGGTCGTTGGCTGCCACTGCACTCCTCCGGTCACGGGGTTGCGGTGCCCTGGAGGGCACTGAACTTCGCCTCGCGTGCTCGTACGGGTGGGCGAGACCAGGGCAAAGTCTACCGGCGCTGTTCCTCGCCTTGTGGGGCCTGTGCGCGAGAGCGGCGAGGAAGGACCCTGAGGGCGTCGCCCATGTCGGCGACCTCGGTGACCTTCATGCCGGCCGGAACCTTCCCCGGGTCGGTCGGGACCAGGGCGTGCGTGAAGCCGAGACGGTGCGCCTCGGCGAGTCTGCGCTGCACGCCGGTGACCCTCCTGACCTCGCCCGCGAGGCCCACTTCGCCGATCGCGACCAGGTTCTTCGGCAGCGGGGTGTCGCTGGCCGCGCTGGCGAGCGCGAGCGCGATCGCGAGGTCGGCGGCCGGCTCGGAGAGCTTCACGCCGCCCACCGTCGCGCTGTAGATGTCGCGCTTGCCGAGGGCGGTGATGCGGCCGCGCTGCTCCAGCACGGCGAGCATCATCGACACGCGGGAGGTCTCCAGACCCGAGGTGGTGCGCCGGGGGGAGGGGATCTGCGAGTCGACGGTGAGCGCCTGCACTTCGGCGACGAGCGGGCGGCGCCCTTCGAGCGTGACGGTCAGGCACGTCCCCGGGACTGCCTCGGCACGCCGGGTGAGGAAGAGCCCCGAGGGGTCGGCGAGGCCGGTGATGCCTTCGTCGTGCAGCTCGAAGCAGCCGACCTCGTCGGTCGCGCCGTACCGGTTCTTGACGCCCCGTACGAGCCGCAGGCGCGCGTGCCGGTCGCCCTCGAAGGACAGCACGACGTCGACGAGGTGCTCCAGCAGCCGCGGCCCCGCGATGGCGCCGTCCTTGGTGACGTGGCCGACCAGGAGCGTCGCCATGCCACGCTCCTTGGAGGCCCGGATGAGCGCGCCCGCGACCTCGCGGACCTGGGCCATGCCGCCCGGTGCGCCGTCGATCTCGGGCGACGCGACCGTCTGGACCGAGTCGAGGACGAGAAGGGACGGCTTGACCGCGTCGAGGTGCCCGAGGACGGCCGACAGGTCGGTCTCGGCGGTGAGGTAGAGGTGGTCGTTGAGCGCGCCGATCCGGTCGGCGCGCAGGCGCACCTGGCTCGCGGACTCCTCGGCGGTGACGTACAGCGTGCGGTGGTCCTCGCTCGCCGCCTTCGCCGCCACGTCCAGCAGCAGCGTCGACTTGCCGACGCCCGGCTCGCCCGCGAGCAGCACGACGGCGCCGGGGACGAGGCCGCCGCCCAGGACGCGGTCCAGCTCGTCGACGCCGGTGGAGCGGGCGGTGGCGGTGCGGCCGTCGACCTGGCCGATGGGGAGCGCGGCGGAACTCACCCGGCCGGCCGCGGTGGTCCGCACGCCGGGCGTGCCGGTTTCCTCGATCGTCCCCCAGGCCTGGCATTCGGGGCAGCGGCCGAGCCACTTGGCGGCCGTCCAGCCGCATTCGGTGCAGCGGTAGGACGGGCGGTCCTTCGCGGATGAACGAGATGTACGGGCAGCCATGGTGGTGACCGTACAGGCCGGGTCCGACAGTCACGGAATTCCGAATTCCTGTCCCCTTTCGAGGGATCTGTTCACCCGTACGGGTTAAAACTGCTCAAGGGGTACGAAGAGCCCTGCCTCCTTTGCCTACGGTCGCCGGGTGACAAGCAGCAGGCTGGAACCCCCTACGCACACCACCGGCGCACACCGGGCGCACGACCGCGCGCCCCGGCCCACGCCCGCGCAGGCCCCGCCGGCCCGGTACGCCTCGTACGAGCCGTATCTGGACGGTCTGTTCACCTACTGCCTGTCCGTGCTCTGCGACCACGACGCGGCGACGGCGGTGCTCGGCGACGTACTGGCGGTCGCCGAGCGGCAGCACGGGCGCTGTCCGTCCCGTGAGCCGGAGCGCAGGGCCTGGCTGTACGCCCTGGCGCGGTGGGCCTGCCTGCGCAGGCTCGTGGAGCAGAAGCGGCGCCGGCAGGGGGCGCACAGCGGGCACCGCGCGCCGGACCCGGCCGCCGGGCGGATGGGCGCCGAGGCGGACGAGACCGCCCTGCGCCGCCGGCGCGAGCTGGCCCTGCTCGCCTGGCCCGAGGCCGCGGGCACCACCCCCGAGCAGCGCGACGCGCTGGAGCTCGCCGTACGCCACGGTCTCGGCCCGCGCGAGGTCGCCGCCGTCCTGGGCATGGACTACCCCGCCGCCCGCGAACTGCTGGCCGCCGCGGCCTGCGAGGTGGAGCGCACCCGGGCCGCGCTCGCCGTGGTGGAGAGCGGCGGTTGCCCGATCGTCGCCCGCCTGACCGGCGACAACCAGGTGCTGCTCGGTGCGGCCCTGTGCCGCGAGCTCGTACGGCACGTCGACGACTGCCCGCGCTGCCGGCGCTCCGCCGAGCGGGCCGGGGCGGGCGGCCCGTGGCCGGGGACGGGCGCCGCGCCCGCCGCGCTGCCGCTCATCGGGGCGCCGCGG
>NZ_BAAAUD010000098.1:0-12307 GCF_039533765.1 Streptomyces enissocaesilis | reverse complement strand
GCCGACGCCGCCCAGTGGTGCCAGGAAGTGCGACAGATCCTCCGAGCACTCGAAACACCCACTGATCACGAATCGTGACCGCTTCACGGAAAGCGAGCCAGAGCCTGAGTAATGACAACACGTACGCCCGGGGTTGCGGCAGACAGGTGCGCTGAGGATTCCCCTTGGCCGGTGACGGCGGCCGGGTGGCATTCGCGAGGAGGACCGCTGCATGCGGATTCTGATCGTCACCGCCGGCTCACGGGGTGATGTCGCGCCCTTCACAGGCCTGGGGCGGCGCCTGCTGGACGCGGGCCACCAGGTCGCCGTGGCCGCTCACCCGTCTCTCGCCGCACTCGTCGGCGGGTGCGGTCTCGACTACCGGTCTGTGCCGGGAGACCCGCAGGGGCTGCTCCGGGCCTGGTCCCGGGCGGCGTCGCGGGAGGAGTCCCGGGCGCTGACCAGGGCGTACGCGGACGGGCTCGCCGACGGAGTGGCGGAGGCCGTGGCGGGCGGAACCGACCTGGTGCTGACCGCCTTCGGCCCGGCACCGCTCAGCCGGGCGGCCGGCGAGGCGTCCGGCGTCCCCGTCATCGGCACCTACCTCGTACCGGCATTCGCCACCAGGCAGTTCCCGCTGCCCGGCGCACGGGACGCCGACGGGCTGGGGCCCGAGGGCAACCTCGCCGCAGGCCGGGCGGTGGAGACGCGGGCGGAAGGGCTCTTCGCAGGCGCCGTGACCCGGCTGCGCGCCCGCCTCGGGCTGCCCGCCGATGCGCCATCGGCAGCGGGGGACATCCGGCCGGTCTTCCATGGCTTCAGTCCGCTGGTGGTGCCGCGCCCTGAGGACTGGCCGTCCCGGGTCGAAGTGACGGGTTACTGGTGGCCCGCGCGGCCGCACCGCTGGCAGCCCCCGGCCGAGCTCGTCGACTTCCTCCAGGCCGGTCCACCCCCGGTGTTCATCGGGTTCGGCAGCATGGCACCGGGGCAGGGGGAACGGCTCAGTGGGCTGGTGGCCGCGGCGGTGGAGCGGGCAGGCGTACGCGCGGTGGTGCAGGCGGGGTGGGCCGAACTGAGTGCCTGCGGCGCCGACGTCCTGGCCATCGGCGACCTCCCGCACGACTGGCTGTTCCCTCGCACCGCCGCCGTCGTCCACCACGCCGGGGCGGGTACCACCGCAGCCGGACTGCGGGCCGGAGTACCCGCCGTGCCCGTACCCGTCATGGCCGACCAGCCGTTCTGGGCGTCCCGGCTGCACCGGCTGGGAGTTGCCCCCCGGCCTCTGCCGTTCCAGGACCTCACCGCCGAAGCCCTCGGTGCCGCGATCACGGCCTGCCTGTCCGAGCCGGCCCACCGCCGCCGCGCGGCCGAACTCGCCCACCGCATCGCCGCGGAGGACGGCGCCGCTGCGGTGCTCGCCCACATCGGTTCAGGGGACGCCGGGTGAACCCGGTGAACGCGCCGTCGCCGTGCTGCTGTGCCGGGCCGTCCGAGACCCTCTGCTGCATCCGGTGCTGCCGAGACTCGCAAGGTATTCGAACGCCGCCGTACCCCGGACGCCTCCCGAAGTCGCGAGCGGGAGCGAAGACGTCACCAGTGAGGGGCACCGCGGCTTTCGCGGCTCTGAACGACACCGTGCGCGTGGCGGGAAACCTTTCATCCCGTGCTAGGGCTCGTCCGCCGCGGTGCGGTTGGCGGCGATCAGTGCGCCGTCGGGGACGACGGGCTCTTCCGGGGGCAGTTCGCGCACGGCCTCGTGCGGGCTCGGAGCACGATGGGCTTCCGTGTCCGACGGATCCGGCGGCCGGGCCGAGGCGGCTGTCCGCTTCCAGGACGGTCGGGGGCAGGCTGGTCATGGCACGGTGAAGAACCGTCGGAAGTAGTCGGCCGGGGCGTTCTCACCAACCAGTACGCCCTCGGCTTCGATCCAGGCGTGGGCGGCGAAGGGCGGGTGGGTGCGCACCCCGACGCACCAGGTGGGCCACTGTCCGCGTACCCGGCAGAGCAGGACGGTGGCCAGGGACCGGGCCAGGCAGCCCTGTTGTCCTCCTGCGGCCAGGCTCACGGCGAGTACGGTCTCCCTGGCGCTGTTCGCCTCGGCGAGGGTCGCCGGGCGCGCGCCGCCCTTCATCCGTTCCAGCACCGAGCGGATGCGGTCCGGTGACTGCGCGGCCAGCAGATGGGCGCAGACCACGGCCGCTCTGGTGGTGAGCCTGAGACCGAGGGGGACCGATCGCGGGTCGTGGGGCACGACTTGGGAAGTGGACATCCGGGACCCTTTCAGGAGGCGAGCAGCCGAGCCGAGTGCAGTTCCTCCACGATGCGGGTGAAGTCCTCCCCGGCTTCGCGGACGCTGATGCCGTAGGTGGCGGCGAACTGCTCGACCGCCTGCTCCCGGGGGGCCCCGTCGAGCAGGGTGCGCATGATCAGTGCTGCGGTGGGGTTGAGCGTGTAGTACGCACCGCTGCTCTGGTCCAGCAGCGCCGTCCCGTACTCGGTTTCGGCGGCCACGACCCCCGGACGCAGGGTGATGCCCATGGGGTGACTCCTCTCAGTGGCGGTCGTTACGGACCGGCTGCGGCCGGGGCTTCTCACGGGAGCGCAGCCACACCTCGCAGCCGATGGTCGGGTGCAGAAGAGCGCTTTCCATGTCGGCCGCCAGAGGCCGGACGCACCACTGACGCAGGGTGTCCGGGTCGATGAGTCCCAGGCGGGCAAGGCGCGGGTTCTCGCACAGGGCGAGGAGTGACGGGCGGTGCGCCCGCAACCCCGTTTCCTCCTCGAGCGCCGCATGTGCCTTGGTGGTGCGCCCCCGGCTGACCTCGGGGACGACACCGCGCGTCGCCTCGGCGATCAGCGGCTTGTACCGCCAGGGTGTCACTCGCTCTCCGTCACGCACCGCGAGCGCGATTTCCACGATCCGGTCGTCGTAGTAGGGCGCGGTGAAGGCGATGCCGAGCGGCTCGGACATCTGCCGTACGTGCCGGGCGAAGCGGGCCACGCTGTGCATGCCGGCCAGTTCACGGTGCACGCCGTGCCCGTCGCCGAGTGACTGTGCTTGCGCGGCTTGCCCGCGGATCTCCTCCCGGACGGCCTCGACTGCCTCGGCGGTGGCCCAGGGAGGGAGCCTCGGAGGGGTGCCCCACGTGAACATGGGCACACTCGCGGCCGGTTGCGGGAGGGTCAGGCCGGCGGCCACCTGCCGCAGCCAGGTGGCGTACGAGCGCCGGTCGATCAGCTGACGCAGGGCTTGCCGGCGCGACCACCGGTGCTTCGCGGTGAATCCGCGGGCATGTCGCCAGGCCGTCCGCGGGTGACGGGCGAACATCTGGTGCACACGGGCGGGAGCCCCGCCGAGCAGCTCGTCCCCGCCCATGCCGCTCAGGTGTACGACCGATCCGCGTTCCGCCGCCCGTTCCACGATGTACATGCGCCGGTGACGGTTGACCGCGTACAGCGACGGTGTGTCCAGTACGTCGTCCAAGGCGTCCACGCGGTCGAAGGTCAGGGGCACTTCGGGCGCCGCCACCACATGGTGCTCCACTGTGCCGAGGGCCTGGACGGTGCGCCGGGCGTAGTCGACATCATCACCGAGAACATCGTGGAGAGCAGCGGTATAAGCGACCAGCTCGGCCCCGGCCCGCGCGGCCGTGCACACCACGGCCGTGGAGTCCACCCCGCCGAGGTCGGCACTGAGCAGGTCATGGCCACCGATCCGTACCGCGACCGCATCGCTCAGCGCGTCACGCAGGTACCGCGCGCCCTCCGCCAGGGGCAGTCGGCTCTCCGGCGGCGACCAACGGCGACTGGTGCGCGCGTGCCCGGCGCGGTCCAGGACGAGGCGCTGGTCCCCGGGCACGACGTCGATGTCCCGCCAGACGGTCTGCGCGGTGAGGGGATGCAGCATGCCGGGACTCAGCAACTGGACGGCCAGACGCCCCTTGTCCAGTTCCGCGTCGACCAGGTCGGCCAGGACATCCGCCCGGTCGGAGGCGATCCGGCCTCCGCGGGCCCCTCGCGCACCGGCGTGGAAAAGAGCGCGGACACCGCTCACAGGGCCGCGCACCACCACTTCGCCGGCGAGGCTGGCGATCACATGATGGCTGCCGGGCCACGTGTCGGCGAACCGGTCAAGTTCCTCGGGCGAGGCGGCTACCGCTGCTCGGTCCGCCTGCCCGGCGGTGACGGCGTGTTCCCCGATCACGGCGAGCCGGCTGGGCCCACGGGTGGCCGTCATGACATCACCCGGAGCCCAGTTGCCCAGCAGCCAGGGCCTGCCCGAGGCATGCGCGATCTCCCGGGCAGAGGTGGCGCGGGCGCGGGCCGCATGGTCTGCGACGGCGTCGGTGTCCGGGAAGGCGGCGAACCACCGGGGAGACGGATGAAATGACCTGACGGCTGTCATGGCGGCCCTTCGGTCGCTCAGGTAGGAAGGAGCGGGGGCGGCGGGATGCCTCTCCCCCGCTTGCGGCGCGCGCGGCCGATGACGCGCTCCGCCGTACGGCACCGGACGTGCCGCGGCCCGGTCACAACAGGCTGTGGCCGCCCAGCAGATCCGGGGAGCCCCTGCCGACCAGGCCCGTGTTCTCGCGGAAGCCACCGATCTTGGTGAGCGTGGGACGTTCGTACGCCCTGGCGATGGCCCGGGCAGGAGCGGCCGTCGTCGTGCTGCTGACGGCATCGGCGGTGACGGTGCTGAGGTCGTGTGCCATGGGTATGCCTCCTTGTGCTGCCCACCTGCTCCGGCGGGGGTGAGGATCGACTCAGCGGTTCAGGGAGTCGACCGGCCGCGCAGGGCGCAGAGGGCACACATGGTGCTGGTGCTCCCGTACGGCAATCGGTCGTCCACCACGAGCCGAGTGCGGGACGGCCCTGACGGGCCGCCCGGGGTCGCGTGTTCCACCGACAGCATTCCCACCGCATCCGGCACAAAGCCGCACCTGATCCGAACGAGTGAAAAGAATCAAAATATGCCCACACGGCTCTGCGACTCGGTGAGGACGGCAGAGCTCCTCGCAGGGGGAGGGTGACGAAGTGGACGGCGGAGCCGATCAGTACGGGGCCGCCCCAGCAGCGGATGCGACTGCCCCTGAACCTGGCGTCCGGTCGGCCGGGATCGCGGCGGCGACCGTGCGGTGTGGTCACGGCCGCCGGTGGTCATCCGTCGAGGCGGCAGCTGGTGAGCAGGGTCGCGGGGGTGGCGGCTTCGGGCCGGGGGACGGTGCGGCTCGCGGGCGGGTGGTGCCCGGTGGCGAGCCGGCTCTCCAGGGCGGTGAAAGCGGAGCGGTGGCAGGGCAGGAGGGGCCGTAGCCGGTCGGGGAAGGTGTCCACGAGGGAGTCGGTGTGGGTGCCGTCCTCGATGCGGTAGTAGTGGTGCAGGCCGCCGCGGCCCGCTTCGCGGACCATGCGGGCGTAGACGTCGGAGTCCTGGCTGATGGGCAGCAGGACGTCGAGGGTGCCGTGGAGGGTGATCAGCGGTTTTCCGATACGGCCGGTCAGCGCGATGCGTTCCACGGCCCGGTGGACATCGGCAGGGCGGGTGGCGTAGTCGTAGTCGGCGTCGCAGCCCGGGGCCGCCCCTGGGGCGCAGTACGGAGTACCGGCCTCCTTCTCACCGTCGAAGGCGGGGTCGAACTCTTCGCGGTAGATGCGCTGGGTCAGGTCCCAGTAGACCTGATGGTGGAAGGGCCAGAGGAATTCCGAACCGGTCGGGAAGCCTGCGCGGTGCAGTTCCGCGCGCGCCCGGCCGGCTGCGGGGCCGCCCGCCGCGTAGGCGGGATAGTGGCGGAGGGCGGACGGCAGGAAGGTGAACAGGTGGGGGCCTTCGGAGCGCCAGAGCGTGCCTTCCCAGTCGACTCCGCCGTCGTAGAGCTCGGGGTGGTTCTCCAGTTGCCAGCGCACGAGGTACCCGCCGTTGGACATGCCTGTGGCGAGGGTGCGCGTGGGTGGCCGGTGGTAGCGCTGGGCGACCACCGTGCGGGCGGCGCGGGTGAGTTGGGTGAGCCGGGTGTTCCATTCGGCGACGGCGTCGCCGGGCCGGGCGCCGTCGCGGTGGAAGGCGGGGCCGGTGTTTCCCTTGTCGGTGGCGGCGTAGGCGTAGCCGCGGGTGAGCACCCAGTCGGCGATGGCCCGGTCGTTGGCGTACTGCTCGCGGTTGCCGGGGGTGCCCGCCACCACGAGCCCGCCGTTCCACCGGTCGGGCAGCCTGACGACGAACTGTGCGTCGTGGTTCCAGCCGTGGTTGGTGTTGGTGGTCGAGGTGTCGGGGAAGTAGCCGTCGATCTGGATGCCCGGCACCCCGCTGGGGACGGCGAGGTCCTTGGGGGTCAGGCCGGCCCAGTCCGTCGGATCGGTGTGGCCGGAACCCACGGTTCCCGCCGTGGTCAGTTCGCTCAGGCAGTCGGCCTGCTGATGCGCGGCACCCGGTACACGCAGGTGGGGCAGGTGCGCGCAGTGGCCTGCGGTGGAATGGGGGGCCGGCCGGGCTGTGGCCGACGACGGGAGCAGGGCTGCCGCGACGGCCAGGGCGAGAACGCCGAGAGCGGCGCGCTTTCCCGGGCGGCACGCGCTGCCGGGTGGCAAGGCCATGAAGAGCCTCCAGTGGGGGACGGACGGACGGGCTGGAGGTTAGGCGGCGTACGCCGGGAGGGAACATGTGCGCGCCCGCCATGACGGCCGGCCCGTCGAAGTGGGCTGCCGCCATGACGGGCACGGCCGGTCCTGTGTCAGGGGCGGGCTCCGTCCACGACGGTGGAGTCGACCGACGGGTGAGTTCTTCGGGGTGTGGGTGACGAAGGTCTTGTACGGGCCCATGTTCCGCTGGGAGCCCTTGGCACAGGCGTAGCCGCCGCTGGTCGTGGAAAGCGGTCCTTGGACTGGTGCCGACGGGGGAAGTGGGGCCGGCACCAGTCCTGGACGCCTTCAGCGGTAGTCGTTGAGCCAGTCGCCCGGCAGCAGTTCGCGCATGAGGTCGAGGTCTTCAGGCGTCCTGCCACGTGCCATGACGGCCATGCCGTCGTCGCGCAGAAGGACGTCCCGGCCCAGGAACCAACGAGTCGCGTGTTCCTCCTCGCCGATGGGGTAAGCCGGGAAAGGCAGTCGGACGCAGTTCTTCTCCAACAGCTCGATGCTGTCGTCGTCGGATTCGAGGAAGTCGCAGAGCTCTCCATCGGCCTGCAGCGACTCGGACAGAACGATCTCGACGAAGCAGAGAGAAAGACGCTCCAGCCAGCTCTCCCACCGCTCGGCGGTCTTGTCGGCCAGGTCCAGCCGGATGAACACCGCAGGGTCGTCTTCCTGGAGGCTGTCGAGGAGGACGCCCCAGGAAGCGGCGCCCTGGTTCTCGTGCCGGAAAACCAGCGCCTCCCCGGCCTCATCCACATGCAGCTCTGCCGGGCCGAGCAGCACATCGTGGTTGCTGGTGAGATCCCGGCGGCGCCCGAACAGCAGATACGCCTCACGCAACGCCGCCGGCAGCTGGATGCCCAGCCTTTCCTCGGCCGCCACCACCTCGGCCTCCGCCCACCCGTCGCCGTTTGTCGGGGCGCCGACCCAATGGGCAGCGAAGTCCTGGATGAAGGTCCATGCACCACTGCGGCCTTCCATGCCTCTGGCGAGGGACGCGGCGAGATCGAACGCTTGTGTCATGTCAGAACGGTATCCGTCCCGCTCAACGGCCCTCCGCTCGGACCGACAGGCCGATCACGCGCTCTCGGAAGTCTGGGGGATCCGTACCTGGTGCGCAGCGTGGGTCCCTGACTCATACGGCTCCCGTGGTGTGGCCGGTGCGGGCCGTCTGCCGCAGCTCCATCCGCGCTGCCGGCACCGACGTCACACGGGGCGGGGCGTAAGAGAGGGAGTGGCGGTCAGCAGGGTGCGCAGGTCGGCGATCCGGTAGCCGCGCGAGCGGATCGCGTCGATGATCTGCGGCAGGGCCTGGGCATCGAGTACCGGTCCCTGTCCGTCGAGGTTGCCGATGTGCATCTGCACGATCTCACCCGGTCGCAGCGCGTCCAACGCCCGCTTCACCGTCTTCTGAACGGTCATTCCTCCCGCGGTGCCTTTGTAGCCGTTGGTGTCGGTCGTCCACTCGATGTCCGCGTATCCCAGTGCGTTGACCTCCGCGATCTGGGCCGGGGTGGTGTCCCCGTAGGGGAAGCGGAAGAACGGAAGCGACCGGATGCCCGTGGCCCGGTGGATGGCCTGGTCGGCGAGGGTGATCTCCTGCGCGCGTTCGGGGCGGGTGAGTTCACCGAAGGGCGGGTGGCTGTGGGAGTGGTTGCCGATCCCGTGTCCGGCCGTGACGATCGCCCGTGCGGCGGCCGGATGCCGCTCGGCGAAATGTCCGGTCAGGAAGAACGTGGCCGAAGCCCTCTGCTGCCGCAGGACGGTGAGGACGGTATCGAGGCCCTCCTCGTCCCAGGCCGCGTTGAACGTGAGCGCCACTACCTTCGCGCCGCCGGGAATCTCTCGTACCGCACTGCCGTACAGCCCTTCCACCGGCGCCGGGCCACCCACCTGCCCGGCAGCAGGCGCCCCCATGACGGCGAGGACGGCCGCCGCAGCGGCCACAACGGACACAAGCCTGCGGACAGCCGCCCGCGCAGGCGAAGCAAATGGGCTCATGCGCCCAGAACGTAGCGGCACCCCTCCCCCCTCATCGGCCGCCGCGCGGGGCGCGAGGAGTGGCCCCCCTGCCGGGTGACGTTCTTCAGCGCAGCCGGCAGGTACCGCGCTCCGCGGAACGCCCCCTGCGCGGAAGGCTCAGCTCGTCCCTGGCCTGAAGGACGGCCCCCGGGCGCCGACGGCAATCCGTCAGGCAGGTGGCGGCGACGGCGGCGCGAGGCCGGTGGTGGGCCCATTCCGATCCGCCCGACGCTGTCTACACTTCCACCGTGAACGACAGCACACTTGGCATACGGATCAGGCCGGGCAGCCTGGCCGACGCACCAGCCGTACTGGACATGCTCGACTCCGCGGTGGTCTGGATGAACGAGCGCGGCAACACCGAGCAGTGGGGCACGACACCGTATTCGCGGAAGCCCGGCGGGGTGGCGCGGGTCGAGCGGTACATGACCGAGAACGCCCCACACGTCGCGGAGTTGGACGGAGCACCTGTCGGAGCCCTGGTGTTGGACTCCGGGCCCAGTCCTCAGGTGCCGATCGCACCGGCCGGGGAACCCGAGCGGTACGTCCGGCTGCTGGTCTCCGACCGACGGCACGCCGGTCTGGGCATCGGGGCGGCGCTGCTGGCCCATGCCGTCGAGGAGACCCGGCGGGCCGGTGTGGAGCTGCTGCGGGTCGACTGCTGGGCGGGCGGCGGGGGCGAGCTGGTCGCCTTCTACGAGCGCAACGGTTTTACCCCCACCGACCGTTTCCTGTCCGAGACCTGGCCGGGACAGGTGCTGGCCCGACGGGTCGGCTGACGGCCGTGGGCAGGGCGCCCTTCCCGGCACTGGTTCTCAGCAGTCGGCACGGGTCCGTCATGACGTGCGGGCCGGGTTCCCCGCCGATGGCATCGAGGGGCGTACCGCAGCAACACGCTTTCCCATGCGCCCGCACCACACGGTCGGGTCGGCCCGGGGGCGGTGACGCGCGCCGGTGTGATCAGCGGTGGTCCGCCGGCTTCGTCGACCACTTCCCTCACCGCCCGTGCCTGCCGGGCCGCTTTGGGCGTGTCGGTCTCGGAACGCCGGGCGGCGCGGTCGAGGAACTCCTGACTGTTCATGCGGGCACCGGTGGCGGGCTGGTCGGGGTGGCGGCGACCTGACCCAGGTGTTCGCCGGTCTCTGCCGGGAGCTGGGCGGCGGGGTTGTCGGCCAGAGTGGCCGGGACGCGCTCGGCGGGGGTCTCCGGAGTGGCTCGGGAGGGGCTGCTTCGGTCGGCCCGGTCACGTCGAGGCGGGCACGGGCCTGGGCCTGGGCCTGGGCGATGGAGGTGTCGCGATCGCAGCGGAACCTTTCTGACCACTTACTGGTTGGGGTCTGCGGCGCTGATGTCGGCCAGGACGGAGTCGGTGTCACGTTCGACGGCCAGGTCGCCCAGGGACACGATGCCCACCGGCAGGCCGTCCTCCACGACGGGCAGACGCCGCACCGCGTACTCGCGCATCAAGGAGACGGCCCGGTCGAGGCCGTCGTCCGGCGAGACCGTGATCAGCTCGCCGCTGCAGGCATCGGCCGCGCTGTAGTCGGCGATGTTGCCCTCGCGCGCCACGATCCGTACCGCCAGATCCCGGTCGGTGATCAGACCCCGCAGTTCGTCGCCCTCGGCGACCAGCACCGCGCCGATGCCCTCGTCGCGCATCACCCGGGCGATCTCCGCGACCGAGGTCTGCGGACTCATCGTTACGGGCGCAGCGGTCATCACTTCACGCACTTTCCTGGCCATCACCGGTCTCCAAGGTTCGGGCATGTCGATCGCGCCGGTCTGCCGGCCGCGCGACCTGGCTCTACCCGGCCTCCCCTTCACCCCACGCCCCCACGCCCCGCTTTGCGCTCCGACGGCCCCGCGCGGCTCACCTTCTTGCCGGGTTCCCCCACAGAACCTGGCCGCAACGGGCGCATTCGCCACACATGAGGCATCCGGGCCATGCGCCGGAGCACCACGCACGGATGGAGAGAGCGACCAGCGGCAGCGATGCTGATGCGCACCGGTCCGCTCCGGGGGCTCGGCCGGCTCCCCCAGCAGCTCCTGGGTGCGGCTGTCCGGCCGGCGGCCATGCCGATGGGCGCCGGCCGCCACGAAGGAGCACTGCTGGTCCACCTGGACCTGCCCGGCATCGATCCCGAGCCGATCGGCCTGAACGACCCGATCGGCCTGAACGCGGAGCAGGACGTCCTCACCGTCAAGGCCGGACGTTCCGCGCCCGAGGACCCCGAGGGCAAGGACGCCGACATGCTCGTCGCCGAACGGCCCCACAGCACCTTCAGCCGTCAGCCGCTCCTCGTCCAAACGCTCGGTGTCGACCACATCGAGGCCACTTACGACGCCGGGGTACTCCGGAGTGCTCAGCGGGGGTCGCCGTAGGAGGCTTCCTCCATCGCCCCGAGGAGCAGCTGGAACTCCGCGTCGTCCACGGCGTGACTGATCCGCCCGATCTGCACCGGGCACCGGCTCACCAGCGACGCGGCGAACTCCAGCACCGCCGCCTGACTCCTGGAGACTCCGCGGGACCACCCCGGGATCTTCAGGAGGTGGCCGACACCGTCCCAGTCGACCGTGGGATACCGGCCGGAAAGGTCGATCAGGGGATGATCGACCATGGTCGCGAGTTCCTGGTCGCCGGTCAGGCGCCGCAGCCAGTAACCGTCGCCGTGAGCACCCAGCAACTTCGTCGCCGCCCGCATCGGCTCGTTCACCACCCCCTCCAGCAAGGTCTCGGCAAGCCCCTCACCCGTCGTCTTGTCACTGGCCACAGTCACCGGCATCTCCATCCGTAGAGGGTCGACTTCGACTCACTGCGCGCCGCCGCGCCCGCCGACTGCCACGAAGACGCCGGACGATCCACCCGACACCACCTCCGTACGAGAAGAGGAAACGGAACTGGTCCGGGGGAACCCAGCGCTGCGCGCCGTTCGACGTGTGCACTTCCCGGGCTGGTGTGGCCATCCCGCCCGTATCGGCCGGGGCTCACCCGTCCGGGCAGACTTCTCGTTCACATGGCTTACCCGGGTACCCCCTGGGCTTGCCCGCCGCGTCCCCGGCCGGAGGGCGGTCCCGGCGTCCGGCCAGCTGTCCGGCGGACCGATCTCCAGCGGCTGCGGGCCATGGACGGCACGTTGATCGCGGCCCGTGACCGCACCGTCGGCGCCTCTTCACTTGACTACCGCTTCTCGGCGAACGTACAGATCGTCATGGATGCCGACACGAAGCCGGTGGTGGCCACGGCCCTTGCTACGCCCGGCAACCGGGCAGACGCCCGTGGCCGGAGGGGGTCAGGGCCGGCGGAGCAGGCAGTGCCGGGGCGTGACCGTTCCGGGCGGGGCGCCGCTGATGAACACCTCACGCACTCGGTGACGGCCGGCCTGGAGCAGGGGTGAGCCACCATCGGAGTATCACGGGGAGGGTGGCGGGGGCCTGTCCGCAGGGCGTCATCCCTCAATACGGATTCGGGCTCTGACGTGCTTGCCCGTCAGCTCGGGCCACGCCTCGAAACCGTCGCACAGCGCTGTCACGATCTCCAGGCCGTGTCCGCCGACCCGGGCCGGGTCGGCGGACAGGACGAGTGGCAGGACCGGGCTCGTGTCGGACACCGTGATCTCCAGGAACGGCCCGGACAGCTCCACGTCGACGGCACAGGGCCCCGGTGCGTACTTGCGCGCGTTGG
>NZ_BAAAUD010000097.1:0-10644 GCF_039533765.1 Streptomyces enissocaesilis | reverse complement strand
CGGCAGCCGCCCCGCCGCGTTGATCTCCCGCACCCGCGCCCTCAGCACCTCCCCCGGCGGAGCCGGGCGCACGTCCTCCGGCGGGCAGTCCCACTCCCGGCCCCCGCCCGCCGGCCGCAGCTGCACGTACGTCCCCACCCGCCCCATCACCCTCCCCACCCGCCCGTCCCGGGCATCCACGGCGTACGTCCCCGGTTCCGGCTCCGGCGGCCCGCCGCCCGTCACGGCTTGAGCCCGTGCAGGACGGCGGCGAGCCGCATCGCCGTGTCGAGGTTGCACCGCCCCAGGTCCACCAGCGGATACGGTGCCTCGCTCGCCAGCGACACCACGTCCACCCGCAACGACGGCAGCGTCACCGACACCACCTCCAGCCCCTCCCGCAACTGGGCCACCACCTCTTCCGCAGCCCGCAACCGCTCCGACGACCGCACCACCATGACCAGACACCTCCGCACGCTGTGTATTCGACTTCCTCACACAGCGTGGCCGAAAGCGCACTAGCCTGACCAGTAACAGCGGTCCAACAACACCGCATGTCGGACAGGGAGTTGCCATGCCCGGACCCAAGGGCCTCGACCCGTCTTCCTCCCCCAGGGCCCTGCTCGGCGCGGAACTGCGCCACGCCCGCGAGAAGGCCGGCCTCACTCAGGAGGAGCTGGGCCAGCCGCTGTTCGTGAGCGGCTCGTTCATCGGCCAACTGGAGGCGGGCACGCGCCGGATGATGCCGGAGTACGCGGTGAAGATCGACGAAGTCCTGGGTACGAACGGCTTCTTCGAGCGGAACTGCGAGGCGTCGACGAAGTCGAAGTACCCGGACCACTTCGCGGAAGCGGCCGAGGCGGAAGCGATCGCGACGGCGATCAAGGAGTACGCGCCGCTGCTGGTCCCGGGCCTGTTGCAGACGGAGGCGTACGCGAGGGCGATCTTCCGCGCGTACCAGCCGACGGCGACGGAGGCGGTCATCGACGAGCTGGTGGCGGCGAGGCTGGAGCGCGCGCACCTGCTCGACGATCCAACAAAGCCGCTGTTGTGGACGGTCCTGGACGAGGCGGTACTGCGCCGCAAGGTCGGCGAGCCCGCCGAGACGGCGGAGGCGCTGCGTCATGTGGCGGCGATGGCCCGACGCCACCGGGTCATCGTGCAGGTGCTGCCGTTCGATGCGGGCGCGCACGCGGCGATGGGCGGCGCCCTCAAGCTGATGGCCTTCGACGACGCACCCCCGCTCGCCTACCTCCAAGGGCCCGGAGCAGGGCAGTTGGAGGACGACCCGGCCACGGTCACCCGCCACCAACTGGCCTACGATCTGATTGGGGCCATGGCGCTGTCACCCAAGGAATCCCTGGCTCTGATCGATTCAGTGGCGGAGGATTACTCGCATGAAGATCAACCCTGAGTACGACCTGTCCACGGCGACCTGGCACAAGTCCAGCTACAGCGACGGCAGTGGCGGCGACTGCCTGGAGGTCGCCACCTGGCGCAAGTCCACCCACAGCGACAGCAGTGGCGGCAACTGCCTCGAAGTGGCCGACGGCCACCCCGGCATCGTCCCCGTCCGCGACTCGAAAGACCTGCTCGGCCCGGCGCTCGTGTTCCGGGCCGCCGCCTGGTCCGCCTTCGTCACCGGCGTGAAGAACGGGCAGGTCACAGCCGCCTGACTCGGCCCGGGGCTCAAGCCCCGGAGTCCGAGCCCTTTTCAGTGGAATGGGTGGTGGGTAACACCAACCACCCGCCCCCAACTCCCGCCCCTACCACCGCCCATGACCTTACGTGACCGGTTTGCCACAACGCGTCGCGGCGGTCTAGCGTGCCCCCATAACCGCATAACGAACAGCCCCCGCCGGTGTACCACCACCGACGAGGGCTTGACCAACAAGATCGAATCGAGCGATCCCTTGGCTGCGAACCAGCTTAATCCTGCCCTGCCCGCGCCCGCACATCCCCTGGCCAATCCGGGGTACGGAAAGCGCAGCGCCCCCGAGCAACGCCGCCCCCGCGACGACGACTTCGCCCACCTCCCCCGCCGCGAGGCGTCCATCGCCGGGTACATCGACCGGCTCCCCGAGGGGGCGGACATCTCCGTGAAGACGCTGGCCAAGGTCCTGCCGGACTACGGTCAGTGCGCCGTACGCACGTCCCTCCGCCGTCTCTCGGAAGCCGGTCATCTGCGCCTCGGCAAGGAGACCGTCACCGACCGGACAGGCAGCCGCCGCTGGGTCACCCGTACGTTCTTCTCCCGTACGGCCAGGGACGACGCCTGGTGGGCCGCGTTCCAGGGCGGCGGCAGCGCCCCCGGCGCGCCACAGCCCCCCGAGCGGCGCCGCCCGCCCGCACGCAGCCGGGCGTACGGCATCCTCGCCTCGCTGGGCCGCACCAAGCCCGCGATGTCGCTCTCGGAGGCCGACTGCGTCGCGCTGGAGGCCCTGGCCGCCGACTGGCTGGCCCGTGGCGCCACCGAGGCCGAGCTGGTGCACGCGCTGACCGACGGCCTGCCCCGGCCGGTCCACAGCCCGCCCGCGATCGCCCGTGTCCGGCTGGCGAAGCTGCCGCCGCAGCGCGCCCCCGAGCCGCAGCCGACGGCCGACCGCCCGCCCCTGCGCATGCTGGAGTGCACGGAATGCCGTGTGCCGGGCCGCCCGGAAGCCCTGGCCGGCGGCCTGTGCCGGGTGTGCCGCGACGAGCCCCCGCGCCCGCCGGGCAGCGGCCTGGCCGAGTCCGAGGTCCGCGCCCACGCGGCCAGGGTCCGGGCGGCCGCGACGCGCCCACCCGAAAGGACCCGCACGTGACCGTTCGGCTCACCCGCGCCGGAAGCCGGGCAGGATGGAGGGGAGGAGGCGACGCCATGACCCCCAGCACCGCCGAACGCCCGGAGATGTCCATCGAGGACTTCGAGGAGCTCGCCCGCGTGGCGCCCAGGAACGTAAAGCTCGAATTCGTCGGGGGGCGGCTGCTGGTCAAACACGGCCCGATCGACGTCGAGGACTTCGAGGAACTCGCCCGCAAGGCGCCCGAGACGGTGACGCTCGAACTCATCAACGGAAAGCTAAGGGTCAAGCCCGTGCCGGATGGCGATCACGGAGCAATCTTCATGTGGCTTCTGCGGCAGTGCATGCAGCATCGCCCTGATCTGGACCTCCACCCCGAGCAGGGGCTGGTGATCGATACCTACCGCAAGGGCCGCGCCCGCCCGGACGGGGTCCTCGCACCGATCGGGCACTTCGCCGGACAGGGCGAATGGGCGGTCCCCAAGGGTGTTCTCATGGTCGCCGAAGTCACCTCCCACGATTTCGACACCGACCGCCGCGACCGGGTCGAGAAGCGCGACGGTTACGCCACCGACGGCATTCCCGTCTACCTCCTCATCGATCGCGACGCCTGCGCCCTGACCGTATTCAGCGAGCCGGAGGGCGGGACGTACAAGCAGCACCCGTCCTATCCCTACGGGGCCACGGTCACGCTCCCCGACCCCGTCGGCATCACCCTCGAAACCGAGAGGCTCAAGGACTTCGCCCACTGAAACGCCACCGGGGCGGCACCCCCGAAGGGATGCCGCCCCAGTGCTGCGGAACAGCTGATCGAACGAGTCGATCAGAAGTCCATGTCACCGCCCGGCATGCCGCCGCCCGCGGGGGCACCGGCCTTCTCGGGCTTGTCGGCGATGACCGCCTCCGTGGTGAGGAACAGCGCGGCGATCGACGCGGCGTTCTGCAGCGCGGAGCGCGTGACCTTCGCCGGGTCGATGATGCCCTCGGCGATCATGTCGACGTACTCGCCGGTCGCGGCGTTCAGGCCGTGACCGATCGGCAGGTTGCGCACCTTCTCGACGATGACGCCACCCTCGAGACCACCGTTGACGGCGATCTGCTTGAGCGGGGCCTCCAGCGCGAGACGCACGGCGTTGGCACCGGTGGCCTCGTCGCCCGTGAGCTCGAGCTTCTCGAAGACGGCCGTGGCCTGGAGCAGAGCCACGCCACCACCGGCGACGATGCCCTCCTCGACGGCGGCCTTGGCGTTGCGCACCGCGTCCTCGATGCGGTGCTTGCGCTCCTTGAGCTCGACCTCGGTGGCGGCACCGGCCTTGATGACGGCCACGCCGCCGGCCAGCTTCGCCAGGCGCTCCTGGAGCTTCTCGCGGTCGTAGTCCGAGTCGGAGTTCTCGATCTCGGCACGGATCTGGTTGACGCGGCCCTGGACCTGGTCGCTCTCACCGGCGCCGTCGACGATCGTCGTCTCGTCCTTGGTGATGACGACCTTGCGGGCGCGGCCGAGCAGGTCGAGACCGGCGTTCTCCAGCTTGAGGCCGACCTCCTCGGAGATGACGGTGCCACCGGTGAGGATGGCGATGTCGCCGAGCATGGCCTTGCGGCGGTCACCGAAGCCCGGAGCCTTGACGGCGACGGACTTGAAGGTGCCACGGATCTTGTTGACGACGAGCGTGGACAGCGCCTCGCCCTCGACGTCCTCCGCGATGATCAGCAGCGGCTTGCCCGACTGCATGACCTTCTCCAGCAGCGGAAGGAGGTCCTTCACGTTGGAGATCTTGGAGTTGACGATCAGGATGTACGGGTCGTCGAGCGACGACTCCATGCGCTCCATGTCGGTGGCGAAGTACGCCGAGATGTAGCCCTTGTCGAAGCGCATGCCCTCGGTGAGCTCAAGCTCCAGACCGAAGGTCTGCGACTCCTCGACGGTGATGACGCCTTCCTTGCCGACCTTGTCCATCGCCTCGGCGATGAGCTCGCCGATCTGGGTGTCGGCGGCGGAGATGGAGGCCGTCGAAGCGATCTGCTCCTTGGTCTCCACGTCCTTGGCCTGCTCGAGGAGAGCGGCGGAGACGGCCTCGACGGCCTTCTCGATGCCGCGCTTGAGGGCCATCGGGTTGGCGCCGGCGGCGACGTTGCGCAGGCCCTCGCGGACCAGAGCCTGGGCGAGGACAGTCGCGGTCGTCGTGCCGTCACCGGCTACGTCGTCGGTCTTCTTCGCGACTTCCTTGACCAGCTCGGCGCCGATCTTCTCGTACGGGTCCTCGAGCTCGATCTCCTTGGCGATGGAAACACCATCGTTGGTGATCGTGGGGGCGCCCCACTTCTTCTCGAGGACGACGTTGCGGCCCTTGGGGCCGAGGGTGACCTTGACGGCGTCGGCGAGCTGGTTCATCCCGCGCTCGAGACCGCGCCGTGCCTCCTCGTCGAACGCGATGATCTTGGCCATGTGAAGTGGTCCTCCCGGACTGGGGTGGATTCTCCGGACCGAGTGGCGCCCGCGACGGACGGCCAGCCTGCCTGGTGGTTTTCCTTGTCCCACCCGGCCTGCGGGCCTCACCGGCCCGGTCCTTCTGTCACTCTCACTGGGAGAGTGCTAACAGTGCTAACGCCAATGATTAGCACTCGACCCCCTCGAGTGCAAGCGTCCCCCTCGGATGTGGACAGACGTCCCGGGGGCGCGGGGCACGCAGGAAGGGCCCGTACCCGGCGTGGGTACGGGCCCTTCCTGTGCGAGTGCGTCGGTGGCCGATCGCGCCGGGATCAGACGGCGAGCTTGACCATGTCCGCCTGCGGACCCTTCTGGCCCTGCGAGATCTCGAATTCGACTCGCTGACCCTCTTCAAGGGTGCGGTACCCGTCCATCTGGATCGCGCTGTAGTGGACGAAAACATCCGCACCACCGTCGACCGCGATGAAGCCGTACCCCTTCTCCGCGTTGAACCACTTGACGGTGCCCTGAGCCATGCCCAACTCCCCTATTACTGGCCCTTGCACGGGACCGCACTTCGCGGACCCGGGTCAGATCTCCACCCTCCGACAGGAGAGGGCGTGCGCCGGAACGCGTCGACCGCGGCTGAATGTATCTGCCCAACTGCCCTCTGCAACAGGTCAGTCGGACGAGAAATCTGGGCGCGGCCGAACAGTCGAATATGAGGAAGTCCCTGGTTTTCAGGGCAAGTCGGGCCGGACAAGGCGCGCATTGGCGGCAATCGGCTCGAACACTTTGGCTGCTTCTTGTCGCACGGGGACGCATTCTCATATGCGCCCGGCAAAGGCAGCGGAGGGGGCTTCCCCGACTCTACCCCGCTCAACCATGCAGAATTGCCCCCTCCGCTTCTGTGGCGGAGGGGGCAATGCGCGTGACGGCGGGTGTACGGCGGCGGATCAGCCTCCGGCGACGGCCGGGATGATCGAGACGCCGGCGCCGTCCGGCGTGGCCGTCTCCAGGCCCTGCTCGAAGCGCACGTCGTCGTCGTTCACGTACACGTTCACGAAGCGGCGCAGCTTGCCCTGGTCGTCCAGGACCCGGGCCGCGATGCCCGCGTGGTTCTTCTCCAGGTCGGCGATGACGTCGGCGAGGGTCGCGCCCTCGGCCGCGACCTCGGCCCTGCCGTCCGTGTACGTACGGAGAATCGTGGGGATGCGGACGTTGACGCTCATGCTTTTCTCCTCGCTAGCGCTCGGAGACGCACAGCGTGACGCGCCTCCTTTTCGGTTCGCTCGCTGCGCCCGCTCACGCGAGGCCAGCCTCTCGGAAAGAGTCCAGGTTGGGGCGGATGACGGCGGACTGGCCCGTGGTCGGGGCCACCGCCTCAAGGGTCTTCAGGCCGTCGCCCGTGTTGAGCACGACGGTCGTCAGGGTCGGGTCCAGCAGACCGGCCTCGATGAGCTTCCTGGTGACGCCGACGGTCACGCCGCCCGCGGTCTCCGCGAAGATGCCCTCCGTCTCGGCCAGCAGCTTGATCGACTCCACGACCTGCTCGTCGTCGACGTCCTCGACCGCGCCGCCCGTGCGGCGGGCGATGTCCAGGACGTACGGGCCGTCGGCCGGGTTGCCGATCGCCAGCGACTTGGCGATCGTGTTCGGCTTCTGCGGCCGTACGACGTCGTGCCCGGCCTTGAAGGCCGCCGACACCGGGGAGCAGCCCTCCGCCTGGGCACCGAAGATCTTGTACGGCCTGTCCTCGACCAGGCCCAGGGCGATGAGCTCCTTGAGACCCTTGTCGATCTTCGTGAGCTGCGAGCCCGAGGCGATCGGGATGACGAGCTGGTCCGGGATCCGCCAGCCGAGCTGCTCGCAGATCTCGTATGCCAGGGTCTTGGAGCCCTCGCCGTAGTACGGGCGCAGGTTGACGTTGACGAATCCCCAGCCCTCGCCCAGCGGGTCGCCGATGAGCTCGGAGCAGAAGCGGTTGACGTCGTCGTAGTTGCCCTCGATGCCGACCAGGTCGCCGCCGTAGACCGAGGCCATCACGACCTTGCCCTGCTCCAGGTCGTGCGGGATGAACACGCACGAGCGGAAGCCGGCCCGCGCGGCGGCGGCGCCGACCGCGCCGGCCAGGTTGCCGGTGGAGGAGCAGGAGAGCGTGGTGAAGCCGAACGCGCGGGCGGCCTCGACGGCGATGGCGACGACGCGGTCCTTGAAGGAGTGCGTCGGGTTGCCGGAGTCGTCCTTGACGTACAGACCGCCGGTGACACCCAGCGCGCGGGCCAGGTTGTCGGCCTTGACGAGCTTGGTGAAGCCCGGGTTCAGGCTGGGCTTGGACGCCACGTCGGCGGGCACGGGCAGCAGCGGCGCGTAGCGCCAGATGTTGTCCGGTCCGGCCTCGATCCGCTTGCGCAGCGCCTCGGCGTCGCCGAGCGGGAGGTCGTAGGCGACCTCAAGAGGACCGAAACAGGAAGAACAGGCGAAGATCGGGCCCAGTTCGAATCGTTCTCCGCACTCGCGGCAGGAAAGCGCGGTGGCGGGGCCCAGGTCTACGGGCAGGGAATGCGAGTCGGTGGCGCTTGCATCGGTTTCGACGGTCTGCACAGCCATGGTGGCGAGGCCCTTTCTCCTCATCTTCCCCACGGCGCGTTTCGCCGTGAGACGGAATTGGCACCGTCCCCACCACGACCTCGCGGTCGGCAGGATGGTTGCCGGGACTTCAACGGGCCGTTCCCTCTGTCCCTCTGGATGAGCGCTATGGCGCCGGGTCTGGGCCCGGCGCATTTGTTCCGCGAGCCCCCCGAGATGCGAGGGCGGTCCGCGTTGTTCAAGACTGTAACCGAAGCCCCGGGCGGCGGAGACAGTCGTCCGCACCGCGAGATGACTGTATCGATATGCCGCATATGCGGCATGGCACGCAAGGGAGAAGCACGTGCTCGAAGAGGTGGAGCGCTGGCTGGAACTGCGGTCCTGGACCACGGCCGACCGGTCGCTGGACCGGCTGGTCGCGGCCAAGACCGGACGTGGCCACAGCGTCAGCGTCGTGCTGCCCGCCCTCGACGAGGAGTCGACGGTCGGTGACATCGTCGCGGCGATACGCCATGAGCTGATGGAGGCCGTGCCGCTCGTCGACGAGCTCGTCGTCGTCGACTCCGGCTCGAAGGACCGCACGGCGCAGGTCGCGACGGCGGCGGGGGCGCGGGTCGTCCACCGTGACGCCGTACTGCCCCGAATACCGGCCCTGCGCGGCAAGGGCGAGGTGTTGTGGCGGTCACTCCTGGTGACCAGTGGTGACATCGTGTGTTTCATCGACTCGGACCTGCGGGACTTCTCCGCCTCGTTCGTCTCGGGCATCGTCGGGCCGCTGCTCACCGAGCCCGACGTGCACTTCGTGAAGGCGATGTACGACCGTCCGCTCGGCGAAGCCACAGGTCAGGGCGGTCGGGTGACCGAGCTGGTGGCCCGCCCGCTGCTCAACCTGCACTGGCCGCAGCTGGCCGGGTTCGTCCAGCCGCTGGGCGGCGAGTACGCCGTGCGCCGCTCGCTCCTGGAGCGGCTGCCCTTCCCCGTCGGTTACGGAGTGGAGCTGGGCCTGCTCGTCGACTCGCTCCACACGGTGGGCCTGGACGCGCTGGCCCAGGTCGACGTGGGCGTACGCAAACACCGCCACCAGGACGGGCAGGCGCTCGGGCGGATGGCCGCCACGATCTACCGGACCGCTCAGCAGCGGCTTTCGCGCGGCACTCTGGTGCGGCCCGTGCTGACGCAGTTCGAGCGGGGCGAGGACGGGTACGGATTCGTCCCGCGGACCTACGCGGTGGACACGGAGGAGCGGCCGCCGATGTGCGAGATCGACGAGTACGCGGCGCGCCGTGCGGCGTGACGGGTTCCGGAGGCTCGGGAGGCTCCGACCGTACGCACGTTTGAGGGCCTCCGGGACTGGCTAGGTTCGGCACATGGTCTCCGAGCACGCTGCACAGGTACTTGTCGCTTCCAATCGCGGCCCGGTCTCGTACACCCTCCGCGAGGACGGTTCGCTCGACGCCAGGCGCGGCGGGGGCGGTCTCGTCTCCGGCCTGTCGGCGATCGGGCAGGGCGCCGACTCGCTGTGGGTGTGCGCGGCGCTCGGGGACGGCGACCGGGAGGCGGTGCGGCGCGGGACGGGCGAGCCGGGCGTGCGGATGCTCGACATCGACGCCGGGGTGCACGCGGACGCGTACAACGGCATCGCGAACTCCGTGCTGTGGTTCGTCCACCACATGCTCTACCAGACCCCGCTGGAGCCGGCCTTCGACGCGGAGTTCCGGCGCCAGTGGGCGGCGTACGAGACGTACAACCGCGCCTTCGCCGACGCGCTGGCGGCCGAGGCGGCGCCGGGCGCCGTGGTGCTGGTGCAGGACTACCACCTGTGCCTGGTGCCCGGCATGCTGCGCGAGCTGCGCCCGGACCTGCGGATCGGCCACTTCTCGCACACCCCGTGGGCGCCCGTCGACTACTTCCGCCTGCTGCCCGACGACATCGCGCGACAGCTGCTGCGCGGCCTGCTGGGCGCGGACCGGGTGGCGTTCCTGACCCGGCGCTGGGCGGACGCCTTCGCGGCGTGCGCGGTGGACGTGCTGGGCGACGGCGCGCTGGACGGCACGGCGCTCGGGGTGCACGGCCTGGGCGCGGACGCGGACTTCCTGCGGGCGCGCTCGCAGCGGCAGGACGTGGAGGAGTGGCTGGTCAGGCTGCGGGAGCGGGTCGGGGCCGGGCGCAGGACCGTCGTCCGGGTGGACCGTACGGAACTGTCGAAGAACATCGTGCGCGGGCTGCTCGCCTACCGGCAGCTGCTCACGGACCGGCCCGAGTGGCGCGGGCGGGTGGTGCACATCGCGTTCGCGTATCCGTCGCGGCAGGACCTGGCGGTCTACCGCGACTACACGGCCTCCGTGCGGCGCCTCGCCGAGGAGATCAACGCCGCGTACGGGACGGACGACTGGCAGCCGGTGCTGCTGGAGCTGGACGACGACTTCGCGCGCTCCCTGGCGGCGTACCGGATGGCCGACGTGGCGCTGGTCAACCCGATCAGGGACGGCATGAACCTCGTGGCCAAGGAGGTGCCCGTCGTCTCCGACGAGGGGTGCGCGCTGGTGCTCTCGCGGGAGGCGGGGGCGTACGAGGAGCTGGGCGAGGACGCGATCGTCGTCAACCCGTACGACGTCATGGCGACGGCGGACGCGCTGCACGAGGCACTGGTGATGGAGCCGCAGGAGCGGACGGAGCGGACGAAGCGGCTGGCCGCGGCGGCGACGGCGCTGCCACCGGCGGCCTGGTTCCTGGACCAGCTCGCGGCACTGGCCTCGGAGTAGGCCCGGCGCCGACCCCGGAACAGGGCCCCCCGGCCGGGGGCAGGGCGCTGGTGATGGAACCGCAGGAGCGGACGAAGCGGCTGGCCGCGGCGGCGACGGCGCT
>NZ_BAAAUD010000096.1:0-9620 GCF_039533765.1 Streptomyces enissocaesilis | reverse complement strand
GCGCGTGCCCTCCTCCAGGACCTGCAACTGGTCGAAGAACACCTTGGACAGCGCCCGCGCATCCTTGGGGGCCACCTTCCCCGCGTCCTCGATCCAGGGCAGCTCACCCACACCGACAGGCGCGTCGACCTCGGACGACGCTGCGGCCTGCGCCTCGAACGTGTCGATCTGACCAATCGCTGTCATGTGCTCTCCTCCTCCGGCTGGTGCGCTTCCGGGCGGCGTCTTCCCCTCCTGGGGAGGTGTATGCCTGCCTCCTGGCGTCTGCAAGGCACAGGCGCCAGGGCCGCATCGCCGACTGCCCCGCACTCGACGCACCCGGCCGGGAGCCGGCCCGGTCGGGTACGTGGTGGCGGCCTCGCGGACAGGAAGCGATTTTTACGCCCTCATGGCTACCGCCGACTGCCGTCCGGCCTCGTAGGGTGAGGACCACTTGTACGGCGGCAGCACACTCGACAGCCGCACGCCATGCGTACGCAGCGTGCCTTTCAACTCCGTTACGCGGCGCGCGTCGTCGGCGCGCGGGTGCGGGAAGAACGGCATGAAGCCACCACCCCGTCGTGGCCGAGCACCGGTTCGGGGAAGGACGCGACATCGATCCCTTCGCCGAATCCGGCGCCGCCCTCGAACGGAGTCCGGCCGGCGTGTGCCATGGCCGCCCGCGACTGCCGGATCCATGTCGCCCCCGTGCCGGCCCCGTCCGGCACGACCTGTGGGCCCGAGGGGCGGCCTGGCGGCCTGTCTCGTCATCCGTGACGCGGCCCGGGTGCCGCCATCTGCTGATCCCGCACCACAGGGAAGAAATCCCACGCCGTCGGGAAGAAGGGGCCGCACCCCGAGCCGGCCGACCGCCGCGGAACCCCTCACCGACCCGGACTCGGTCTTCCACTACTACCGCCGTCTCATCGCCCTGCGGCACACCGAACCCGCCCTCACCCACGGCGACTTCCACATGCTCCACCCGGGCCACGAACAGCTCTACGCCTTCACCCGCCACGACGCGGGCTCCGGCACCGAGCTGCTGGTCCTGGCCAACTTCAGCGGAGCCGACCCCGCCATCGCCCTGCCCGACGGCTGGGAACACAGCGAGACCCTCATCGCCAACGTTCCCGCCACCGCCCCCCTCACGGCTCCGTACACCCTGCGGCCGTGGGAAGCACGCGTCCACCGACGCCGTACCGCCTGACCCCGCACGTCACGTCATGCCCTGCTCGCCGTGGCCGCCCCGGCCCCCGTGGCACCCCCCGACCGCCTGCGCCTGCGCCTGCGCCTGCGCCTGCGCCTGCGCCTGCGCCTGCGCCTGCGCCTGCGGCTCCGGCTCCGGCGCGGCCAAGGCCGGCATCGTCGGCCTGCTGCTCGGCTTCGTCCTCGGCCCGACCCCGCTCTACTGCCAGAGCAGGCTGAACACGGTGTGGGCCGACCGCGCCTGATCCGTCGCCACGCACGGCACCGGCACGCGGGGGGCTGGGAGAGCGGAACGCTCTCCCAGCCCCCCGGCACTTTGACGACAACTCCTGGAGCGCGCCCCGCACGGCATTAGGCTCGGGGTCGTGAGCAGCGAGGTGGCGGGGGACGCGGTGGCGGCGGGCGGGGCGCGGTACCGCCGGGAGGAAGTGGCCCGGGCGGCCGGCGTGAAAGTCCGCAATCTGCGCTACTACCAGGAGCGCGGGCTGCTGCCCCCGCCCCGCCGGGAGGGCCGGATCGCCTGGTACTCCGACGATCACCTGGCCCGGCTGCGGCTGATCGACGACCTGCTCGGCCGCGGCTACACGGTGAACGGCATCGCCGAGCTGCTGACCGCCTGGGAGCAGGGTGGCGGCATCGCCCAACTCCTCGGCCTGAGAAGGGAGATGACCCGGGACTGGGTGCAGGAGGAGCCCGTCACGATGGGCCTCGCCGAGCTGCGGGAGCTGTTCGGCCCGGCGGCGACCTCCCAGGACACCCGGCGGGCCGCCGCGCTGGAGTACGTACGGGTCGACGGGGACACCGTCACCTTCCCGAGCCGGCGGCTGCTGGAGGCGACCCTGACCCTGCTGCGGCAGGGCGTGCCGCTCGCGGAGATCCTGGACGCGGGGGGCTTTGTCCACGCTCAGGCGGCGGCGCTCGCGGACCGGTTCGTCGCCCTGTTCCGGCGGCATGTGATCGGCCCGGAGGGTCTGGAACAGCTTTCGGCCACGCAGTTGGATCACATTGCGGAGGCGGCAGCGGCGCTGCGCCCGGTGGCGGGTGAGGTCGTGGCCGCGGAATTCGCGCGGGCGATGGCGCGGAGGGTGGAGGCGGAAGTCGCCGCGCTGCTGCGTACGGAGCAGTAGGACTTGGCCTGAAGGTGGTGTTCGCGCAACCTTGCCAACCACCATTGGCACTCTTACATTCGACTCCACGGTCGTACCGACGAGTAACGATCACACGCGACCGGATCACGCCGGATGACGGCGGCTCGCGCTGGGTCGCACGGATCGCACTGGTTCAGACCGGATCACCGCACATCCGACCCCCACCCATCCAAGGGGAATCTGTCATGGAACACGACTTAGACGACGGCCGGGTGAGATGGCGGCGCTTCGCCGTCCTGACGGTGCCGGCCATCGCCGTCACCGCCGGCCTCGGCATCGCTCTCGCCCAGGGAGCGCTCGCCGCCTCCTTCGCCGTCTCGGGCCAGCAGTTCAAGGTCTCCGCCCGGAGCCTGACCGGCGAGGGCTTCGCCCAGTACGGCAGCGTGGACGTCAACGCCCGGGAGGAACTCATCCCGGTGGCGGTGACCGCCATCAAGGAGGCCGAGCTCAACAGCCTCTGCCAGTCGGTGGTCACCTCGCTCCCGGTGATCGGCGACGTCTCGCTCAACCTGACCGCCGGCCGGAAGACCCCGGTCGAGGCGACGAACCTCTTCGTCGACGCCACCCAGCTGTCCGGCAACGCGACCTTCACGAACATCGAGATCGGCCGCGACGCCTCCACCCTGGACAAGGGCCCGGCCGACGCCCAGGGCATGCAGGACATGTTCGCCCAGCAGGCCGACACCATCAGCATCACCGATCTGCGGCAGACGGCGTGGGCCACCAACGCCGGCACCTTCAAGCTCTCCGGCCTGAGCATGAAGATCAGCAAGGGCGAGAAGGAATGCTTCTGAGCCGGACGCGGTTCCGGCGGTGGCGCCGCAGCCGGCCGTTCTGGGGCGGACTCGCCGCCGTCCTCGCCGGAGCCGAGATCTGTGTCCTGCCGCTCGCCCCACTGAAGGTCATGCTCACCCAGGGCGTGGCGGGGATCCCGTCCGTCCTGATGGGCCTCGTGATGATCGTCCTCGGTGTCTCCGTCTGGTTCGCCCCGCACTACCGCGCACTCGCCGGGGTCCTCACCACCCTCATCGCCACCGCCGCACTCGTGCTGTCGAACCTCGGCGGGTTCCTCGTCGGGACCCTGCTGGGCATCCTCGGCGGCGGCCTCATGTTCGCCTGGCAGCCACGAACCCCCAGGTCCGGCGCATCTGCCAGGGACGGCGGAACCACGAGATCCGCAATACCCGCACCGGACGTAACCCCCTCCTCCGCACCGCTCTCCGATCCCCAAGGAGCACAGCCATGAGCCGCACCCGTGCCACCCTCGCCCTCGGGCTCGCCGCCGCAGGCGCGCTGACCCTCGGCGCCGCCTCCGCCACCGCCTCGCCTTTACCGTTATCGGCGGCGGCCGGCTCGACCACCGTCACCCCGGCCGGCCACGCCTTCAAGGCCACGCTCAGCGGCAAGGCCACCCTCAAGGCCGGTTCGGTCACCGTGACCTGCTCGGTCTCCGTGTCCACCGGCACCGTCCCGGCCGCTCCCGGCAACCACAACCCGGCCGGCCCGGTCTCCTCGCCGATCTCCGCCCCGACGTACAGCTCCTGCACTTCGAGCATGCCGGGCGTGACCCCGACCGTCACCACCAGCGGCGACTGGAAGGTGTCCATGCAGAACGGGACTCCGACCACGGCCACCATGACCGTCCCGACGGGCGGCCTCGTGGTCAAGACGACCGGGCTGGCCACCTGTACGGTCGTCACCGCGCCCACCGCGGCGGCGAGCGTCCCCGGCTCCTGGACCAACGGTGCCCCGCCCTCGCTGGCCTTCACCAACGCCTCGGTCCCGGTCAAGGTCACCGGTGGATTCGGCTGTCCGACCAGTGCGACGAGCTCCACCTTCAATGCCGTCTACACGGTGGCGAACACCACCGACCCGGCCCAGCAGATCACCGTGGCACCGTAACCCTGTAGCCCCCTCGCTCAGGGCAGACAGCTCAGGGCGGACAGACGGTGCTGGGCGCGCGTCGTCGGGCGGACACCGATCCGGGTCCGTACGCCGTACAGCTCGCCCAGCATCTCCTCGGCCGGCACTTCGGCCGGGACCGGGCGGCCACCACCCGCCCCCCGTGCGGGAGATACGGCCGGTCGCAGAAGAAGGCGGCCAGGCCGAGGCCCAGCACGGGCCTTCGCGCACCGTCTGAGCCGGTATCCGAAACATTGCGTTGCATAAGAGCGCATTGTGCGGGAACACGTACGGCACTCAAGAGCGTCTGTGGGAGGGACTGTAGTGGTGTTGAAGCCGGAGCCGCGCTGTGTGAGAACTCTGCTGGCCAGGTACGCGAGCGCACGCATTGCGCTTGCGGAGAAGCCTGACCAGGCGTGGCAACGAGAGCTGGCAGACGTCACCTACACGCTGTGCGTGGTGACCGGGACCCGTTCGATCACCGATGCGATCGCGGCTGCCGACGAGATCCTGGAGGCAGCCAGGCAACCCGAAGGGGAATCTCGGGCACCACTCGCACCGGAGACCACTCTCGCGGCCTGAGGCCGCCGCGCAGCTGCCCGCAGTCCGCGTTCTCTGCCGGAACCCGACCCCTCTGCCGGAATCCGCCTCCTCGCCGTTCCTGCGGGAGGCGCCCTCCGGCTGGGGTGTGGGGACGGGCGAACGCCGGGCACCACCCGGGTGGTGCCCGGCGAGAACGGCGGACCCTCGAGACGGCCGCAAGGCCATGCCCGTACCCGGGGAGAGGAGCACTCGGCAAACGGCGGCCCCGGCGCGTCATCCGTCGCCCCGGTCCCCTCCGGAGGCGCGGCGGCCCCGTGTCACCGCGAGGACGCTTCCCGCGACGGCGATCACGGCGATGGCCAGGGCGATGCTGACCCCGCCCTCGGTGTCCCAGTACACGTCCTCCAGGCTGATCAGCAGCGCCGCCTCGTCCAGGACCAGGGCCAGGCCCACCCCGTAGGTGAGCCCCGTCCAGGCGCGCACCCGCGCCGAGCGTTCGACCAGCCCCGCCGCGCCCACCGCCGCGAGCAGCAGGATCCCCCACACGTAGTGGTGGATGTGCACCCCGCCGGCCTGTACGTCGCCCACCCCGGCCACGTCGATGTGGATGAGCCAGGTGAGCAGGCGCATCCCGCCGAAGGTGAGGGCGAACCCCCACCAGGCCAGCACGAAGCCGCGCCGCTCGGGGGGGATGCCGGGCAGCAGGCGCAGCCAGGGCGACGGACGCTCCGGATGCCGGGACTGCGAACGGTCGGGCGTCTTCGACGGCTTCATGCGCGCTCTCCTGCTGTGGATTCCTCGATCGGCGTGGCCACGGCGTCCGGCGCACTGCGACAGGCCCCGTGTGCGGAGCCCCGGACCTCGGCCGCGCGTTCGTCACCGGCGACACGCCGGGCCTGGATCCATGCGTCGGAGGTGATGGTGCCATCCGTTCCCCGCACGGCGGATGTCGGCGCGTGGACCTGGTCCGGGTTCCCCTCGAATGACTCGGCGGCGACCCGCAGGGCGGGGCGGAAGGACGCGGTGCAGCCCGGGCGGACAAGGGCCGAACATCTCCGCGGCGGTCCGCGGCGGTCCGCCGCAGGTGTCGGAGCAGCTGATGCCGAGTCCGTGTACGTCGACGGCGATCTCCGGCAGGCCCAGGCCCAGGCCCAGGTCCGCCGTCATGCCCTCACGCGCCGCTTCCCGGCCCGAGGAGCACCGGCCCGGGCATGCCGGTGACCGCTGTGCGAGAGGGCGACCGGATCGGGACGGCTGAGCCCCTCTTACGTACCGGAGCTGCGACAATGGAAGAGCCGCCCGCATCGTCTCCCCGTCGGAGCCGGGCGGACCGAAACGCGCTGGAGGCGTCACCCCCGGGCTGGATTCCGTGGTCCCCGGCAACCACCTGCTTTCACGGCCAATCACGGGTCTGTCGGCCCGGGAGAGGAACGACCATGGTTGACGGACCCCTCTCCGACGTACCGGACCTGACCGGCTTGCTGCTCGACGCCGAAAGTGTCGACGAGTTCCTGCAGGCTCTCGTCGACCGTGCTCTGGAAAGCAGCCCGGCCGCCGACGGGTGCGGCATCACTCTGGAGCGCCAGGGCCGGCCCCTGACGGTGGCCAGCGCCGGCTCGAGGGCCATGGAGCTGGACGAGAAGCAGTACGGCCAGGACGACGGCCCGTGCCTCCAGGCGCTGCGCACGGAAGAAGAAGTCCTGGTCGGCGACCTGATGGGCGAGCGGCGCTGGGGCGACTACCCCGCCTATGCCGTGGCGTACGACACCCGCTCCTCCGTCTCGCTGCCGATCGCGGCCCACGCCCACACAGCCGGTGCCCTGAACCTGTACTTCGCCAAGCCGGACGGGTGGGCGGACGTCGACCTGGATTTCCTCCGCGCGCTGGCGGCGCAGGCCACCGGAGCGATCGCGCTGGCGCAGCGGATCGGCGACGCCCAGGAATTCGCCGGCCACCTGCAGGCCGCGCTGAAGTCCCGCACCGTCATCGATCAGGCCATTGGCGTGATCATGGGCCAGCAGCGGTGCACCGCCGAACGCGCCTTCACGATCCTGCGCAGCGCCTCCCAGCACCGCAACATCAAACTGCGCGACCTGTGCGCCGACCTCCTGACCAACATCACCGGCCGGCCACCGGCCCAGGACGGGCTGCGCCCCCGGCCCTGAGCCGCAGGGGGTCACCCACCGACGTCCTGATCCCGCCGCGACGGCTGCCTCGAGACGGGACGGCACCCGCGCGCGCAGGCCACGGCGCCGGACAACGTGGCGGTCACCAGCAGAAACCGGTACACGCCGGCGATACGGAACACCTTGCGGGCCAGCGGGCGGCGTGCCACCACGGCCAGTACGGCCCCTCCGTGACGGGCGACCTGTCGAACGCGCAGCAGCACGTTGACGGCCACAGCGGTGACCAGCGGCGTGTGCACATCGACAATCACGGTCCGGGCACCGGAACCCGAGATCAGCGCGCGCAGCTCGCTTTCAGCGGCGTCCTGCTCGCCGAAGTCGATCACGTCGTGAACCTCGATCACGAGGCGGTCCACGTCGAGTCGGTAGTACGGGAACAGCAATGTGGGCTCCAGGAGGCATGCCTGCGGGACGGGCCGCTCCCTGACCACCGTCATCCCCATGTGCCCCTGTTGCGGAGGATGATGCAGGAGATCGATGTGGTTCTGCTTGCCTGCGCGCCCCTCAGCGGCGGAGCACCTCGCGGACGAAGTCCTCCTGGACGGCGCGGAGCCGGGCCAGGAGCTGCGGTGTGGCGCTCTCCCCGAGCCGCTGTACGGGCCGAGCTCGTCGGCCTATGATCGGAACAATAATGTTGAATCTCCAACTATCTTTTCGTCAGGAGGCGAGACGTGGTGAGCAACGTCGAAGCGGAGCCCACTGAGCTGCGCTGCGGAGCGTCGGAGAGCGGCGGCCGGGTGCCGGGCGTCGACGTCCTCCCCCCGCGTGATGTCCCGCTGGGCGGCCCGCGGGCGATGACCGTACGCCGTACGCTGCCACAGCGCTCCCGGACGCTGATCGGAGCCTGGTGCTTCGCCGACCACTACGGCCCCGACCATGTCGCCGAGACGGGCGGCATGGACGTCGCCCCGCATCCGCACACCGGCCTGCAGACGGTGAGCTGGCTGTTCAGCGGGGAGATCGAGCACCGTGACAGCCTGGGCAGCCACGCGTTCGTACGACCGGGCGAGCTGAACCTCATGACGGGCGGGTACGGGATCAGCCACTCGGAGGTCTCGACCGGGCGGACCACCGTCCTGCACGGTGTGCAGTTGTGGGTGGCGCTGCCCGAAGCACACCGGCACGCGGAGCCGGACTTCCAGCACCACGTCCCCACCCCTGTGCGGGCCGGCGGGGCCGGGATCAGGGTCTTCCTGGGCGCGCTCGCGGGAGCGGTCTCCCCGGTACGGACGTTCACCCCTCTGCTCGGTGCCGAAATCACCCTCGATCCGGGTGCGACGGCCACCCTCGCCCTGGACCCCGCTTTCGAGCACGGCCTTCTCGTCGACCACGGGAGGGTCCGCATGGCCGGCACCCTGCTGCGTCCGGCCGAACTGGGCTACCTCCCGACCGGATCCGACCGGCTGACGCTGACGAACGAGTCGGACGACACCGCCCGGACGGTCCTGCTCGGCGGAACTCCGTTCGAGGAGGAAATCGTCATGTGGTGGAACTTCATCGGGCGTTCCCACGAGGACATCGCCCAGGCCCGTTCCGAGTGGATGACAGGCTCTCGCTTCGGCGAAGTGAAAGGGTACGACGGGGCTCGGCTGCCCGCGCCCGAACTCCCGTCGGTCGCGCTGAAATCACGTGGACGAGTGCGTTGACCTCGGGTTGCGGGAATCGGTGTCGTGGTCGCGAGGCGTAGGTTCTGTGGCCCTCACCTGTGACCAGGTCTCCCCCGGCCTCGGGGAACATCGGTACAGCGGTTATCGGTGAGAACGATCATGGTCCGGGCGGCGCGAGTGTGCTGACCCGGTTCCCGTACTCGCGGCGGGCCTTGCGCTGGGCCGGGACCGCCGGGAAGCCCTGGGCGCCGTCGAGCGGCTCGCAGCGGTCGAGGAGCTGGCGGTGCACGGCGGGGACGGCGCTGACGCGCAGGGTGTAGCCCTGGCCGCGCCGTACGGTCATCCCCTGGTCGAGCACGGCCCGTTCGGCGGGGTCCAGTTCGGTGGCGCGGAGGAAGTCGGCGACCTTGCCGGGCATGTCGAGGGTGACCGGCAGCTCTGGGGCGGGACCCTCCTCAATGGCGGTGTGGTCGGGCAGGAGGTCGGCGACGGCCGTGCGGATCGCGCCGCGGCTGACGCCGTGGTCGCGGGCAAGGGCAGCCATCGAACGACCCTCCAGGTAGGACGTGCGGACGGCGTCGGTCTTCGCGGCCGGGACGGCCGGGCGGCGCCCGCCTTTGCTGCCTTTCGCCTCGGCTGCCCGCAACCCGTCGTAGGTCAGCTCGCGCTGGAGTTCGCCGGCGGCGGCGAGGGTCTGCACCATGAATTTCACGGTGGACAGCAGCTCGCCGGTGCGCGGGTGGCGGGCAGTGAGGTCCATCGCGGAGAACGCGCCGTCATGGATGCGCAGGGCGACCTGGTCGCGGTGGAGGACGTCGAGCACGTCGAGGATGTGCCCGGTTCCGCGTACGAGGCGGAACATCTCGGAGATGTGCACGGTGTCGCCCGGCCGCGCATACGCCAACAGCTCGCCGAACTTCGGACGCTGAAGCGGGTGTAGGCGACTAGGCAGTGTCTGATGGCTCTTGTCCGGGGCGGTGGATCTGTTGCCGTTCCGGGCAGGAGTCCGTCATGGTGCGTCGGCATGAACTGACGAATGCTCAATGGGA
>NZ_BAAAUD010000095.1:0-8951 GCF_039533765.1 Streptomyces enissocaesilis | reverse complement strand
CGATGGTACTGCAGGGGGGACCCTGTGGGAGAGTAGGACACCGCCGAACAAATTTTATGCCCCGGTCCCTGGACTTATGTCCAGGGACCGGGGCATTTTTGCGTTCAAGGATCGTATTCTCAGGACCGGAGTTGGTCCGAACAGGAAAATGAGTGAAAGCGGGCGTCCGATGGGAACTGTGGTGCATGTCCCCCAGACTCGGGACATGATCGGAGAGGAACTCTCCGGTGATGAGGCCCTGACCGCTCTGCGGCATTACGGAGGCCGAAAGCTGTTTCTCGATGCCTTTTCTCGTTTCCGGTACGCGGACGGGTTCAGCCACGCGCGGTCGCTGGCTTTCCAGGTGGTGCTGGGCACCGTGCCGTTCGCCATCGCCCTCGTGGGCGTCGCTGCGTCCGTGCACACCGACAGCGTGGGGCGGGTCGTGGAGCTGACGCTCGGCCACATCGTGCCGGGTGCCAGCAATGAACTGGTCGAAGAGGCCCTCGCGGACACCCGGCGCAGCGCCGGCGGCAGTACGTCGATCGCGATCGCGATGTGGCTCGGGCTCGGCTTCGCCGTACTGAACCTGACCTCGGCCATGGGGCAGATCGAGCGCGGCAGCAACCGTATCTACGGGATCGAGAGGGACCGGCCCTTCCTCGTGAAGTACGGACGGAGCCTGCTGCTGGCTCTGGGAGCCGGTATCCCGATGGTGCTGGGCTTCCTGTCCCTCGTCGCCGGTGAAGCGGTGGGGGAGTCGCTGGTCGAGGCGCTCGGGTGGCCCGCCTCCCTGCTCGGCGTGTGGGGGCTGCTGAAGGCCCCCGCCGGTGTCCTGCTGGCGTTGCTGGCGTCGGCGGTGATATTCCGTTGGGCGCCCCGGCGTGACCAGCCCGGTTACACCTGGCTCGCCGTCGGGTCCGCCGTACACCTGACGCTGTGGGTGGCGGCGACCTGGCTGCTGGCCCTGTACGTCGCCAAGAGTGGCTCCTTCGGGGCCGTCTACGGGCCGCTCACCGCCTTCGTCGCACTGATGCTCTGGGCGAATCTCACGGGCATCGCGCTCTTCCTGGGCCTTGCGTTCGCCGCCCAGCTCGAGGCGGCCCGCGCCGGCATCCTCGAACCGGTCAGGCCCGACCCGGGGCCGGGAGCCTGAAAGACACTCGACGGGCAGTCGAAAGGCCACTCGAGGGACATGAGAGGGATATGTGGCACCGGACGGCGCGGAGAGCCCTCCCGGGCGCGAGGGCGGTTCCGTCCGCGTACCGGGCGCGCCCGCCCGTGCTCCCCATGGCCAGTGGATTCGCTGCTGGTACTACTCGGTACCAACGGGCGCCTGACCGGGCACGGCGTCTGCGCCACGCCGGAACAGGGCGTACCGATCGAGCCGTCGGCCGGGCCGTGGGAGCCGCGCCTCACCGTCAGCGGCTTGTGGAGACAGCATGCCGCCGTCGCCGCCCGCGAGTGCGAAAGTGAGCAGGGGGCCCATGAACGCCCAGCGCAGGCCGGTCCTTTCAGTGATCGGGTCGTCGGTCTTGCGCACGGTGGCCTCGCCGTTGGGGGCCGTGTGCACGGGCTCGCGCCACAGCGCTTCCTGGAGGCGGTTGGCGTCGCCGCCATGCCGGCGGTGAGGTGGGTGACGACGTCGGTGCCGGTCTCGGGGCCGCGGATGTGGAGGTGCACGACGGCGGTGCCGGCCCGGGCGGCCTCGACGGCGGAGCGGGCTCTGCTCGGGGGAGACCGGCAGGTGCGGGCGCTTGCGGACGGTGTCAGCGGCGCCGGTGAAGGCGCAGGTGAGGGTGGCTTCCTGATCGGGGCGGTGGGTGGGGGATATGGACGGGGCCCGGCTCAGCTCCGGTGGGCGGGGGCGGACAGGGTGACGTCCACGTAGGCGAGCAGCGCCGCCTGCATGTCCTCGGGGCTTGTGCCCACGCCCGCTTCGGCGCCCGCTTCCGTGACCGGTGCGGCGGCGAGCACCTGGGTGGCCAGGCCGTGGATCAGCGCGGTCAGCCGCAGCGCGGCGGCGTCCGGGTCCGTGGGCCGGAAGACGCCCTGGTCGATGCCGCGCCGCAGGACGTCGGCGACCGTCGCGCGCCATTGCCGGTGGTACGCGACGTGCAGGCGGCCCACGGCGGTGGAGCGGGCCGCCTGCGCCCACAGGTCGAGCCAGACACTCCACTGCCACCGTCGCTGCTCGGTGTACGGCGTCTGGAGCTCGATCAGCTGCCGCAGCTCGTCCGAGGCGTCACCGGTGTCTCCGGCATCGGCGATACGGGCCGCGCGGCGGGCACTGTCCTCGTCCATGCACCAGCGCACGGCCGCTTCCAGCAGCTCGTCCCGGCCGGGGAAGTGGTAGTGGACGGCGGCGGTGCTGGTGGCGCAGGCTTCGGCGATGTCGGCGATCCGTACGCCGTGGAAACCGCGCTCCGCGATCAGCCGCACGGTCTCCCGCACGATCTGGAGCGGCCTGCCGCCCCGGGGCGCGGCCGCGGCCCGGTCGCGCCGTACGGCGGAGGGCTTGGCGGGCGCCTCGGGGCGGGACCCGAGCAGCCAGCCCGCGTCCACATCGGCGGTGTCGGCGATACGGGCCAATTCAGCCACGGTGAACCGGCGGGCTCCACTGAGTGAACGTGACAGTTTGGAGGGGTCCATGACGACCCGCCGGGCGAACTCGCGCCGGCTCACGCCGACGGTGTCGATCACCTGACGCACTCGCTCGGCGACCTCGCCACCACAGTCGCCGACTCGGAATCCGGGCTCTGGCCGCATGGTCGGCCACCGTATCCGCGTGTTGAGGAGAGCGCAACGCACGGTTCAGGCAAAGCCGTACATGACAAGGGAAGGGGACCTTGATGTGATGCTGACTGATGTATCAGTCAGCTGTATAAGCCGTGAGAACCCCCGGCACAGCGGTGAAAGGCGGACTTCTGCAACTCTGGTCAGCAAATGGTCAACTTGCTTCAGGCAATGCCCAGTTGCATTGTTATTGACGGTTGTACATGGGCATATACGCTCCAGCGTACGCGGGGCACTCAAGGGGAGGCCGAAGATGACCGTAATCTCGCCACGTCGACTGGGACAGCCGTTACCCACCATGCCCTTCTACTGTCCGGTCCCGTCCGTCGTCCACCCGTCGGCCCAGACGCTCAACGACGTGACCGTCCGGTGGATGCTCCAACAGAGCCTCGACGCGGACGATCATCAGCGCAGTCGACTCGCACTCTGCGACTTCGGCGGTCTGACGGCTTCGACCATGCCGTACGGCCAGCCCGAACCGCTCGCCCTGATGGCCAGGTTCCACGCCGTGCTCTTCTCGTTCGACGACGGTGTGTGCGACGAGGCCTACGCCACCGCGGACTCCCTCGCCCAGGAGACGGCCCGGATCGTCCGGGCCGTAGAGGCCCCGGCCGCCCACCGCCCGGACGAGTCGCCGCACGCGGCGGCACTGCGCTTGCTCCGGCTGGAGCTGGAGCGGTACGCGTCCCGGCAGCAGATCCGCCGCTGGACCGACGCCATGCGCGTCTACACCTCGGGGCTGGTGTGGGAGGCGGCCTGGCGCCGCAGGCCCGACCTGCCCTCGCTCGACGACTACGTCACGCTGTGGATGAGGGCCATAGGGATGGCCCCCTCCACCGCGATGATCGAGATCGTCGCCGGACACTCCATACCCGACGACGATCTGGAGGACCCGCGCGTCCGGGCACTCACCGAGATCACCTGGACGCTGGTCAGCTGGGACAACGACCTCTACTCCCGCAACAAGGAGCTGCTGCGGGCCGACGACGACCTCAATCTGATCGACGTCCTGTGCCAGGAACTCGGCTGCGATCCGCACCACGCGCTCCAGGAGGCCGTGGCCATGCGGGACCGCGTCATGGTGCTCTTCCTCCGGCTGCGCGACCAGGTGCTCGAGGACGCGGGCAGTGGACTGCGCCGGTACGTACAAGGGCTCGGCCAGTTCGTCCGGGGCCACCTCGACTGGGCCTCCGCCTGTCCCCGCTACAGCGTTCCCTCGGCCCCGGAGGGCGAGTCGAACGGGTGGTGGAAGCAACGTCCGGCCGACGACAGCTTCGAGCCGCTTCCTCTCCCGACGATCTCCTGGTGGTGGGACCAGCTGAGGGTCAGTAGCCGCGCCACCAGCGGGTGACCGACTGCCACATCCGCTTCGGCACCGCCGGCCTGCGCTGAGCCGGAATCACGGCTCGTGTCTGTGCCGCCGAGGAGGACGAGGCGGGGGCGGGAGCAGGCATCGGGACGGACGGGGACACCGGCGCCGGTTCCCGTGCCGGTTCCGGCTTCGGCTGCGGCGCGCTCGCCCTGGGCGGCGACTCCACCTGCCAGTCCGGGAGAGGCGTCGCGCGCGTCATGGCTCCCGGTGAACTGGCGACGTCCTGTGGCGGACGTGCGGCGAACTTGGCCGGGAGCGCGATCAGATGCCTGGACATGAGTGAGCTGCGCCACCGCAACTCATGCTCCTCCACGGCGAGTTGAAGATCGGGAAGGCGCATCAGCAGCGCGTCGATGCCGGTGTCGGCGATGGCGCGCCCGATGTCCTGCCCCGGGCACTCGTGCGGTCCGCTGCTGAAAGCGAGGTGGGCGCGGTTGCCCTGCATCGAGGCGTGCGGATCGGGCCGTACCACCGGGTCGATGTTGGCGGCGGCCAGCCCGACGATGAGGGCGTCCCCCTTCTTGATCTGCTGGCCGCCGAACTCCGTGTCGCCGACGGCCCAGCGGCCGAGGATCGTGGTGAAGGGCGGCTCGTCCCACAGGGTCTGCTCGACCGCCTCGGGCAGTGTCATGTGGCCGCCGCTGAGCTGGGCGCGGAAGCGCGGGTCGGTGAGCACCATGCGCAGTACGTTGGCGATCAGATTCGCCGTCGTCTCGTACGCCGCGATCAGCACCAGCCGCAGGTGCTGGCTCACCTCGTCGTCGGTGAGCCCGGCCGGGTGCTCGACGAGCCAAGTGGTGAAGTCCTCCTCGGACTTGAGCCTGCGCCGGGCCACGTGCTTGTTCAGTACGTCCATCACATAGGCGTTGCTGGCGTTCGCCGTCGCCGTGCCCTTGATCATGTCACGGGCGCACTGCACCATCCGCTCGTTGTACTCCTCCGCCATGCCGAGGATCTGGCACATCACCATCATCGGCAGGTGCTCGGCGAACCGGCTCACCAGGTCGGCCCGGCCGTCCTGGCAGAACTCATTGACCAGCCGGTTGCTGAAGCGGTTGATGTGGCGGCGTACACCCCGGTGGTCGATGCGTCCGATGCTGTCGGTGACCGCGCCGCGCAGCCGTTCGTGTTCCGCGCCGTCCGCGAAGACGCAGATGGGCTGCCACGTGAAGACGGGGGCCAGGGGATGGTCGGGAGGTACGGTGCCGTCCTTGGTGAGGCGCCAGTGGCGCGAGTCGCGGGAGAACTGCGACGGGGTGCGGGTCATGTGCTGGTTCTCGGTGTGTCCGAGGACCAGCCAGGCCGGTACGTCGTCGTTCAGCAGCACGGGCGCCACCGGGCCGTGCTCGGCGCGCAGCTTCTCGTACAGGCCCATCGGGTCGTTCTCGTGTTCGGGCCCGTACAGCCGGTGCAGGCCGCCCGGGCCCCGGCCGGCGGTGGCGTGGGCCGGGCATCCCGGGGGCGGAAGCGCCCCGTCGTCCGCTCCGGGTGGATGGGGGAAAGGGGTGGTCACGGTCACTCCAGGTATCGGGCGTTCAGGCCGGTGGTTACAGGGACAAGGAGTGCAGATAGCGCATCAGCGTCAGGAGGACATCGCGGCAGGACGCGCGCCCTCGCGCGTCGCAGTCCACTATCGGCACTTCGGGGGGCAGGTCGAGGGCGGTCCGCAACGCCTCGACGGGGTGACGGGGTGCGTCGGGGAAGGTGTTGACGGCGACGACGAACGGCACACCGCGCTCCTCCAGGCGCCCGATCACGTCGAAGCTGACTTCGAGGCGCCGGGTGTCGATCAGCACCACCGCGCCGAGAGCACCCTCGAAGAGGCCGTTCCACAGGAACCAGAAGCGCTCCTGGCCCGGTGTGCCGAAGAGGTAGAGGATCAGTTCGTCGCTGATGCTGATCCGGCCGAAGTCCATGGCCACCGTGGTGGCGGTCTTGCCCTCCAGGCTGTCGTCGACGCCGACCCCGGCCTGCGTCATGGTCTCTTCGGTGGTCAGCGGGCGGATCTCGCTCACCGAACCCACCATCGTGGTCTTGCCGACCCCGAATCCGCCCACGATCACGACCTTCACCGCGGCCGTGGCCGTGGTGGGGAGGACGTCCTCGCGGCGCGGGCCGGTGATCGTCTCAGAGTTTCTGAAGTCCATGCATCACCGCTTCGAGAAGGGACCGGTCCGGCAGAGCGGCGCGGACGATGGGCGCCCGCGACTCGACCAGCTCGGTGGCCAGGAGGTCGGTCAGCAACGCGGTCACCACGCTGAAGGGCAGACTGAGGTACGCGGAGATCTCGGCGACGGACAACGGCGCCCGGCACAGCCGCAGAATGGCGGCCTGCTCAGGCTGGACCGTCGGTGTCGGCTCGGTGCGGGCGACGACCATCGTGACCAGGTCGAGAGAGGCCCGTTCGGTGCCGTCCGGGCCGCCGGTGAGCACGTACAGCCGTTCCGGGTCCCCCGTTTCACGGGGGCGCCGTTCTCGTTGGGGCGGACTCATGCGGTCTGCCCGTCATGGCGCGGAGGGCTCGTCAGGTGGGCTCCGATACGGATGACCAAGTCCCGCATGCGGGCCCCCATGAGACCCGCGTCCACCGTCTCGTCGGCGAGTACCGCGAGGTACGCCCCGGTTCCGGCCGCCATCAAGTAGAAGAGACCGCCGTCGACTTCGATGACGACGAGCCTCATCTTGCCCTCGCTGTGCGGGATCTCGGCGGCGACGGCCGCGGCGAGGCTCTGGAGCCCCGCGCACGCCGCCGCGAGCCGGTCGGCGACGTCGGGGTCGCCGCCGTGCCGGGCGATGCGCAGTCCGTCCGCGGACAGGACCACGATCTGCTGGACCTGCGGCACCCCGTCGGCCAGCTCCTTGAGCATCCAGTCGAAATTCGCCCGCTGCTGGATCACTTGAGATCTCCCTTGTCCAACGCATCGTCAGGTTCGTCATCGGCCGACGGGTCCGGCGCTGTCCCGTTGAACCCCTTGGTGAAGGCTTCGAGCCAGAGTCCGGGCTCCGGCTCCTTGGCCGCGCCGTTGGCGTGGCCGCCCTGCGGCGTCCGGGGCTGTTCGGCCGGCACCATGTGGGAGCCGAGTGGTGCGCGGCCCCGGCTGCGGCGCTGCGGAAGCCCGTTCGCCGTCCATTCGGTCACCTCGGGGACGTCCTCCTCCCTGGCGACGGGTGCGGGTGCGGGTGCGGGCACCGGGCGTTCGGGCCGGGCGGCCGGCCGCGGCTTGCGCCTGGGGATGCGTGCCTCTTCCGCGCTCGACAGGCCGGACGGGCCCTGCCGGGGGACCGCGGTGGCGCCGATGCCGTGGGCGATGCCGGGGGCGGGCCCGGTGGTGATCACGTCACGCGGCACGATGAGCACCGCGCGTACCCCGCCGTACGCGGACTGGCGCAGCGAGACCTTCAGGTCGTACATCTGTGAGAGGCGCCCGACCACGGCCATGCCGAGCCGGGGCGTCTCCCCGAGGTCGTTGAGGTCGATGCCGGCCTGGGCCTGGGCCAGCATCCGCTCGGCCCGGCCCCGGGCCTCCTCGCTGAGGCTGACGCCACCGTCCTCGATCTCGATGGCGATGCCGGTCTGCACCTCCACCGCGGTGACGTGCACCCGGGTCTGCGGCGGCGAATAGCGCGTGGCGTTGTCGAGGAGCTCCGCGCAGGCGTGGATGAGCGGTTCGACGGCCGTGCCGATGACGGCGACCTTGGCGATCGAGTGCAGGTCGACCCGCTGGTACTCCAAGATGCGGGACATCGCGCCGCGCAACACGCTGAACAGCGGTACGGGGTTGGGCCACTGCCGCCCGGGACGGCCGCCGCCGAGTACGGCGATGGAGTCGGCGAGCCGGCCGATCAGCGAGGTGCCGTGGTCGAGGCGCAGCAGGTCGTCGAAGACCTGGGGGTTGCGTCCGTGGTCCTCCTCCATCATCCGCAGCTCACTGGACTGCTGGTGGACGATGGCCTGTACGCGGCGGGCGATGTTGACGAAGGCGCGCTGCGCGGAGTCGCGCATCGCCTCCTCGGTGTCGACGATCTCCAGGACGGAGCGGACCAGGGCGCGCTGCGGGTCACGCAGGTCGCGGTAGGCCGGGTCTCCGTCCACCGCCGCCCGGATCACCTCGGCGGGCGAATGGCCCTGGCGGAGGAGGACGATGGCGTTCGGCAGCAGCTCCTTGCTGAGCCGCAGGGTCTCCTCGTCGTGTCCGGCGACGCGCTGTTCGAGGAAGGCGAGGCGTTGCTCGTACTCCGCGCGCAGGGTGCGTACGGCCCGGCCGCGACGGACGACTTCGGCTGCTACCGCCGTCACCACCACGGTCGCCAGGGCGCCGAACCAGACGACCGGTATCCGGGCGGGCTCCGGTACGAGGAAGAAGGCGGCGGCGGTGGCCGCGGCCATCAGGAGGACGGGCGGCACAAGCGCGCGGAAGAAGGGGGACTCTCGGTCAGTCGGAGGCGATTCAACGCGAACCATGTAAACCCTCTGGCGGTCGATGCGGGGATGTACTCGAACTCTCAGGCACTTGCGAACAAATGCGTGATTTCATATCAACTCGGCGCGCTCCGAGCGAGCTTAGCCAGATCGGATCAGTGCGACGGCATATTCACGCAACCCTCTGCACGGGCCTTGTCGAGGGTCTAGACTCGCCAATTCTGCACACTGGGCTTGCAGTTGTGCGCAAGGAGTAACCGAACGGGTGACGGAGGGACCTGTGTACGCCGAAGGCCGCCCCCGCGGTGACGGGGGCGGCCTTCGGCACGTGGGTGGAAGTGGAAGAGAAGGAGGAGCAAGGAGGAGCGGGGAGGGGGAAGGGAG
>NZ_BAAAUD010000094.1:0-8541 GCF_039533765.1 Streptomyces enissocaesilis | reverse complement strand
CCTCGCCGAGGATCTTCGTCGACCCTGGGAGCGGCCGGCGCAGCCTCGTCGGCTCACCCCTGCCCGGGTCCGCCGGGGGTTCCGCCACCTCCGCGTGAAGACCGCGAGGCTGTCGCACGACTCCTGCCCGGTGAAGGTCAAGAGCGATTCGTTGTTCGGTTCCGGGGATCAGGGAGACGCTGGAATCTTGGCTGGTGGGGCGGAACTTCTTGTCGTGCGACCGTGAACGTGATCTCGAGATGCCGCAGAGTGCGCGGGAGTGGCTGCCGCCCGAGCACTTGTGCTGGAGGGTGCTCGACGTCGTCGAACTGCTTGATCTGTCAGCGTTCGAGGGCGGCTACCGCGCTGACGCACAGGGCGGGGCGGCCTACTCGCCCGCGAGCCTGATTGCGTTGCTCCTGTACTGCTACAGCAAGGGAGTGCGCTCCTCCCGTCACATCGAGCAGGCGTGCTGGGACGACGTGGGATGCCGGATCATCACCGCGAACCGCAGAGTGGACCACTCCACCGTCGCGCGGTTCATACGACGCCACCGTGCCGCCTTGGACTCGCTGTTTGTGCAGGTGCTGTCGCTGTGCGGCCGACGTGGCCTGGTCGATCTTTCGGCGGTGGCCGTGGACGGCTCACCGATGGAGGCGAACGCCTCACGCGACGCCAACCAGCGGCTCCAGCGCCTGGAGGAGACCATCTCCCAGTGCGAGAGCGAGATCCACGCGCTGATGGAGGACGTAGTCGACCACGCGCTGAGCGTCGAGGCCGACGGCACGGCAGCCCAGGGCGATGGCGAGGACGCGTGCGACAACTGGCCTCGCCTGTCCCGGCTGTGCGACCGGCTCACCCGGGCTCACTTGGCCAGGGACAGACTGCATGAACGGGCTATGCCTTCACCTACCGAGATCCGGATCAAGGTCGAAGCTGCCGAGCGCATGGTGGCCCGCGCGGAGAAACGCCTGGCCGCCGAGACCGAGGCTCACCAGGAGAAGCTGAAGAAGTACGAGCTCCGCGCCCGAGAAGACCGGGCCGGCAGGACGTCGGGGAGCGAACGGACGGCCGCCAGTCCCGATGGAGCACAAGACCGTCCTCGTTCGCCAGCGAACGCGCCTGGTGAAGATGCGGGCCTGGCTGGAGCGGGCCCGGACACCCCGACCGGTCCCCTCCCCGGAGTCCCGTGCCTGCCTGAGCGATCCCGACTCCCGGCTGATTCCCGGCAAACGCGGCGGCTACCTGCAGGGATACAACATCCAGATCGTGTGCGCCCGCCGTCAATTCCTGCTGGCCATCGAAGCGCACGACAATCCCTCGGACAGGACGGCCCTCGTTCCGATGGTGAAGAAGACCCAGCACAATCACCAGGCCGCACGGCTCCCCGGCTGATGATCTGCGGGTTTTTGTCGGTGGTGGTTCGGCATGGTGATGTCAGTGGGCGGGTGTCGGAGTCTCTGCTGTTCAGTGGGTTGTCGTGGGTGACTTGAGTGCTGTCATGGATGCCGATCTGGTGCTGTCGTTTTTGGTGACCGGCCAGGTCGGTTGGTTGCCTCTCGGTACAGCGTGGGGTGTGTCGTTGCTGGTCACGGTCGTGCGACCGCGCCGGGAGTATCCTCCATGGCTGAGACGGACGGTCGTCTTTAGGGTGTGGGCTTCAGGGTGTAGCGGATTCCTGTTGCGGTGAGGCGGAGTTGTTCGCCGTCCTGGACTGTGATGAGGGGGAATAGCGGGCTGTCCGGGGCACGGTCGTTGAGCTGTCCGTGAATGCCGGCGGCGCGTATGAGGCGGCGCGTCCAGGTGGGGAGTGGGTAGACCTGGCATCTGCGGTGGGCTGTGCTGTCGTGGACTTTGACGGTAGTCGCCCTTTCGTTGATGTCGATGCCGCGGATGAGTGCGAGCCGGTCGATGTCTGCCCCGGTGACCGCGTGGATGGTCAGGGCTGTGGCGTGCAGCGGGTGGGCCACCGTGGTCAGCCGTGCGGCGAGAACGTCTGCTGATGTGTGGTCACGCCCTCGCGCGGACGGTGCGCCGCTCGTTGTCGAGGCGAGCACGGGAGCGCCCTGGCACTGGGCCCGTTTCGGACGGCCTGTCACTGTGCCGTCCGACGATGCCGGGGAGGTGATCCACTGGCCGTCGTCCTGGCGAGGGGTTGGTTCGATGGGTTGCTGCTGTCCGGCGCTTGGGGTGCCGGTCGGTGAGTATTCCGTCCGGTCAAGGGCGATACGGGCCTGGGGGAGGGCGTCGACGAGGCGGTACGGGGTCTCTTCGAGGAGCGTTCTCAGGGCCGGACCAGCCGGCCGGTGCCAGAGGAGGGTGAGGCGGATACCGCACCGTTCCCGCAGGGCGAGTAGTTGTCTGCGGCGGGCGTGTGTGAGGCGGTCGGTGCGGCAGACGATGAGGTGCCCAATGTGGTGGGTGAGCATCCAGGCAGTGACGGCGTCCCAGGCGGGTTGCTGGGAGTCGGCCCAGGTTCCGTGGGTTTTTCCGCCTTCGGGGAGGCGTTTGCCCAGGGCGTAGAGGAGGTCGTGGGCGAGGGCGGCGGGCGCGCCGTTGGCGGGGCTGGGGTCGACGGTCAGGACTCCCAAGGCGGGTTGGTGCGCGGCAAGCGCGGCGGCCGTCCAGGCGGGGTGGTCGTCCTTGTCGTGGATGACGGTGACCGGTGGCCGGCCGCCGGTCGTCATTACATGCCGCCGATTTTGCTGTAGACCCAGCGCACGAGGTCTTCGTCGACCTGGGCGAGGTTGAGTTTCTTCATGCCGGCCAGGATGTGGGTGGTGATGTTGGCCCAGTTGCGGAAGCTGCCGTGGGCGGCCTGTTTGTCGATCGCGTCGATCAGCGCGGTGTCGACGTCTGCCCAGACGGGGTGGAAGGCGGGGATCGTGGCGCGGACCTCGTCTTTGGACATGCGGGTGAATTCCTGCCAGATGAAGATCCTGGAGGCCAGCATGGGCTCGCGGCGCAGGACCTTGTAGCAGCCGTCGCCCCCGGCGAAGATCACCGCGATGTTGGTGCGCTTGTCGTCCCACAGGTGGCGCCAGAACTCGAACCCGGTCTTCTTCATCCACTGCGCCTCGTCACAGACCAGGACCCGGAACTCTTCCGCGAGTGCTTCCTTGAGGAGGGTGTCGAACTCGATTGGGCGGGCCGGCGGCTCACCCGGCAGCCCCAGTGCCTGGAAGAGACCATGGCGGATGTCGCGCGGGGTCGGTCCGGCCCGCAGTTCCAGGCGGTGGGTGATGTCGGGGGCGAGGTGGCGCAGCGCGGAGTTCACCGACATCGTCTTGCCGGATCCCGCCGGCCCGTAGACGCACATCATGGCCTTGGCCTCGATGACCGCCTCGATGTTGTCCCGAGTGGTCAGCAGCGTGTCGGTGCCCACCAACTGGGCCTGATCCAGGCCCAGGAAGTGGTCTTCGCTCTCGTCGGGCAGCAGCCCGTAGTCCAGGTCAGCGATCATCAGCTTGGTCCTCATCAGGAGTAGGTATGCGCGCGGGCCTGGGGCGGGCCCAGGTATCGGGTGCGGGGCCGTGGGGAACGAGATCGGGGCGAGCCAGCGCACGGCGGTCCGTCTGCGCCGTCGCGCCCAGTTCCTCTTCGGCCTGCGCGCAGGTCGCAGAGGTGAGAGGCCTGGGCGGGGTGGCGGTGGTGGAGGCTTCGAAGCGCCGGCGGCGCAGCTTCTCCGCGGCCTTCAGATCAGCCTTCAGCCGGCGGGCAGCCGCAGTCCGTGCCGCTTGGACGGAGCGGATCTGCTCCCGGCTCGCCGCGGCGGCCAGGAACGCCGAACCGAGGTGGCGGCCGGTCGCTGCGTCGAAGACTTCGATGGTGTCGTCGTGATGGGGCAGGTGGCGTACCGAGACCTTGGTGCCGGTACGGCCGTTCATCCACGGGGCGAGGTAGTCACGGCGGCGCCACCGCACCCCGCTCGTGCTGATCGTGTACGTGCGCCCGTCGTCTTCCAAGGCGAATGTCGCCAGCTGCCCGGCGGACACATCCGTGAGCGGAGACGCGTCGGCCTCCCACGCCTCGATGGGGGTCTTGCCGCTCAGAGCGTCCGGTCGGTGGCGGGTGTTCCACCAGGCCACCCAGTCCAGCAGCAGTCCCACGAACGCCTCATACGTCAGCGGTGGTGCGTCGGGGTCGGCGAGATGGCCGCCGGTGAGTTTCTGGCGGCCGGTGTAGCGGGGGAGCGAGACGAGGAACATCTCCTCCACCGCGTCGTTCAACGCCTCGATGGTGCCCTTCAAATACGGGCTGTAGGCGGGCAGGTCGGTCACGGGGACAGCGAGCGCGCCCATCGCCGCGGTGACCGTGGCGCACAGGAACTCCTTGCCGCGGTCCACCCGGATCTGACCGGGCAGCCCGCCCACCGGCCCGAACGGATCGCTGCGGGTGATCGCGATCCGCAAGGACGCCAGCACCGCGTCCCGGCTCGGTGCGTGCGCGGTGACCGCTACCCCGGTGATCGCCTTCGTGGCGCAGTCGATGAACCAGGTCACCCAGGGCGTAGCAAGCTCACCCTCGACGTCGACCTCGACGGGCACGTGCTTGTGGTCGCCCTCCCACGCCGCGTTGCGGTGCGTCGGTGGCCGCTTGCCGAACACGTCATGCGCGCGCCGCGCGGCTTCCCCGCTCTTCAGCCCGGCCCGCTCACCGCGGGTCAGGTCCCGGCGGATCGCCCGGTGCAGCGTCGACAGCGACGGCGCCGCCGGCGCGTCCGGATCATTGGCCGCCCTCTCCAGCAGTTCAGCGTGGACCCGAGAGGCATTGCCGCCCCACAGCGCCAACAGCCGACGGAGTTCTGTGGTGACCGTGAAGTGCGACGACTCCACCCGGGCGAGACGCTGGTCTTGGCGGGCAGCGGCCAGCCACCGCCACACAGTACGCTCCGACTTCCCCAACGCCCCTGCCACCAGGCGTACGTGCGCGGATGCCAGCTCACCACGCTCGTCGAGGTCCAGCAGCCGGGGCATCGCCGCCGCCCGCCCCAACCGGGACGGGAAAACGGCCGACGGACCCCCTTCGAGATGCCCACCCTGCCCTTCCGGCATTGCATCCCTTCCCCACCAGCACCGGACGGCACGGCTTGCCGCCTCAGCCCCAGGTATCCCAGCCCTTCGTCACCCAACTGACCGGTATCGGCGTACGACTGACACCAACCATCGCCATCCGATAAAGCCGTGCCCCCGCATGAAGCCCCACCACGGCTGAACCATCCCCCTGACGGCGCTACGCCGACGAAAGCGAGCGAGGCCTGATTCAGCAACAGCCGAAGGCGCGGTCACCCCGGTACACCCCAGACCTCACAGGACCCGAGGATCCTGCTGCGCCCCGTACTGATGCAGCCTCCAGCTTCCTGCCCCGCCGGTCCACGGGACGGGGGAGACTGGCGGCCATGTGGATGGGGTTGGAGAAGAAGGATGCCAGGGTCGCTCTGGAGGGCGCGATGCCGTGGCTTGCGCCGACCGGGAAGCTGACGGTTCAGGCGCTGGGGAAGCTGGATCGGCCGCTGCTCGCGTGGGCACCCGAGTCGGAGGCTTACCTGTTCGATTCGGCCGCGCACTACGCCGAGTTCGTCGATGAGCCGGGCGGCCTGTCCCCTCTGGAGAAGAAGATCGCGCAGCTGCCGCCGCGGCGGGAGTGGAAGATGGAGCGGGTCTGGACCCCGCATGAAGAACCCGACGAAGAGCACGAGCAGGCGTATGAGAAGGCCAGCGTGACGATCGGCGGCCGCCTGCTGCACCCCAGGGCTCTGGACGCCTACGCCACCTTCGCCTACGAGTACGCCGGCCTGGAAGACGAAGACGACTTCACCGACGCAGAAGACGGCACCCCCGGCCTTCAGCACGTCACCGGCGACCTCAACCAGGCCCTGGCATGGGCGGCCGCCGGTGTCTGCGTCCTCCAGCAGTCCCTGCCCTATCCCTTCAGGGACGTCCTGCTCTACGGCGACACCGACAACCGACCCGCCCACCGCATCCTTCTCGCCTACGCCTCACTGCTGCGCATCAAGCACCCGCGCAAGGCCGCTCCGTGGTTCACCGCGCTGGTCTACCTCAACCCGATGGACAACGTCGGCGCGCGCTTCCTGGCGCCCGGCGGCCCGGCCCACCCGAACGCACGTCGCTAATATCAACGGGACAATCCGCCGGATAGCGGGCCCTGCCTTTGCCTCCTGAGGCCCACGAGCAACACCTGCCGGAGATCAGCCCCGCCGCGCTGCGTTACACCCGTACCAACGACTCGACCTTCCCAGATCCGGCGGGTAAGCGCGGCCGCTGAGATCCTGTACGGCGTGCGATCCGCGGTGCGCGAGTTTATGCCGGGCTGCGCCTCAGCGGAGTGCCGTCTTCCTCGCTCGCCCGCCGTCGGCGCGTCAGAGCCGGGTCTGTGCCCAGAGGAAGCCGTACGTCACGACGGCGCCGCCCACAGCCGTAGCCGCGCCACGCACCACGTAGAGCCCGACTTCGCGCCGGGCCCGCTGGGCCCGCCGGCGCCATTGAGCTCCTCGCCCGGGGGGTTCCGGGACCGCCTGGTTGCCCTTACGCTCGACATCGGACATGAGCCTCTCCTTCGCTGGTGATGGTTCGGTCTTCTGCAGACGGCTCCCTGCCCACCAGGGGGCCGTCGCCGTTTCCGGCGACAACCATTGCCGCTGTCCAACCCTTGAGATCCTTGCTTCGTCTGGGGTGGACGAGACCTAAGAAAAGCACCCTTGAAACGGCTCTGACCAGCGAAAACAGCTACTTGTCAAAACAAGTTAATCCGTGTTGAAACGACCTCAAAGCGAGTTGCTGCAGGTCTTCATGACCTCAACACGGGGCATCCTGTGTCTACATGGGGTGTCATGCCTGGCCAGTATGGGTTTTTACGGGTCGAAGAAGGCCTGGACCTGCCAGAGTTGGCGGATGCCTCAGATGATGCGCATGCCCGGCCCTGACGAGCTGCCTCCTGGAACCAGGCGAGCGTTCGTGGCAGAGCTGTTCTTCCACTACACCGAAGCCGGCCGTCCCACACTTGCCCGCGTCGCAGCGGCCACTCGGTCCATGACCGACGCCTTTCCCGTCAGCCGGGAGACGATCCGCCGACTCCTGCGCGGGGAATCAGTCGCCAGATGGGAACGGGTCGACGCGGTCCTGCGTGCCCTGTGCGAGATCGCCAATCAGGATCCGGACCGCAGGCGATGGCAGGAGAGCGGCGACTGGAACGATGACGGCGATCCGACTACCTGTCGGCAGCACCTGCGCCAGCTCCTCTACGACGACATCGACGAGGTGCAGCCCGAGCTGCCCCCCAGCCCGCCAGCGGTTCCGCCGCCGCGGTCATCCGGCGGGTGGGGCGGTACTTCACCTACACCGACCGCAGGCTGGGGAAGTACCCCCTCGCAGCCCAAGCAGGATGACCCGTGGGCCACAACCCCGCCTTCATCCACCCCGTCGACAGGCGGATACTCCGACGAACCACCCTTCTGAACTGGCGGGGCTGGGTGGAGCACTCCGGCGGAGCCGGGTTCACCCGGATGAGCTGGCTCTACAGCGTCATCTGGGCCCGAAGAGCGCACGAGCCTCCAGGTCATTGATGATGTCGGTCCACGGCTGTTGTCCCAAGCCTGGTAGACGCGGGAGTTGTTCACGCATGGCGGTGATGACTGCTGGGTGCTCCTGCTGGAAGAGCACGGACCAAGAGGCCGCGCTCAGGACGTCTCGCAGGTCGGCAAGTACCCGTTCAGGCGCTGAGTGGTGCTGTAGTACGTCGGCAGCGCAATCTGGACTGATGAGGGGACGCGCTTCTACCTGGCCATCCTCGTTGAGGAACAGGCCCTCCACGACTCCCTGACGGTAGGCATCTGGCCAGCGCTCTGGGTTGTCCGCGCACGCATGGATGCCCTCGATACGTACGTTGAATGTCTCTCGGGCCGACCGTTGGCCCACGGCCACTCCGAGGCGCCGTTGCTCCGGTTCCTCAAGTCCGGGGATGTTTGCAGCGTCCAGTCGAGCAGCCAGGACTCCTCCGGAGAAGAGGCCCCCGCGTAGGTCATGCACCAGAGGTTCAACAGCGCCCAGGAGCACGGTCTGAAGTCTTGCTAGCGCCCACCGTACCCATACCAGGGCACCGTGCACGCACGCCTCGACTACCTCGGCAGTGATCTCGTGTACAACAGGACGGCCGTGCCCGGTCCCGAAGCGGTTGCGTAGTTCACGAAGCTGCGATGCCATCTTCTTCGCGGCGTTCGGGATCTGTCGTAGTGGGTCGTTCGACGGCAGACCGTGGTCAGCGGCGTGTTCGACAACGGTGTGCGCGTGACTGAGGACCTTGTCGTATTCGTCTTTATCGCCTGTCACGCGTCCGTGCGCGATGAGGACGACGCGCGCGACACACTCGACAAGCTCCTTCGCCGAACCTACGACTAGCGGCCGATCGTTTGCCGCGATGGCGGAACCAAGACGCCCATAGTGGGAGTTCTCGTGTTCTTATCCGGTGTGGTTCTCATTTTGGTGTCCAGGTGGGCGGATACGGTTGAGTGGGCTGATCGGCTTTGTCTTGCGGGTTGTTCGGGGT
>NZ_BAAAUD010000093.1:0-7413 GCF_039533765.1 Streptomyces enissocaesilis | reverse complement strand
TCACCGAACAGCGGAACAGAACATCGGAACTCTCCCTCACCCCACCCGAACCCATGCCTGACCAGGGAAAATCAACAGATCGCATTCGGTTGAGATACGGCTTCTCATATGCCACGCACTCCTATGGAGCCGTGTCCAGACCCTCGAGTTCATCCGGCCCGTTCGCTGCTGCCTCAACGCGCGCAGGGTGCTGCCGGTGCAAAAAAGGTGCGCCCTGCAGCCTCACCACCGGCCTGGATGTCCGGGCCCCTCAGCTCAGGCTCCGTGACAGTGTGGATCAGAGGCCAGATCAAGCGCCGGTGGATCCGGCCACGACGCCATGAACGTCGCCCTGCACGGCCGCGTTGCACCGACCCGGGAAAGACGTCCTGATCCGTGGGGTTCCTGCCCATTACTGAGGGGCATCGAGCCGATCAAGGTTGCAGTCTGGTCAGGCCAGATGCTGGCGCATCCGAGTCCGCCGCTCGAAAGTACGACGTCGCATTGCAGCGTCCGAGCCACGAACCGGTACACAACCCCAAGACGCATACAGCAGGAGTCGACCATGGGTACTCGAGTTGCAGTGATCTACTACAGCTCCACCGGCAATGTGCACCAACTGGCCCAAGCCGTTGCGGAGGGTGCCAGCAGTCGCAACGCAGACGTCCGTCTGCGCCGCGTACCCGAGCTGGCGCCCGACAGCGCCGTTGACGCCAATCCCGCCTGGCGCGCGCACACGGATGCCACCAAGCACGAGGTGCCCGAAGCGACGTTGGAGGACCTCGAGTGGGCCACGGCGTACGCCTTCGGAACGCCCACCCGGTTCGGGAACGTCGCCTCGCAGCTGAAGCAGTTCATCGACTCGACCGGCGGCCTGTGGCAGGCCGGCGTCTTCCACAACAAGCCGGCAACCAGCTTCACATCGGCAATGAACCGCCACGGCGGCCAGGAGTCCACGCTCCTCGCCCTGAACAACGTCTTCTACCACTGGGGCTCCATCATCGTGCCCCCCGGGTACGCCGACCCTCTCCTGTTTGCGTCGGGCGGCAACCCTTACGGCACCAGCTGGCCCAGTGGTGGCGGCGAGGGTCCCGACCAGGCCACACTCGAAGCGGCCCGCTATCAGGGCCGCCATCTCGCGGACATAGCCGACCGTCTCTGCGGCTGACCGCACCGCGCCGCAATACACCGACTCCCGAAGCCGTGTGCGCTTCAGGACAAGGTAGGCCGGCGGCCCAGCCTCCGTTAGGTATGCAGTCCAGTGGTCGGTCCGGCGGCCGACCGTTTCGCACAAGGGAAGAGTGTCAACCGTGGCCAAGATCATCCGTATACACGAGCACGGAGAGCCCTCGGTGCTGAGGGTCGAGACAGCCGACATCGCAGAGCCCGGGCCCGGGGAGGTGAAGATCAGGCAAGAAGCAATCGGCGTGAACTTCTTCGACACGATGCTGCGTTACGGGCGCGTCAACGGACCTCTCCCCATGGTGCTGGGTTCCGAAGGTTCGGGTGCCGTGGAAGCCGTAGGTGCGGATACAGCGGAATTCCGTGTCGGTGACCGGGTCGCCTACTTCGCATCCATGGGCGCCTACGCGAGCGAGCGGCTGATCGACGCACGCTCCCTCATCGCACTGCCCCAGGACATCAGCAACGAACAGGCTGCGGCATTCCTGGCCAAGGGCCTGACGGCGTGGATGGGGCTGCGAGCTCTCCATGACATCGCTCCCGGTGAAGTAGTGCTCGTGTCAGGCGCGTCCGGCAACGTCGGATCCATCCTGTCCCGCTGGGCAAAGGCGCTCGGCGCGACCGTCATCGGTGTAGCCGGGTCGAAGGGCAAGCTTGAGAAGGTGCGGGCCGGCGCCGATCAAGCCCTTTACGCTCAGGATCCGGAGGCTCTCGCCAAGGTGTGGGCGATTGCTCCGGATGGTGTCGACGTTGTCTTCGACTTTGTCGGCAACGCCACGGCGGAGCTGTCGGCGGCGGCAGTACGGTCCGGCGGAAAGATCGTCGCCATCGGTGCCGCGTCCGGTCAGTCGCAGCCGGATGCCGCGGAGGTGGCCCGGCGTGGGATCAAGGTGGCGAGCGGGGGCGTTCAGGACCATGTGAACTCGGCTACCGTCGGTGAGGCATCGAGCCAGTTGTTCCAGGCGATCAGGGACGGGCTCTTCCACGATCTTGATGTCACTCGCTACGCATTCACCGACGCGGCCCGCGCCCACGAAGACATCGCTGCCAGGAAACTGTCCGGTCTGCCGGTGCTCATCGTCTGATGCTGATGTAACCGCGCATCCGGAACTTTCCAACGCCGGACGAGTCGACGTTCTTTGCCACATACGGCGCTGCAAGGCACCAACTGACGGACACGGCGGGTCCTTTGACCCTCGTTCGATGAAGGGGCAGCATTGATGGACGAAGGTATGGGAGACGACGTCTACCAGCCGGACGGGGCGGAGGTCCAGGACGACGCCGGAGTCCTGGATGCCTTGGACACTCTGGACTACAGGGCCGGTGACGAAGCGCTTGATGAGGGGTATTCGCCTCCGGAGAGGCCATGGGGCGTCGAACACAGTGGCGTCACGGCGTCGGAGCAGCACCGAGGGGAAACTCTGGACGAGCGTCTCGCGGAGGAAGTACCGGACGTCGGAGTGCCTGCAGGTGATGGCCTCGGAGACGCCTGGGACACGGACGGCGAACCTCGCGACGACGAGGTCGGATATGAACGGGCTGGACGTCTCGTTGCACTCGACGAGGGGACACGGCAGAACACAGAGTCTGACTTGTTCGCTTTTGATCGTGGGCTGGACGGTGCTGGTTCGTCGGCAGAGGAGGCCGCCATCCACCTCATACCCGATTCCGAAACGTCCCCCGACTACTGAGCTGACATGGGGCTTGTGCCACTCACTCACCGCACAAAGGGTCAGCCGATGCCGTCATCTGCGGCCATCAGGAGCGACCATGAGTGGCAGACACGGCAAATTCCCGGTGGGTCTAGTGTGTTGTGGGCTGTGCTGCCGTGGCTGACATCGTCGGACGGCAGCGTGCTCGGTCGTCGGACGGTGCGGCGGACCATACCGACGGTGAGGCCGCCCGCTCCGGCATCGGCTGCTGGTGGGGCAGCGGCTAGCGCCGCCTCACGGCATAAGCGTGAAATGGGATCTCTCACGCGTCCTGACCATGGAATGCGAGGCCTTCTGGACATTGTTCAGCGGCGGTGGCCGCGTCATTCGCCGTCGCCGCCGAGTCGCCCTGTAGATCAGTGCGGAAGGGTGGTTCCGAGCAGCGCCCGGACACCGTGGCACCGACAAACGTGCGGCCGATGAGCCCGCCCTGTGACGGCACGGACAACGCCAAGTTGCCAGACCCACGGCAGGAGCGGCAGCCGATTTGCGGAGGGGCGCGGTCAGGCACTTCGAGTGGAGGGCGTGGTGAGCCCTTGGCGTGGCGACGGCTCGTGCGCTGTCCACGGTAACTGGGCTGTTAGCCGATCTGCCGAGCTCAGAGCACCTTCCGCTCCCGTGGCTACTACCCAGCCATGGAAAGGCCGGCGATAACGTCCCACCAAAAAAGCGGACAGTGCCGGACATCCTCCCCTCCATGCCGGACCACGCGGTGCACCGGGCCCTACCTGCCCAGGCCGAGCTGAGAGCCGGCGAGCAAAACCAACCGCATGTGGGTGACCCCGCCGGTGGCTCGTTTCAGAAAGGTACGGCCTGCTTCATGTCTGCATTGGAACGTACGTCATCCGCAGTGGCAGACTCGCTGTTTGGCTTCACTCTGCGGCCGGCGCAGGAGGAGGCTGTCCAGGCGGTGGTCGATGGCCGAGACGCACTCGCCGTTCTGCCGACCGGCAGCGGCAAGAGCGCGATCTACCAGGTGGCAGGAATGGTGATCGGCGGTCTGACGCTCGTCGTCTCGCCCCTCATCGCGTTGCAACGGGATCAACTGAGATCCATCACCGGCCGTCGCAACGGATCGCGCCCCGTCAAGGCAGCCCTGCTCAACTCAGCGCAGCCCGTTCGTGGCCGGCGGGAAACTCTGGGCCTCCTCGCAAGGGGCGACTTGGATTTCCTCCTCATCGGACCCGAGCAACTTGCGAACGATGAAACGGCGGCTGCAGTTCGCACCGGAGCTCGAACCGTCGGCTTGTTCTGCGTCGACGAAGCACACCTCGTCAGCGAGTGGGGTCAGGAGTTCCGACCCGAGTACCTGCGATTGGTCGACGTGCTGACCGACCTAGGACGTCCGCCTGTCCTCGCCCTGACCGCGACGGCCTCGCCTCCCGTCCAGTCGGACATCACCCGTCGCCTGGGCATGCGAATGCCGCACGTGGTGGTCGGCGACTTCGACCGCCCGAACATCTCGCTGGCCATGCGCTACACAGAACCGGCCAGCACCGAGGCACAAGCGGTCGACGATCGCTGCGTCGACGTCCTCATGCAGCACAAGACGCCTGCTCTGGTGTACGCACTTACCCATGCTCGGTGCGAGGCCCTCGCCGACCGTCTGCAACTCAAGGGCCTGCGAGCAGCTCCCTACCACGGCGGTCTGCCCACCCGGACCCGATCCAGCGTTCAGGACGCCTTCTTCGCAGGGAGTCTCGATGTAGTCGTTGCTACCAGCGCGTTCGGCCTCGGCGTAGACAAGCCTGACATCCGGACCGTGGTGCATGCGGGCGTGCCGGCAAGCATCGATGACTACTACCAAGAAATCGGCAGGGCGGGTCGAGACGGGCAGCCAGCAACCGCGATCTTGGTGCACGACGCGCGCACCATTCGCATCCCACGCAGCCTCGCAGCACGAACGCATCTGGGCGAGTCAGCACTTCACCGTGTGGTCGACGCCATGGAGAACGCGGGTTGCCACATCGCCGTCGCGGACTTGGCCCGATCCGCCGACGTACCTGCCCACACCGTTGACCGTGTCGTCAACGAGCTGGCGGATATGGGCATCGTCCAGCTGCACGGCTCCGGCCGCCACCGTGTACTCGAGCCGCAGCGCCGTCCACACCACCCAGCCAAGTTGATCGGGCAACTCCTCACGCGGGACAAGCGGCGTCAGACGGTAGTGGCCAGCCGCCTTGACGCGGCTCGCCACTACGCAGAAACCACACGCTGCCGTCGGGCGGAACTGCTCGCGTACTTCGGTGAAACCTACACAGCACCCTGCGGGAACTGCGACAACGACGGAACACCGAGGGGGACGCCGACGTACCGTCCGGTCGTCATCGACGGCGGCACTCCCGTACGGCATCGGCTCTGGGGAGAGGGACATCTACTCGGCCAGGACGACCACGAACTCCTCGTCTACTTCGCCAGCGCCGGCTACAAGCACCTCACCCCATCAACGCTGGCGTCCGGAATCCTGCAACAGACCTGAGAGGCGCCATGCCCCTCCGATCACCCTGCTGGGCTGGGCAAACAGGGTTCCTGATCGGGTAATCGTGTGAGAACTCCGGGACGGTAAGCACCTCTTGGCAAGTGCGGTATGCAGCCAAACCGAGCACCACGAGACGGTGGATGCACGCGTCACCGACACCCGTCGTAGTCGCCACACCGAACTGGTCTGTAGCCAGTGCGCTGAGGCCGCTTCACGTATGTCCGCTCGCCGTTCCGATCACCCCCGCACCGGGCGAAGGCCCGCTCGACCACCCGCCGGTAGACACCTGGTCCGCAGGCGTGTTCTGCGCCGCCCCGTGCGATGCGGGCAGGACGTCGTGGCGCAGACCTGCGTGCGGTAGCAGTCATGGTAGCCGCAGACAGGGTGACTGCTTGTGGCGTGACCAGCCGCCTCGGCCAAGAAGGCGGGACGGCATCGAGCAGGGGCAGGAGTTGGATGACGTCGGACGATGCTGCCAGTCGGGGTGACAGCGGCGGGGGTCGTGTCCGTCGGCTACCAGGTGGCCTTGGAGCCGGCCGTGGCAGATGACGGTACTACCCGTTCCAGGGCACCCTGAGTCTCCCGCTGGTGGATACGCGGCGATGGCCGTCCCGGAGCGCCCGGCTCGCAGCTGAACTGCGAGCGCCGTGCTCGGCGGGGACGCCGCGCCCGGAGGTCGGCAACGAGCGAGGAAGGCTATCCTCACGATGTGAAAGCCGACACCAGCAGCTCGGAACGAGGAGGGTGGGGTATGGAGGTCTCCTTCGTGGGAGTCGTCGCCGAATCGGCGTACGAGCACGTTCGCTCCGTCCTTCGGCCAGCGATCCTCAACCACAGCATCAGGGTCTGGGTGGTGGCTGACCACCTGGGCCGGCAGGAAGGTCTCGACGAGCGGGAGCGTGAAGCGCTGGCCGTTGCTTGTCTGTTTCACGACGCAGGAACAGCCGACGCGTACGACGGACCGCAGCGTTTCGAGGTAGAAGGCGCCGACGCGGCAAGTGCGTTCCTGGCTGCCTACGACTGGCCCGCATCGCTGGTACAGAAGGTGTGGGAGGCCATCGCCCTGCACACGTCTCCCGGCATTGCCGAGCGCATGGGGCCGCTGACCAGACTCGTCAGGCTTGGTGTTCTGACCGATTTCGGCGCCGCTGACTCTCTCGGGACCAATCACGGGGAGTTGTCGGCCTTGCTGGGACGCTTCCCGCGGATGGACATCGAAGTGGTACTCGGTGAAGCAGTGGTCGATCAGGCCTTGCGATGCCCCGGGAAGGCACCGAAGTCCAGTTGGCCTGGAGGGCTGCTGGCCGCCCGCCTGGCAGAACCTGGGTACACAGGCGTCAACCCGGCCTTCTGAGCTCGACCGGCGGTCTCTCCCGCGGTGAGAAAGAGCAGGTTGCGACAGACCGGGGTCGGCCAGTATTCGAGGACAAGCCGGCCCGAGACGCCGTCGCCCGCAATCAGGTTCTGGGCTTCGCCGGCCGCTCGGCGGAAACTGACGACGAGCACGTTGAGTTCACCAGTTTCGGCCTGCTGACGCGTGCGGTCCAACCGCACAGGTTCACCCAGGCACTCAAAGATCAAGCCATGCACCCGCGCATGGATCGGCAGCGCAGGTAGACCGGGCTGACAGGTCGCACCCCGTCGCCGCGGAGCATGACGATCGCCCCTCTGGCGTGACCGCCGCCGATCCAAGGCCGACGCGTGCATCCCTCTGGGAGCATCTGCCGGACCCGACGGGTGACGCCGGCTCCGCGCCCTCGTCGGTTCAGAGGTCAGCCATCACAACAGCACCACCTGCATACGGATGTCCGCGGCCACTCCGGCCGCAACTCATTACGTCCACGGGCGACCACCCCTGCACCTTCGGCCGCCAGGCGCTTGGCGATCACCTTATAAATCGGCGCGGTGCGCGATTCCCTGGACGAGCCACCTCGGATTCGAGGTTGGTGGTTTCCCGTCTTGATGTGTGGGGTTTCCGCCTTGATCTGAGGGGCTTCGGCGGGGTGAGGAGTTCAGGATTGTGGGTGTTCGCAGATCACATCGTTTAGGGAGTACGTCATG
>NZ_BAAAUD010000092.1:0-6399 GCF_039533765.1 Streptomyces enissocaesilis | reverse complement strand
GCCGTACTCGTTGATGAGGCGGGTCTGCGGGGCCAGGGCGCGCCAGCGCTCCAGCGTGGCGCGGGTGAAGGCCTCGCCGGCCACCACGAGCACCGGCGCCAGCGCACTCGCCTGCTCGGCGGTCAACTGCGCGGCCAGCACGTCCAGATGGCCCGGGGTCAGCTTGACGAAGCTGTACGGTCCGGCCTCGGCCAGGGCGGCGCCGAGGTCGGCGATGTCGGTGTCCTGGGCGACGGTGTGCACCCGCTGGCCTGTGACCAGGGGGGCCCACAGGTTGGGGACGACCAGGTCGAAGGCGACCGAGGAGAACAGCGGCGCACCGCCCGTGCCCTGCGCGGCGAGCTCGCGGGCGGCCCAGCCGACGTGGTTGGCCAGGCCCCGGTGGGTGACGGCGACGCCCTTGGGGCGGCCGGTCGATCCGGAGGTGAAGATCACGTAGGCCAGGGCGTCGCCGTCCTCGGCGCGGTCCGGCCGGGTGGCGGGCCGCGACGCGACCAGTTCCCGGTCCCGGTCCACGACCAGCAGGCCGACGCCGCCGAAGCGGTCCTCGTACGCGGAGTGGGTGATGGCGCTGCCGGCGCCCGCCGAGTCCAGCATGGCCGCGATGCGCTCGGCCGGGTAGGAGGGGTCGATCGGCACGTAGGCCGCGCCGGCCTTCCACACCCCGAGCAGGCTCGCGAGCAGGTCGGGTCCGCGGTCCAGCAGGACCCCGACCACCGACCGCGCGCCGACGCCCGAGGCGCGCAGGTGGTGCGCGATCCGGTTGGCCCGCGCGTCGAGTTCCGCGTAGCCGAGCGACGTACCGGCGAGGCCGACGGCGGGCGCGTCCGGCGTCCACCGGGCCTGCTCCTCGAAGAGCCGGCACACCGGGGCGTCCGTGAAGCCGGCCGTCTCGCCCGTTCCCCGGGCGAGCAGCCGCCGGCGCTCCGCCGCGGGCAGGTACGACGCGCGGGCGTCGCCCTCCGGGTCGGCGGCCATGGCTTCCAGGACCTGGCGCAGGGTGCCCGCCAGGCGCTCCAGGGCGGCCTCGCTCAGGTGCTTGCGGCTGCCGGTCAGGAAGAGGTGCCCCAGGCGTGCCGAGACGCCCAGCGGGAACTCGGTGGGGCTGTCGTCGATGCTCGCCAGGTAGTCCACCTGCTCGCGGTCGACCTGGTCGAAGTCGTGGTAGCTGAAGCGCACGGACACCAGCCGCAGGCCGTCCTCCGCCTCGCGCTGGATGTCCGGCATCGGGAAGCTGCGGTGCGACCACAGCTCGACCTCGCGGTCGAAGACCTGGCGCACCAGCTCGTGCCAGGTGCCCGCGGGGCCGTCGAAGGCGAAGGGCAGCGTGTTCAGGTGCATGCCGTAGACGCCGTCGGCGCCGAGGGCCTCGGGCCGCGCGTTGCAGACCAGGCCGGTGAAGAACCGCTCGTCCCGGGTGACCGAGCTCATCACCTTCAGATGCGCCGCGTGCAGCACGCTCTTCAGTGAGGCGCCCGCCGTGGACGCCAGTGCCCGCAGCCGGTCCTCCAGGTCGTGGAACGGCACCTTGACGCGGTACGGGGTGCCCGCGACGCCGTCGCCGGACCAGGCGTCGGGGAGGGCGAAGGCCGGGTACCCCTCGACGATGTCCGTCCAGTACGCGCGGTCGTGCCCGGACTCCCGGGACGCCGTCTCGGCCGCGATGAAGTCCGCGAACCGCACGTCGGGGGCGGCGGGGGCCTCGACGGCCCTGCCGTCGCGGGCCGTGCCGTACCCCTCGACGATCTCCATGAGGAGGGAGTGGTGGCTCCAGCCGTCGAGGATCGCGTGGCACTCGGTGATGGTGAGCCACCAGCTCCCGTCGTCGCAGGAGTGGCCGAAGAGGCGCAGCAGCGGCGGGGTGCCCAGGTCGATCAGGTCGGCCCGCTCCTGCCGGGTGAACTCGCGCAGGGCTTGCCGCACCTCACCGTCCGTCAGCCCGCGCAGGTCCCGCTCCGCCACCGGGACGTCGACGTCCGTGTGCACCAGCTGCATCGGTACGGAGTAGGAGTTGAGGTCGAAGGAGGTGCGCAGGACGTCGTGCCGGTCGATCACGGCCCGGACGGAGGCGCGCAGCGCCGCGATGTCGAACGCCCGCTCGTCGCGGATCCGGAAGGAGGTGACGTTGTGGTACGGGTGCCGGGCGGTGTCGCTGAGCATCTCGACGACCATGCCGATCTGCACCTGCGACATCGGGTACGCGTCGTCGAGGCCGCCGGGGAGCCGCTCCCGGTCCTCGGGCGCGAGCTGCGCGAAGGGCCGGACGCCCCGGGCCGCGCGCACCTCGGGGCGGTCCGCGAGCTGCTCGGCGAGCCGGGCCACGGTGCGGTGCTCGAAGAGGTCCCGTACGGAGACGTCGAAGCCGGCCTCGCGCAGGTGCCCCGTCAGGTTGATGGCGCGCAGCGAGTGGCCGCCGAGGTCGAAGAAGCTGTCGTGGACACCGATCGGGTCGACGCCCAGCACCGCGCTCCAGATGGCGGCGACGCGGCGCTCCAGCGCGGTGCGCGGGGCGGTGTGGTCCTGGCCCGGGGCGCGCGCGGAACCCGGGGCGGGGGCGGGCAGCGCCTTGGTGTCGAGCTTGCCGTTGACCGTCAGCGGCAGGTGCTCCAGGACGACGTAGGTGGCCGGGACCATGTACTCGGGCAGGTCCTGGGAGAGCGCGGTGCGCAGCGCGGCGGTGTCGGGCACGGTGCCTTCGGACGGCACGACGTACGCGACGAGCTGCTGGTCGCCCGGCGTGGTCTCACGGACCAGGACGACGGCGTCGTGCACGCCCTCCTGGGCGGCCAGCGCGACGTTGATCTCGCCCAGCTCGATGCGGAACCCGCGGATCTTGACCTGCTCGTCGTTGCGGCCGAGGAACTCCAGGCTGCCGTCCGCGAGCCGCCGGGCCACGTCGCCGCTGCGGTACAGCCGGTCGCCGGGCGCCCCGAACGCGTCGGGGACGAAGCGCTCCGCCGTCAGTCCGGGACGGCCCAGGTAGCCGCGGGCGACGCCGCGGCCCGCGACGTGGATCTCGCCGGGCACACCGATCGGGGCCGGGTTGCCGTGCCGGTCGAGGATCCGGATCGACAGGTCGTCGAGCGGGACGCCGACCGGGCTGCCGGTGCCCGCGAGGTCACGCCGCCCCAGCTCGTGGTGGGTGACGTGCACGGTCGTCTCGGTGATCCCGTACATGTTGACCAGCGTCGGCGCGGTGAGGCCCACCCGGTCCGCCCACGGGCGCAGGTCGGCGACCTCCAGCTTCTCGCCGCCGAACACCACGGTCCGCAGGGCGAGCCGGTCGATCCGGGGGTCGCCCGCGCGGGCGGCGCCCACCAGTGCGCGGAACGCCGAGGGCGTCTGGTTGAGCACGGTCACCCGCTGCTCGGCCAGCAGGTCCAGGAACTTGTCCGGGTCGCGCGCCACGTCCTTCGGCACGACGACCAGGCGGCCGCCGTGCAGCAGCGCGCCCCACATCTCCCAGACGGAGAAGTCGAAGGCGTAGGAGTGGAACAGCGTCCAGACGTCGGAGTCGAAGAAGCCGGTCCGCTCCGCCGTCACCGAGAAGAGCCGCAGCACATTGGCGTGGGTGAGGCAGACGCCCTTGGGGCGGCCCGTGGAGCCGGAGGTGTAGATGACGTAGACCAGGTTGTCGGCGCCGGCCGCCGGCGCCGGGTCGTCGGCCGGCTGCTCCGCCAGGGCGGCCCGGTCGCGGTCGAGCACCAGCACCGGGCCGGTGTGGATCCGGGCCAGCATCGCCTCGTGCCCGCTCTGCGTCACGATCACCGGGACGGAGGCGTCGTCGAGCATGAAGCCGAGCCGGTCGGCGGGCACCGAGGGGTCGAGCGGCAGGTAGGCGCCGCCGGCCTTCAGCACGCCGAGGAGGGCGGGCATCAGCTCGGCGCCGCGCTCCAGGCAGACGCCCACGAGCGTCTCCGGGCCGACGCCGAGTCCCCGCAGGTGGTGCGCGATGCGGTTGGCCCGGGCGTTCAGCTCGGCGTACGTCAGGTCCTGGCCGTCGAAATGCACGGCGACGGCGTCCGGGGTGCGGCGTACCTGCTCCTCGAAGGCCCGGTGCACGGTGCCGGTCACCTCGCCGGAGACGGCCGCGCCGCCGGTGAGCAGCGCCAGCTCCGCGTCCCCGAGGAAGGCCAGCTCGGCGACGCTCGCCTGCGGGGCGGTGAGCGCGGCGTCCAGCAGCCGCACCAGGTGCGCGGTGAGCCGCTGGGCGCTCTCGCGGTCGAACAGCTCGACGGCGTACTCCAGGTGGCCGTGCAGGGTGCCGTCGGCCGCCTCCCGCAGCTGGAGGTCGAGGTCGTACTTGGCGGCGTTGCCCTCGCCCTGGAACGGCTCGGCCCGCAGGCCGGGCAGGGTGAACGCGCTGGTGCGCTCGCCGTGCATGGTGAGCGCCACGTCGAACAGCGGGTTGCGCGAGAGGTCGCGCTCCGGCTGGATCTCGTCGATGAGGCGGGCGAAGGGGGCGCCCTGGTGGTCGAAGGCGCCCAGGACCGTGTCCTTGGTCCGGTTCAGCAGCTCCTGGAACGACGGGTCGTCCGTCCAGTGGCCGCGCAGGACCAGGCTGTTGATGCCGAATCCGACCATGCCCTGGAGCTCGGGGCGGCCGCGGCCGGACACCACCGTGCCCACGGCGATGTCGGTGGAGCCGGTGTGGCGCGAGAGCAGGCTCTGGAAGGCCGCGAGCACCACCATGAACAGCGTGGCGTCGTTCTCCCGGGCGAAGTCCCGCATGCGGTCGGCCAGTCGGGCGGGGATACCGAAGGGGACCGAGTCGCCCGTCGCGTCGCGGACCGCCCGGCGGGGCCGGTCGGTGGGCAGCTCGATCGGGGTCAGCCCCGTGAGCTGCCCCTTCCAGTAGGCGAGGTGGCGGTCCAGGGTGGCACCGGACATCTCGGCACGCTGCCAGGCCGCGTAGTCGGCGTACTGGAGGGGCACGGTGGGCAGGTCCGGCTCGGTGCCGGCGGCCAGGGCGGCGTACAGGGCGCTCAGTTCCCGGCCGATGATCTCGGTGGACCAGGCGTCGCAGGCGATGTGGTGGAAGACGATGCCCAGGACGTGCTCGTCGTGGGCGAGGCGGATCAGCCGTCCGCGCACCGGCAGGTCCCGGGCGAGGTCGAACGGGACGAACAGGTCGTTCGCGATGACGGACTGGACCCCGGCCTCGCGCTCACCGGCCGCCAGGCCCGTGAGGTCGTCCAGCGGCAGTGTCACCCGCTCGGCGGGGGAGATCAGCTGCACCGGGTTCTCGCCGTCCAGGCCGTAGCGGGTGCGCAGGATCTCGTGCCGGTCGGTCAGCCGCTGCCAGGCCTCGCCGAGGGCGGCGGCGTCCAGCTCTCCGGTGAGGCGGACGATCAGCGGTACGAGGTACTGGGTGCTGTCCGGGTCGAGGCGGCTGAGGAACCACATCTGCTCCTGGCCGTACGACAGGCGCAGCGGGGCGGACCGGTCGGCGCGGGGGACGGCGGTCCGGCGGCCGCCGCGGCGGCCGGCGAGCCGCCGGCGTATCAGCTCCTCCCTCGCGGCGTCCGCGTCGAAGCCGGCGGGTGTGATCGCGGCGGTGCTCATGCGGTGAACTCCTTAGCCAGTTCCTGGCCGTTCGTCAGCTCTGCGGGGGAAAGTGCGGCGATCTCCGCACGGATGGCGTTCTCGGTGGCGACGGCCAGCTGGGCCACGGTCGGGCCCTCGAAGACGGTGCGCACCTTGAAGTCGATCTCGAACTCCTCCTGGATGCGCGAGATCAGGCGGATGGCCAGGATCGAGTTGCCGCCGGCGTGGAAGAAGCTGTCCTCGACGCCGACGTCCACCCCGAGCAGTTCGGTCCAGATGCCGGCGATGCGCTCCTCGGTGGCGGTGCGCGGCGCGACGCGCTCGGAGCCGTGCTGCTGATCGGTGCCCTCGGGCGACGGGAGCCTCTTGCGGTCCGTCTTGCCGTTGGCGTTGAGGGGGATCTCGGCCAGCGGGACGTAGCCCTGGGGGAGCATGTAGTCGGGCAGGCGGGTGGCGCAGTGCGCGGCCAGCTCCGCCGCACTCACCGCTGCTTCCCCGGTGTGCCCGGCGCCGTCGGCCGGGACGTAGTACGCGACGAGCTGCTGCTCGCCAGTCGGCGTTTCACGCGCCACCACGACCGCGTCACGTACCGCGGGGTGTTCGGCCACGACCGTCTGGATCTCGCCGGGTTCGATGCGGTAGCCACGGATCTTCACCTGGTCGTCGAGGCGGCCGAGGAACTCCACGGCGCCGTCGGGGCGGGTACGGGCCAGGTCGCCGGTGCGGTAGAGGCGTGCACCGGGGGGACCGAAGGGGTCGGGGAGGAAGCGTTCGGCGGTCAGGTCGGGGCGGCCCACGTAGCCGCGGGCGACGCCGGTGCCGCCGGCGTAGAGCTCGCCGGGGACGCCGACC
>NZ_BAAAUD010000091.1:0-6126 GCF_039533765.1 Streptomyces enissocaesilis | reverse complement strand
CGCCCGCGGCGCCCGCCGCGCGCGGGGTGCGGGCGGGGCGGGCCGGGGCCGGCGGGAGCTGGCCCTTCTGGGGCCCCCAGTCGTTCGGGTCCGGGACGCCGGGCGGCAGCATCTGGCGGCGCTTGGGCCCGCCGTGGTCGGACTCCCCCGGCTCCTTCGCCCCGGGCCACGCCTTGGCGACCCGGGCCGCCAGGACGAAGTCCTTGCGCAGCGGATGGCCCTCGAAGCCCTCGGGCAGCAGGAGCGGCACCAGGTGCGGGTGGTCCGTGAAGTCGACGCCGAACATCTCGTGCGTCTCGCGCTCGTGCCACTGGGCGCCCGCGTAGACCCCGATGGCGGTGGGCAGGGCGGGCGTCGCGTGCGGGACGGTCGTACGGAGCAGGAGGCGTCGTACCGTACGGCCTTCGAGGGCGGCGACGTGGGCGCAGACGCGGAAGCCCGTGCCCGGCTCGTCGACCGCGCTCAGCCAGTCGAAGTACGTGCAGCCGAGCTTGTCGCGCGCGGTCTCCAGGGCCGCGATCCACGAGCCGGCCGGGACGTCGACGGTGAGCAGGTCGTAGCTGCGCTCGGCGGTCGCTTCCTCGCCGAAGATCTCGGTGACGGCGTCCGGCAGGCTGTCGTACGCCGTCGTGCGGGTCGTCTCGCTCACTTCCCGGCCTCCCCCGGGGCCGGCGGCGGCGTGACGAGGCCGCTCCGCAGGGCCGCCGTGGAGGGCCGTCCGTGGCCGTAGCGCTCGCCCAGGGATTCGCGGGCGATCTTCTCCTGGAGCTTGAGGATGCCCTGGAGCAGCGCCTCGGGGCGCGGCGGGCAGCCCGGCACGTACACATCGACCGGGATGATCTGGTCGACGCCCTTCGTCACGGAGTACGAGTCCCAGTACGGGCCGCCGCAGTTGGAGCAGGCGCCGAAGGAGATGACGTACTTCGGCTCGGGCATCTGCTCGTACAGCCGCTTGACGGCCGGGGCCATCTTGTCCGTGACCGTGCCGGAGACGACCATCAGGTCCGCCTGGCGCGGGCCCGGCGCGAAGGGGATCACGCCGAGCCGGATGAAGTCGTGGCGCGCCATGGACGCGGCGATGAACTCGATCGCGCAGCAGGCGAGACCGAAGTTGAAGACCCACAGGCTGTAGCGGCGGCCCCAGTTCAGGACCACCTTCATGGGCTCGGGCGCGAGGCGGGCGAGAGCGCCCAGGCGCTTCGGTCCGGGCAGCGGCGGCGCCGGCAGCGCCGGCTCGGGGAGATCGACAGGGGTCACTCGGGTCACGTCCATTCGAGGACGCCCTTCTTCCATGCGTACAGCAGTCCCACGGCCAGGAAGCCGAGGAAGATGAACATCTCGACCAGCGTCGTCGCGCCGTACTCGGGCGCGGCGAAGACCGTCGCCCACGGGAACAAGAAGATGGAGTCGACGGCGAAGATCACGTACAGGAAGGCGTAGACGTAGTAGCGGACCTGGGTGTGGGCCCAGCCCTCTCCGACCGGATCCACGCCGCATTCGTACGTCAGCAGCTTCTCCGGCGTCGGCACGACGGGCCGCAGCAGCCGCCCGGCCCCGAAGGCCACGGCGACGAAGAGGACGCCGACGACCGCGAGCAGTCCGACGACCGAATAGCTCTGGAAGTACCCGTCCGCGAGAACAGTCGGTTCCGGCATGTCCGCCCCTCTCGCTCCCTGACCTCGCCGCGCGTCGTCGCGCGTGGTTGCGCCTCGTTCGACGATCTGTACGCACGGGAGTCTAGGCCCTGGTAAAAGCTGGGTAAGCAGCCGCGTCGTACTGGGGGTGGGGTTATCCCTACTTCCTCCCACCCAGCCACCCCATGGCACCCGCGGCCGGGGCCCGTCAGGCTGGGGGCCATGACCGCCAGCGCCAGTGACCTTCTCCCAGATTACGACCGGTCCGGCCACGCCGAGCGTGCCGACCGTGCCGGTAACGCCGACCGTGCCGGCCACCCGCCGCCCGTGCGCTTCCCCTACGGCCCGGACACCTGGAAGGAGATCGCGCATCTCCTCCTCGATCTGCCGATGGCCCTCTTCGGCTTTGTGTTCACCGTGGTGGTTCTCGCCCTCGGGTGCGGTCTTTCGGCCACGGTGATCGGTCTGCCTCTGTTGGCGGTGGGGCTGCTCGGGGCGCGCCGGTTCGGCGCGGTGGAACGGGCGCGCGCGCGTGTCCTGCTCGGCATCCGCGTCGACGAGCCGAGCCCGGCCGCCGCGGGGCGGCGTCCGGGCGAGGGGGGTTTCCTCCCGTGGCTGTGGGCGGGCCTGAAGGATCCGGTGGGCTGGCGGACGGCGCTGTACGCGATCGTCCGGCTGCCCTGGGGTGTGCTGACCTTCACGGTCACGCTGACCGGGCTCTTCGTGCTCTGGCCGGTGCTGCCGTACCTCGTGCGGGTGCTGGCGAACGCGGACCGGGCGATGGTGCGCGGTCTGCTCTGCCCCTCCGACGAACTGGAGCGGCGGATCGCCGAGCTGGAGTCGGGCCGGGGCGTCGTCGTCGACACCGCGGCCGCCGATCTGCGCCGTATCGAGCGCGACCTGCACGACGGGGCACAGGCCAGGCTCGTCGCCCTCGCCATGGGGCTCGGCATGGCGAAGGAGAAACTGACCGGCGACTTCAAGGACCCGGTGGCCGCGGCGGCGATGGTCGACGAGGCGCACGGCGAGGTGAAGCTGGCGCTGCAGGAGCTGCGTGATCTGGCGCGCGGCATCCACCCCGCCGTGCTGACCGACCGCGGCCTGGACGCGGCGCTGTCGTCCGTCGCGTCACGCTGCACGGCTCCGGTGCGGGTCACGGTCGATCTGGCGGCGCGCCCGGCGGAGGCCATCGAGGGCATCGCGTACTTCACGGTCTCCGAGCTGCTGCAGAACATCAGCAAGCACAGCGGAGCGCGGTCCGCTTCCGTGGAGGTGTGGCGGAGCGGGAAGCGGCTGCTGATCCAGGTACGGGACGACGGGCGCGGTGGCGCGCGGCTGGACGGCGGTACGGGCATGGCCGGTCTGGCCGACCGGCTCGGTGCGGTGGACGGGTTCCTGGCCCTCGACTCCCCGGTGGGCGGGCCGACGACGGTCAGGGCCGAGCTGCCGTGGCGCGACCGTGACGGGGCGGCCAAAGGTCCCGGAGGTGCCGGAAGCCCTGGAGGTGCCGGAAGCCCCGGAGGTGCGGTCGAGCGCAGTGCGGGGGTGGGGAAAACCCCCGGAGGGAAACGGTGACCGCCCTCATGGTCCCGGCCTGTGCGTCCCAGCATTCTTGAGTGACACAGCCACTCAGCAGCAGCATCAGAGCAGAAACGGACGGCAGTGATGGCCACGGAGTACGCATCGCGGACCAGAGACCAGTGGGGGCGCGAGGACCGCCCGGGCCGTCCCTCGAGGAGGCACGTGCTGCCTCCGGTACTGCGCGCGCCGATCGAGGCCCGTACCTGGCGCGAGTTCGGTTACCTGATGCTCAGCCTGCCGATCAGCATCCTGCTCTTCGTCTTCGCGGTCACCATGACGTCGCTGGGCATGGGCCTGCTGATCACCTTCCTCGGCGTACCGGTACTCGCGGCGGGCCTGGCCGGCTGCCGCGGCTTCGGGGTGGTGGAGCGGGCCCGCGCCAGGGCGCTGCTCGGGCTGGACGTGGCGGACCCGGCGCCCGTCCGGGCCAAGCCGGGCGGCGGCCCGATGTCCTGGATGGGCGCGATGCTCAAGAGCGGGGCCTCCTGGCGCCATCTGCTGTACGCCGTGCTGCATCTGCCGTGGGCGGTGTTCGCCTTCTCCGTGTCGCTGTTCTTCTGGTCGTACGGCTGGGCCATGCTCACGTATCCGCTGTGGCAGTGGGTGTTCCCGGCCTACGCGGGGACGGACGGCATCCAGCTGTACGGCGACAGCACGCACAGCGTCTATCTCGACGAGCCCTACGAACTGGCCCTGACCAGCGCGCTCGGCCTGCTCATCACCCTTGGCACCCCGTGGCTCATACGCGGCATGACGACCGTGGACCGGGTGATGGTGGCCGGGCTGCTCGGCCCGTCCCGGCTCGCCACCCGGGTCTCGGAGCTGGAGTCGGACCGGGGCGTCGTCGTCGACACCGCGGCCGCCGACCTGCGGCGCATCGAGCGCGACCTGCACGACGGGGCGCAGGCCAGGCTCGTCGCCCTCGCCATGGACCTGGGGCTGGCCAAGGAGAAGCTGACGGAGGACCCGGAAGCCGCGGCCCGCATGGTGGACGAGGCGCACGGCGAGGTGAAGATCGCATTGCAGGAGCTGCGGGACCTGGCCCGGGGCATCCATCCCGCCGTGCTGACCGACCGCGGTCTGGACGCGGCGCTCTCCGCGGTGGCCTCCCGGTGCACGGTGCCGGTGCAGGTCGAGGTGGATCTGCCGGCTCGGCCGGCCCCGGCGATCGAGGGCATCGCGTACTTCACCGTCTCCGAGCTCCTGCAGAACGTCAGCAAGCACGCACGGGCGTCCCGGGCCACGGTCGACGTGTGGCAGACGGAGGACCGGCTGATGCTCCAGGTGGGCGACGACGGGCAGGGCGGCGTGGACACGACGGCCGGCTCGGGCCTGGCCGGGCTCGCGGAGCGGCTGGACGCGGTCGACGGGATCCTGGTGATCACCTCACCGGTGGGCGGGCCGACCACGATCACGGCGGAGCTGCCCTGGCGGGGCTGATCCGGTGTCCGATCGCCCGGTTGCGCGGTTGCCCGGCTGTCCGGTCGCGCGGCCGGCCGATCCCCCGGCCGGCCGACTGCGCGACTGTCCGTGCCGGAGTCCGGGCGTCGCCCCTCCTTGCCCGCTTCCTCAGCTCCTGTCGCTTCCGCTCGCCCGCTGTTCTTCTCGCGTCCCGGCCGCCCGCCCCGAGTCGTACGCCACTATTCCCAGCACCTGGGCCTGTGCCGGCCCGGATACTGAAATGCTGGGTTCGACGTGGTGGGAAGCAATCAACTGCTGGGGGGCTGCACGGTCGTGGAGGACAGGGTGCGAGTGGTCATCGCCGAGGATTCAGTGCTGCTGCGGGAGGGCCTGACCCGGCTTCTGACCGACCGCGGGCACGATGTCGTCGCGGGCGTCGGAGACGCGGAAGCGCTGATCAAGACGGTTGAAGATCTGGCGTCGCGGGACGAGCTGCCGGATGTGGTGGTCGCGGACGTACGGATGCCGCCGACGCACACCGACGAGGGCGTGCGGGCGGCGGTGCGGCTGCGCAAGGACTACCCCGCGATCGGTGTGCTGGTCCTGTCGCAGTACGTCGAGGAGGAGTACGCGACGGAGTTGCTGGCCGGGTCGAGCCGGGGCGTCGGCTATCTGCTCAAGGACCGGGTGGCCGAAGTGCGTGAATTCGTGGACGCCGTCGTCCGGGTGGCCCGGGGCGGGACCGCGCTCGACCCCGAGGTCGTGGCACAACTGCTGGGCCGCAGCCGGAAGCAGGACGTCCTCGCCGGACTGACCCCCCGGGAACGGGAGGTCCTGGGTCTCATGGCCGAGGGCCGGACGAACTCGGCGGTCGCCAGGCAACTGGTGGTGAGTGACGGCGCGGTGGAGAAGCACGTCAGCAATATCTTCCTCAAGCTCGGGCTCTCGCCGAGTGACGGGGATCACCGTCGAGTGCTGGCAGTGCTGACTTATCTGAGGTCCTAGGTCGCCGACGCCGGAGCTGCCGCGTTCTGGAGTGCAGCTCAGAGGTGGTCGAGGGATGCTCTGGGCGGCGGTCCCCAGAACCAGGAGGCGAATACGGAGCGTCTTCGACGCAGAGCGCCGAGGGACGGGCTAAATATGACAAAGCAGGGCAGTCGGGCGTCTCAAAATGGGATCCCTCATGTGATCGGCCCAGGGAAGGGCACCCTTACCGACGTAGGGTTGACCTCGGGGCCGCCGGTGGGCCGGCCGGCCCGAACAGCCGCCTCGAAGGAGGTCCAGTTCAGTGACCAGCCAGGTCAGTAGCCCGGCCGAGAAGGCCGATGGAACCGATGGTACCGACGGAGCGAACGACACCGTCGTCGGGGAACAGCGCAGCACGCCGAGCGGGAAGGTCTCCGAGAAGGAGGTCCGTCGGTTGGATCGGGTGGTTATCCGTTTCGCGGGTGATTCCGGTGATGGTATGCAGCTCACGGGTGATCGTTTCACGTCGGAGACGGCGGCGTTC
>NZ_BAAAUD010000090.1:0-5641 GCF_039533765.1 Streptomyces enissocaesilis | reverse complement strand
TGGGAGTTCTCGTGTTCTTATCCGGTGTGGTTCTCATTTTGGTGTCCAGGTGGGCGGATACGGTTGAGTGGGCTGATCGGCTTTGTCTTGCGGGTTGTTCGGGGTGGTGGGGGAGGGTGTTGGAGCTGGACAGCGAGGTGAGGGGAGTTGGTCGATGGTTGAGAATCGGCTGGCCAGCAAGCTGAAAGCTCCAATGGAGTAGGCTTCCTTCTTGATCATTTTTTGTGGGCCGGGGGTGGCTCCGTTGTGGTGGGGGAGTGCTGGTGGGGGCGGCGGCGGATGCCGAGGTGTTGCGGCCGGTCGCGGTGCGCAGGTTGCTGGCGCTTGAGTCTCGGGGGGAGTTGACGGCTGGTCATCGCCGGATGGTGGCTGACACGCTGGCGGTGTCCGAGCGCACGGTGCGCCGGTGGCTGGTGGCGGCGCGGGAGGATGGCCGCCTGGAGCGGGCCGAGCGCTGCCGGTTCCAGGTCACGTCGCAGCTGGCCCGTCGGCTTGCGTTCCACCGGGGGAGCGTGGCGGCGTTGCACCGGGAGTTGGTGGCCGAGGGGGCCGCGAGGGGTGATGCGGTGCCGTCGCTGGCGACGTTGTACCGGGCAGTGGAGCGGGATGTGTCGCCGGGGTTGCGGGCGGGGATGCGCGGTGGTGAGGCCGCACGCCGGGATCACGACGTGTTTCTTGAGCGGCCTGCCGGTCACCGTAATGACGTATGGGAGACCGACCACGTCCAGGTGAAGGTTGAGGTGGACATCGACGGGGCGCCGGGTCGGCCGTGGGTGACCTGGTTCATCGACTGCGCGACGCGGGTGATCTGCGGGTTCGCGGTGACCGCTCAGGTTCCATCCCGGGAGTCGGTGCTGGTGGCGCTCAGGGATGCGATCTCGCGTGAGGGGGAGCACGGCCCGTTCGGCGGTCTACCGGGGGCCGTGCGAGTGGACCGTGGGCGGGACTTCCTGTCGCGCACGGTAGGGGAGGCGCTCGGGGCGTTCGCGGTCCCGGTGGTGGACCTGCCCGGCTACAGCCCGCATCTGAAGGGCACCGTGGAGGCGTTGAACAAGGCCGCGAAGCAGATGTTCTTCGCTCAGTTGCCCGGCTACACCGCCGCGCCGCGCCTGAAGGGCGGCAGGAAGCCGGCCGCCCGGCAGCGGCTGCTGCCGCTGGAGGCGTTCGTTGAGCTGCTGGGTCAGTGGGTTGTCTGGTGGAACACCGAGCACCGGCCCCGCTTGCTTGCTGGCCGTACACCCGCGGCCGCGTGGGAGGAGGATCTGACTCCGGTCGAGGACGCTGAGCCGGGAGCTTTGCACATGTTCACCCTCGAGGACGACGGCCGGGTGCGCACCCTTGCCAACAAGGGGGTGCGTTGGCGGAACCGACATTACGTCGATGCGTGGATGACCGGGCAGGCCGGGCGGAAGGTGCGGCTGCGCTACATGCCGCACCACGAGCACGAGATCGAGGTCTACGACGCAGCTACCGGGCGGCATTTGGGGTCGGCGTACCTGTCGAACCGGGCGAGCCCGGAGCAGATCCGGGAGATGAAGCGGGCCCGCGCCAGGGAGGCTGACCGGCTCAAGCGGCTGCTGCAGGCGGCGGAGAAGGACCGCGCCACCCGCTACGCCGCCGCTACCCGCGGTACCCCGGCCGAGGTGCTCGGCACAGTCACCGAACTTCAGGCCGAGGCGCATCTGCGCGCGGTTGCCGCCGCGGACCTCACCGAGGTGGCGCTGCCCGGCTATCTGTCGCTGCCCGCCCAGCTGCCCGCGTCCTGGACCGCACCGGACACCAACAAGCCTGCTGTTCCCTGCCCCGAATGGTCCGCGCCGAGGCGCTCGGCCGCAGCCCGCACCAACTGGACGACGTGCTCGCCGCCGAGGGTTCGTTCGTCGACACCGAGGGCGGAGGCGATGAACCGGATCAGCATCCGGTCCGGTTTGACATCCGGCAGTCCCAGCAGCATGCGCAAGTACCTCCAGGAGGTGCCTGAGCTTTGGCCGGGTACTGCCGTCCATGCGACCCGAGCCTGATCCTCTAGGTCGGTTGCCTCAGCGGCGAGGAACTGGGCAGCGGTGTCGATGCCGAGGCCCAGCAGGGCCGTGGCGGCCTGGTGGACCGCCGCGCCCTTCAAGGTGGCGCCTGGCTGTGTGGAGACGCGGTTCCTGGTGCCGACCTCGTCGATGAATCCGTCGATGCCGCCGAGGCGGTCATAGAGGCCGAGCAGGTCCGTCAGGCCATCGTGTGTCGCATCTCCGCCCATTCGTTGGCGGTAGGAGGTATAGCGGCTGATGACGCCTGTGGTGATGGCGTAGCGGGTGCCGACGGACCAGATCGCGTCGATCACTGCGAGTGCAAGGCTGTTGGGGTAGCCGGTGAAGGCGGACCACTCGGTAGGTGCAGGCAGCCTGTCGCTGCATGCGGCGAGGACCTTCTTAAGGTCCTCGTCATCAGAAGCGTTGCCTGCCTGGACTGCATCGATCATGAGGAGCACTCCTACCGAAGGCCGAGGGCCAGGCTATCTCGGGGCTGAGTATCGCGTTGTCGCTGGTGGATGCTCGACACGGCCTCGCCCGGCTTTCCGCGCTCGGTTGCTGACAGCACAGGACCCCCGCACCCGGGGTCTCACTCCTTGACGCTAGGCCCAGTCGTATCCGAGTCCGGCGAGGGCGGCGAGTTGCTGCTCGTCCAGCCGGTCGCGGCGGTTTTTCTGGTTGGACAGCCAGATGCCCAGCCGCACGAGGGTGCCGTCTTCGAGGCGCTCGGTGTGTCCGCGCGGTACGACGGTGCGCGCTTCGCGCTGGATGTACTGCGCCAGGGCCGCCAGGCCGCGCGTGAAGGCATCGGAGCCCTTGACCGCCCCAGTCTTCGCACCGTTTTGCACGGGCGCCTTGTGCGGCCGTACAGCGGGTTCCACCCCGAGTTCCGTGAGGCGTCGCTGCTGCTCGGCGTTGAGGTGTGCCCAGTTGCGGGCCTGCCGGGCGAGCCAGCGGCCGATGTCGTCTCCGCGATGGGTGACGCCGGGCTGGATCTTGGGCAGCATCCCGCCGGACTCCAGCAGGCATTGTAGGCCCGCGTAGTGGCGCTGCCAGTCCACTGTCCACCCGAGCGCGCCCGGGTTCCAGTCCGGGTCGATCGCGGCGAGCTGCGCCGCGCGCCGTGCCGCGCGCTCGGGGTCTTTGCCGAGTCCTCCGGGCCGCCGCAGATTGGTGAGCCACTGCCCGACCGGTTTGTCGAGTGCGGTGGCATACCGGGGCGCGGCCAGGGTGCTGGCCTCCGCGTAGTAGGCGCGGGCCGCGGCGAGGTTCTCCGCAAACTGGGCGTCGGCGGTGTCCCAGATCATGCCGAGCTCCTCCAGCTCGTCCGCGCGGGTGGCGGGCATGGTGCCGGCCCGGTAGGCCCGGCGCTGGTCGGACAGCCACCGCCCCAGCGGATAGGCACCCTCGGTGTGCTCGTACGGCACGTCCAGGTCGCCCACGCGCTGGTGGTAGCGGCGGGCGGCGTCGTAGCCGCGTGTCCAGTCCTGGCGTTCGGTGTCGAGGATCTGGAACTTGACCCACTTGGCGACCATCACCGGGTCCCTCGGGGCGGCGAAGCGCAGCAGCAGCCGCGTCTCCTCCTCACCCTCCCCGGGCTCCTCACCGATGTTCTCCGACGAATCGACCACCCGTTTCTGGTTCTCCTGCGGAATGGCGAGCATTTCCACGGCCCGTTCGTCATGCGCCCGCAAGCCTTCCAGGACCTTAACCAGCGGCCGGTACGACGCGGAGGTGAACATGTCCTCCGGCTGCTCACCCGGAGCCAAGAACACCGGCACGATCAGCGTCGCCAACTTCCCCTGATTCGGCTTCTGCCGCAGCGCCCGCCCGATGGCCTGCACGATGTCCACCGCCGACCCTTTCGGGTCCAGCAGCGCCACGGAATCAACCGCCCGGATATCGACACCCTCACCCAAAACCCGGCAGTTCGCCAACACCGCACGCCCGGCCCGGCGCCCGAAATCCGAGAGCACCGCACGCCGGTGGTCCGGCTCGTGCTCACCACACAGCCAGTCGGCCCACACCCGCTTCGGGTACCGCTCCGGATCAGCGGTGTGCAACCGAGCAGCCACCCGCCCCAGCCCCTTCGCGAACGCACTGGCCTCGATCGTCCGGTGATGGAAGGTGATCGTCGTCTGCAACCGGTGCGCCGCCATCGTCTCCAGCAGCGCGGCCTGCAACGCGCCCATCCGCTCACCGCGCAGCCGCTCCTCCCGTTTCTCCTCGCCGGCCAGACGGGCGGGGGTGACCACCGGGTCGGTCAGCTCCACCACCACGATCTGATACCGCGCCAGCAGACCGCGAGAGATCGCCGACGCCAACGACAGCTCGTACACAACGGGCCCGTAGATCTTCGGATCGTCCATGGAACAGGCCATCTCCCGTGGCAGCCGGTCCCGCCCCTCCACCGGCACGCCCGTTTCCGACACAGGCCGCTCCAACCAGCGCTGCGGCCGCTCCTTCCAGATCCTCGGCGTCGCCGTCATGTACAGCCGGCGCATCGCCGGAATCACGTCCTGGTCATGGACCGCCGCCCACGCCTTCCCCAACGAACCGCTCGTCCGGTGCGCCTCGTCCACCACCACCAGGTCCCACACGTCCATCGGAAGCCCGTACGCGCCCTCATGAGCCTCCGCCAGCACCGGCAGGCTGGCGTAGGTGGCATACACGGTCACCGGGCCACGGCCGTGCCACAACGCCAGCTGCGGCGGGCTGGTGGTGGACCGCACATCGAGATTCCACAAGTGCGGGTCATCATCCAGCGAACACACCGCCACCGCCGGACCCGCATGCCCGGCCAAGCGCCACTCCCGCACCGTCTGCGTCAGCAGATCCAAGGTCGGCAGCAGTACCAGCACCCGGCCATGCCGCGCCAGCCGCAGCGCGGCATGCGCGGCGATGAAGGTCTTTCCCGTACCGCAGGCTGCCACCACCGTGGCCCGCAACCCGTTACGCGGAATCCGCTTCCCCGGAGGGATATCCAGACCACTCACCACCGCGTCAACCGCCTCGATCTGATGAGGAAACAGTCGGATCTCATCGGCATTCGACATTCCGTACTCCAGACGTCGCGAGAGGGTTGATCAGCCCTACGGAGGGGGTAGCAGTTCGCTCGGGATGCTACACACTGCATCTGGCGATGCATCATGGGACATCACAATCGATGATGCGCAGGTCCTACCCTAGCGAAACTGGGCGCACTGCGGGAAGTTTTTCGGGTAGACTCGAGTGCATGCCGCTCACATCGTGGGGAGGTGAGCGGGTGTCAGCGTCGGATGAAGCGAAGCCGAGTGCCCCCTGGATCCAGGCGAGGGCCGGCCACGGGTTCAGGCTGATGGTTCGTCATAGGACAGGGAGTGGCTTGTTCTTCGGGATGCTCACAGGCCCGCAGTGACGCACCCCGCCCCTTGTAGCCAGCCATTCCGGCGCAGCCGGAATCGGAATTGGAGCGAAGCGGAGATTCCCTGCCTTTCCGTATTGGAGCGCAGCGGAAATACGGGGAGCGCAGCGGGGAATTGAAAGCCGCGCAGCGGCTTTTGACACTTCGTTAACATGCTGCGAAGCAGCATGTTTTCGTTTCTCAGCGCGCAGCGCTGAGGGACCCGCTCCGCGGG
>NZ_BAAAUD010000089.1:0-4394 GCF_039533765.1 Streptomyces enissocaesilis | reverse complement strand
GTACCGGTGCCCCTTGTACGACGGCGACACGGCCCCCACGAACAACCCCCTCCAGCACGATCAACCAGAAGATCATCCCATCCAGTCAACCAACGTGACAGCGCCTCCACGAGGCCGCCCGTGTCTTCGCAGAATGGCATTCTGAAACGATCAGTTAGTCGCTGGTTGTCAGCTGTTGAGTTCGTAGAGGTGGAAGTTCATGTTAGTGCCGTAGGGGAGGAGGGGGTCGGGGGTGATGGTGGTGAGATGACGGGCCCTGGTGAAGGAGCGGGCCAGGGAATTGTGGGCGATCTGGTCGCTGGTCTTGATCACAATGTGGCAGAGCAGGCCGTTACGGCTCCGGCGGATGTCGTCCAGGATTTCGGGGACGGGTGGCGACGTGCGGGTCAGGTCGAGGCCATGGGCGGTGAAAGCCGGGCCCCAGGGGGGCTCGACGACGTAGGTATCGTGGGTGCTGCGAGCTGGGAGCCTGTCGAGCAGATCGCGATAGTCGAGCAGGTGCAGCTGGACCTCGGATTTGACGCGGTCGAGGTTTTTCCGGGTGATGTTGTAGACAGTGGAGTCAAACTCGGAGGCATGCACGGGGCGCGACAGCCGCTGACCGAGGTGGTGGCCGAAATTTCCGGAGCCGCAGAACAGGTCCACGATCAGGGGGTTCGCAGTGTCCGGGCCTTCGGGGGCGGTGACGGCCTGCAACGCGGCAAGGGTGTCGACGACGGGAATGACGCAGGAGTCGACGGAACACTCAATGGCGGTGCGCCCCAGCAGGGTGATGCCGTTGGCCGTCATCTCGGGGGCGGGGACGCCCAGCAGGGATAGGCCGTAGGGGTCACCGTAGATGAGGCGGCCGGCCTCGCACAGCTGGTCGCTTGTGAGAACGGTGGTGCGTAAAGGCCCGAGAAGCTGGTCGCGGAGGGCGAAGTAACCCGAGTGGTCGGCGTCGGCAGGCACGGCGAGGGGTTCTCCAGAGGAACGAGGGTGGTGGCCGAAGAAGAGTTGCAGGATGCCTGCCTCGATCGCAGCGGCCCAGCCGGATCGGGGTGGTGCTGTCCCGGACTTGTCGGGGCCGGGGCACCACCGGCGGGCTGTCCCGCCCGGGAGCCCTGCTCAGCGAGCAGGCATTGCCCGTGTCGCCTGGAACGGTTGGTCGGCGCTACAGGTGGGTGTCGGGCGCTCCGCCTGGGTTTTCCTCAGAGGACGAGGGTGAGGACCTCGCTGCCGTTTTGCTTGTCGACGTTGGAGGCGAGGCAGCTCAGGAGGTCGAGGTCGAGAGTCGTCACCACACGTTCGGCCACCGAACCCTGGGCGTAGCCGGAGGTGACGGTGCCGGTTGCGGTAACGACGTTCTGGTTGGCCAACTGGACGACGGCGGTGAGGGTGTAGGTGATCGTGCTGCTCTGACCATTGCTCCACTGGTAGGTGATGGAGTATGGCGGCAGGACCGTCGACTCCGGCGGTGGTAGCAGGCAGCTAGACGGCAGGACAAAGGTGCCGGTTCCGATGCCGGTCAGGAAGGGACCGCCCACACAGGTCAGGTCTTCGTTCAGGCCCACAGTGGTGGTCTTCGGCAGTGGGCTGAGCGGAGGCGAGTAGGTCTGGGTCTGCTTACCGGTGCAGACCACCGCAGCGGTTTCCTTCGCCGAAGAGGCCTGCGCGTAGCTGGCAGGCAGAACGACCGCCGCAGCGGTGGCTGCGGAAAGACACAAGGCAACTGATCTGCGACTACGTGACATGACAGCCCTTCTTTCCCTGACTTCGATGACGCTGGACACGCCGATCGGGCGTCTGCTCACGGGCAGCCGGTTCACCTCTCGGCTCTTTTATCGTGCCGCGGGCTTACAAGCGTGCACATAGCCTTTTAGGGGGGGCGTGCGAACCCCCCTAAAAGTTCACACCCCGTGTGCAACGGCATCGCGCCGGGATCTCGACGCGGTACCCCCACCCGGTTCCCGACTGACGGCCTGGTGCGCAGGGACGAGGGCCAATGTTTTGCATGCCTGGTCGGCGGTGGCCGTGGCTGCGGCGCGGGCGCTGATCGGGTCTGTTTCTCCGATGCAGACCAGGGGGCATTCCTATCTACGGCACCCGGTCTCGCATACAGGAAGGGCTCCGATAGTGAGGCGTATCCGCAGGCTGCCTCCCACCTGTCCCGGTTCAGGTATCGCCCCGCACCACTGCGGGGCGAGGCCGGTCCTGATACCGACCGAGGTGTTGTGCTCACCAGTCAGGGGTGACAACAATGGCGCTATCGGATTAGGTCCTTGGCGGTGGGGAGGGTGGGACAGCCGTAACAGGTGAGGTGGGAGGTCGCGGAAGTGGAATCGCACAAGTCCGTGGAAGCCGGACACTTACGAGCGGAGGCTGAGGGCTACCGGGAGGCCCTCAGCCTGTTCCTCGCTGGGACGAACGAGAAGGCCACTACTCATGTCTACCTGCAGGACATCGTGGAGCGCTTGCCGGCCCGGAAGGTTTTTCTGGACGTGGGCCCCGCCGACGGCACCACCACACGGTTTCTCGCCCCCTTTTTCGATCGCAGTGTCTGTATCGAGCCCAGCGAGCCGATGCGACGGGTCCTGAGGCTGGCATGTCCGCAGGCCGAGGTGGTGGCCGAACCCGTCTTGCAGGCGAGAATCGACGCGCGGGCCGATCTGGCTCTGCTCTCCCACGTGCTCTACTACATTCCGCGCGTGCAATGGGCAGTTACGGTGTCCCGTATCGTGGAGTGGCTCGCCCCAGGTGGTCTCCTGCTCATCATCCTTCAGCACCCCGACCATGCCTGCATGCGCATGGTGCACCACTTCACCGGACAGCGCTTCGATCTCAGGGAACTGGCTGCCGAATTGGCCGCGCTCCCGCAGGGCGCGGTCGGCGGCATGAGCCTGGACATCGTGCCCGCCCAGTACCGAAGCCGGGACCTAGGCAAGACCGTCACCGTCGCCGACTTCCACCTCAGTGTCCCCGGCGGGCACCACCCCGCCCGCGAAGCTGTCGAGGTGTACGTACAACAGCACCTGCGTGACGGCACCGGCGGATACATCCTCCGTCACGATCAGCACGTACTCCACATTCTGCGTTCTACAGTGTAAGGACCCACGTGTCTTCAGACGCTGTTGTCTTTCCGAGTCTGACGGCTGTGTTTTCGCTGGCCAGGGGTAGGGGCGGCGTGGGTGTGGGAGTGATCCGTGCCCGTGCCGCCTGGACCCCGGGGTCGGACAGCAGAGCCGAGAGGATCTGCTCCGCCTCCGCGAAGGCTCGGGTGCGGGCGTGCCGCCGTACGGCGTCCCGCACGCGCCGTGCTTCGTCGTCTGCGGCCATCACACGGCCCCTTCCGTGGCCGCCCACTCCAGCCCGAGGTCGGCCAGCGCGGCGAGCTTGTCGGCGGTCAGCTTGGCCCGGCGGCTTTTGCTGTTGCTGAGGAATACCCCGAGTTTCACCTCACTCCCGTCCTCCAGCCGCTCCACGTGGGCCCTGGGGACCTTCACAGAGCCTTCCCGGGCCTTGTACTGCGCGAGGGCCGCCACGCCCTTCTCGAAGGCGCTCACAGCCTTCTTGGGAGCCTTGGCGGGCTCGGTCTGCTCCGGGGGCAGCGGCACGACGCCGACCGCCTCCAGGAGCTCGCGCTGCCCGTCCATCAGCCCTGCCCAGACCGTGTGCTGACGCTGCTTCGCCAGCCACTTGCCCACGTCCATGCCGTGGACGGTGAAGCCGGGAAGGACCTCGGAGTGGTCCTCTTCGTCTGTCAGCAGCTCCCGCAGCGCGGCGTAGTGCCGCTGCCACTCCGCCGGCCACGCCGGGTTCCAGTGCGCGTCCACGGCCTCCAGCGCCGTCTTCCACTCGGGGTGGCCCTCCAGCGCACCGGCACGGCGCAGGTTCGACAGCCACTGCCCCACCGGCCGGTCCAGCATCGTCGCGGACCGGGGAGCGCACAGCGTCCAGTGCTGCTCGTAGTACGCCTTGGCGGCCTCCAGGTTCTCCTGGAACCGCTCATCGGCCGGGTTCCAGACCATGCCCAGCTTCTCCAGCCGCTGCGCCCGCAGGCCGGTCATCTGCCCCGCCCCGTAGGCCCTTCGCTGTTCTGCGACCCATGTCCCCAGGGGAAACGCGCCCTCCTTGAAACCGTACGGAACTCGGGCGTGAAGCTCACGCTCCGTGAACGTCTTGAGTGCCGACCAGCCCCGCGCCCAGTCCTGGCGCTCGGTGTCGATGACGTTGAAGGAAATCCAGTTCGCGACCATCACCGGGTCACGCGGAGCCGCAAAACGCAGCAGCAGACGAGTTTCTTCCTCTCCTGGGAGTTCTCGTGTTCTTATCCGGTGTGGTTCTCATTTTGGTGTCCAGGTGGGCGGATACGGTTGAGTGGGCTGATCGGCTTTGTCTTGCGGGTTGTTCGGGGT
>NZ_BAAAUD010000088.1:0-4225 GCF_039533765.1 Streptomyces enissocaesilis | reverse complement strand
TCAACCCGCCCCCATCCGCGTATCTCATACACCACGGATACAGCCATCCACCCACACCCCCCAGGGACTTCGCGAGAATTCACCCCGACGAGCGCAAGTCAGTAACCGTGACGGCATGGCAGGTTGCGGTGGAAGGGGCAGGGCAGCGTGAATCTCGTCGGCGGATTTCAGGAGAGCGTCTACTGGCAGGCACTGGAGGGGGAGCCTGTGAGGCTTCCCTTCGGCGCGCGGGAGTGGGAGGAGACCGCGCGCAGTGTGATGCCCGCCGAGGCGTTCGGGTACGTGGCCGGGGGCGCGGGCACAGAGCGGGCGGTCGCGGCGAACCGGGCGGTGTTCGCGCAGTGGAGTGTCACGCCGCGGGTGCTGCGGGACGGTTCCGCGAGTGATATCGGCGCCAGTGTGCTGGGCACGGCGATGAGCGCGCCGGTGCTTCTGGCGCCGCTGGGCGTCGCGGAGATCGCCCACCGCGAGGGGGAACGGGCGGTGGCCCGGGCTGCTGCGGACGAGGGTGTGGTGCAGATCCTGTCGACGGTCTCCTCCGTGACGTTGGAGGAGGTGGCGGTGGCGGCCCCTGCGGGGCGACGCTGGTTCCAGCTGTACTGGCCCGAGCACGAGGATCTCGCCCGTTCCTTCGTGGCCCGCGCCGAACAAGCCGGCTACGGGGCGCTGGTGGTCACCGCGGACACCTACCTGCTGGGGTGGCGGCCACGCGATCTCGCGGCGGGCTACTTCCCGTTCTTCGCGGGCAAGGGCCTGGCGAACTACTTCAGCGACCCCGTCTTCTGCGCCCTGCTCGGCGAGAACCCCCACGCCAGTCCGGAAGCGCTGCGCAAGGCGGTCATTACCTGGGGCAGCCTCTTCAACACCGCGACCTTCACCCCCGGACATATCACCCGCCTCAAGGCCTGGACCGCGCTGCCCGTCGTCGTCAAAGGCGTGTGCGATCCCCGCGAGGCGTCCCGGCTCATCGACGCCGGCGCCGACGCGGTCATCGTCTCCAACCACGGCGGACGCCAACTCGACAACGCGCGCCCTGCCCTGGACTGCCTGCCGCCCGTGGTGCGGGCCGCCCGCGGGCATGTGCCCGTCCTCTTCGACTCCGGCATCCGCACCGGCAGCGACGTCTACACCGCGCTGGCCCTGGGCGCGGACGCTGTCCTGCTCGGCCGGCCCTGGATGTACGCTCTGGCCGTCGCCGGCCAGAGCGGTGTCCGCCACACCCTGCGCTGCCTGAAAACCGACCTCACCAACTGCCTGCAGCTCACCGGTCACCACACCCACACCACCCTCACCCCTGACGATCTCCACCGCGCCCCCACCCCGCACGCCCCGCCACAGAATCGGTGAGAAAACACGCTTACCGCAGACAGGGGCGGCGCTGTCACCGGCCTACGACCAACTCGATCCGTCGTCACCCCACACCACCGCCGAATGCAACGAACTACCGCTAACGGTCGGCGAGGGAACCGCCGGGCAGTTCCGGGCGCGAGCCAGCGCCTCGCGGCCTCGAGATGAGCGCGCGGTTTCGCAACGTCCCCGTCGACGACAGCAGGGCCGCCGCCCGGGCCCGCGTCGAGCTCAGCGGGATCATCCACGAACCCGGGCAACCGACTGGTCGCGCTGATGGAGGAGTCCGTCCTGCGCCACCGGGTCTGCGGCGCCGACGCCATGGCCGCCCGACTTGGCTACCTCCTCACCGCCGACGCCCTTGCCCCAGGTCTTTCTCGGCATCGTCCCCACGGCGGCCGAGCGCCGACAGCAGTGGCCGCGCGAGACGTTCCACGTGTACCACGGACCTGCCCCGACCTGGACCGCAAAACCGTGCTCGACCCAGTCCGCTCCTCCGTCATCCGGTCCCCGCCGAACTCTGGCTCGCAGACCCGTCCCGGGCCCTGGGGCAGGGTCTCCAATGGCCTGGTCGGAAGCCAAGGTGAGCGGCGCGTTCATACCTCCGGCTTCCGGGGCCGGAGTCAAGGCTGCCTGCCGGACTACGCCGGAGCTCGCCAGGCGGCGGCAACCAGCAGAGCAGAGCGAGCGCACGGCCGAGCGCTGGTGCCTATGGGTGCCGGTCCGGCGGAGTCCGGCAGCACTTGGACGTATTCCTGTTAGGAGGCTGGCTTCTCGTCCAGCGTGTCCGACAGGGGGGTGTACTCCTGGGGGTCCGGCTTGCCCAGCGAGTCCGGAAGCACCTGGATGTATTCCTGCTTGAGGGTGACTGACTGCTCGTCCGGCGTGTCCTGCGGCACCTGGAACTCCTTTTTATGCGGGATAACAGAAACGCTCTTGAGCGTATCGCCTGGGAGCTTGGGAGCGGCCTGTGCCGCGGACGCCGCACTGAGTACGAGCAGGGCCGCGAGGACGGCCCCAGCCGATGGTCTGCTGAATGGCTTCATACCGGCTGAACGACCGCAGCCCCATCCGAGTAACCCCCGAACCTCCGGCCACGAGCGTGTCGCGGTGGCTACACCGGAGCCGGTGCACTGATACGGGATGACCGGGGCGGCGGGACGTAACCGGCTGGGGCGGGGCGGCCCGGGGGCGGGAGGCATAGAGCTCGTAACACGATCTTGGTCGTGTCGTCGAGGCATCGCGTTCTTCGGATCCATGCTTGGCCGCTCTGGCGAGCTGCCAAGCTGCGGATTGGCCCTGGAGGCCGCGCTCTCTGGCGGCCTGATTGTCTCTTGGCGATGCGGCTCGGGCTTCCGCTACGTTCTGTGGCACGAGTGTCAGCTACGCCGTAGCACCTCCTCGCGGGCCTTCAGGATCGTCAGCGGGTTTTCCCCATTCTTCAGGCGTAGGCGGTGGTGTTCGGGGATCCTGTTGAGGTACCTCTGAAAACCACTGTAAGGAGACCCCCAGTGCGCCTCCCGACCCGGAAAGCCTTCGCCGCCCTCGTCGCCGCAGTCGGCCTCGCCCTCCCCCTCCTCACCGCCACATCCGCCTCGGCTGCCACCGCCACCAGCCGCTTCGCGAACTACCGCTACGGTGACTGCCTGCGCGAGACTGACGAAACCGGCCTCAAGGGCGACCGCTGCACCACCGGACGCGGCAGCCTCCTGTGGCAGTGGAACGGCCGCCTCAACACCAGCACCACTCTTAAGAACAACTACTGGGGCCGCTGCCTCGACAGCAATGACCGGGGCGACGTCTACCCCCTGCGCTGTAACGGCGGCTCATACCAGAAGTGGCGCACCGTCCAGCCCGCCGCCCGCAGCGCCATCATGCTCCAGAGCGTCGGCACGGGCCGCTGCCTCTACCAGCAGGACAACGGCTACTACCGCACTGCCCCCTGCGACCGAAACGCCCAGAACCAGCGCTTCACCATCGGCTGAACGGATCTCCCGACCGCTTCAACATGGTTCTCTGCCCCGGGCAAGCTGCTGCGCGAAGATGGCCTGGACGTCCACAGCTGGCTTCACGCCCGGGGCCGGACCCACGCCGATTTGGATGCGATCTGCGCCGCCGTTCCTGGTCGGTGGTCCCTGGGATATACCGAGTCACTCAGCTTCGAGCCGCTGCCCTTCTGATCTGCTGCGGACCTTCTTGAGGCGTCTCCAGCAGATGAGGCCGCAGGCGAGGGAGACGAGAGCGTCGTGCAGGTCGAGGCGCCGTTCCCAGCGGACAGCCAGGCGCTTGAAGTGCTGCAGGAGCGAGAAGGTCTGCTCGACGACGTAGCGGAGCTTGCCCAGGCCCTTGATGTTGGGGGCGCCCTTGCGGGAGATCACTGGCAGGATCCGGCGCCTGCGCAGCTCGCGCCGGTTGGGGTTGCTGTCGTAGCCCTTGTCGCCCAGAAGCGCGTCGGGGCGCCTACGCGGCCGGCCGGGCTTTCCGGCCACGGGCGGGATGCCGTCGACCAGCGCCAGGGTCTGAGTGACGTCGTTGACGTTGGCCGCGGTGGTGATGACCTTGAACGGGGTGCCCTTCCCGTCGCAGACCAGATGGTGTTTACTGCCCGTTTTCCCGCGGTCGACCGGTGACGGGCCAGCCGCCTCCCTCCTTTTTTGCGCGGATGTGGGAGGCATCCACGCAGGCCCGGGTCCAGTCCAGGGCGTCGGCCGCGTGCAACTCGGCGAGCAGGATGCCGTGCAGCGCCTCGAAGACGCCGGCTTCATGCCACCGACCTAGGCCGTGTCTGATGGTTCTTTGATGAGGTCGCGGAGCCAGATCACGATGGCTGCCGTGGCCAGGGTGCCGTTGAAGATGTAGTCGCGTTTGTCGTACCTGG
>NZ_BAAAUD010000087.1:0-4039 GCF_039533765.1 Streptomyces enissocaesilis | reverse complement strand
GCCCACCGCCCACCCGGCCCGCCAGTCTCCGGCAGCAGCGGGGCAATGCGATCCCATTGAGCATTCGTCAGTTCATGCCGACGCACCATGACGGACTCCTGCCCGCAACGGCAACAGATCCACCGCCCCGGACAAGAGCCATCAGACACTGCCTAAGTCGGAGAAACGTTCCTGTTCTTTGATTATGAGTAGGCGTCGCTCTCTGCTGAAAGCGTGGGGCTAGGGGGTGCGGAGAACTGCGCGACCAGCCACACACCCGCACGTACAGACCGACCCTCACACTCCCCCGATCCTTCTCACCGCACCCCCGTCGAGAAAAGCGCGGATGTTCTCCACCGCCTGCCCGTAGTACGTCCCGTAGTTGGCCTGCGACACGTACCCAAGGTGCGGTGTGGCGAGCAGCCGCGGAGCGCTACGCATCGGGTGGTTAGGCGGCAGCGGTTCCGTGTCGAAGACGTCGACGGCCGCTCCGGCGATGGTGCCTGTCCGGAGCGCCGCCAGGAGTGCGTCCTGGTCGACAATGGCCGCCCGGGAGGTGTTCACCAGGTGGGCGGTGGGGCGCATGAGGGCGAGTTCGGGGGCGCCGAGCAGGCCGCGCGTACGGTCGGACAGGGCGAGGTGGACGGAGACGAAGTCGCTGGTGGCGAGGAGGTCTTCCTTGGAGGTGGCGAGGGTGACCCCAGCTTCGGCGCAGCGTTCCCCGGTGAGGTTCTGGCTCCAGGCGCTCACTTCCATGCCGAAGGCGAGGCCGATCGTGGCCACCCGGCTGCCGATCTTGCCGAGGCCGAGCAGTCCGAGGCGGCTGCCGTGCAGGTCGGTGCCGACGGTGGACTGCCAGGGGCCGTTGTGGCGGAGGGAGTGGGACTCGGTGACCAGACCGCGGGCGAGGCCGAGGAGCAGGGCCCAGGTGAGCTCGACGGGCGGGGTGGACGAGCTGGCGGTGCCGCAGACGGTGACTCCGTACTGCTCGGCGGCGGCGAAGTCGATGACCGAGTTGCGCATTCCGGAGGCGATCAGGAGGCGCAGCCGGGGCAGTCGGGCGAGGAGGGAAGCTGGAAAGGGGACTCGTTCGCGGAGGGTGACGACGACGTCGAAGTCCGCGAGTGCGGCGGCGAGTTCGTCCTCAGTGGCGAAGTGTTCCGGGAAGGACACCACCTCCACCTCTTCGGCGACGGGCGACCAGTCCGCGGCGGCGGTCGCGGCGGACTGGAAGTCGTCGAGCAGGGCACAGCGGAGCTTCATCGCGCGGTTCTCTCCCTTGATCACGGGGTGGTCCGGGCCCTCACACCAAGGAGCCCTCGGGGTGCCACGCCCCGGGAAGCGTATCGAGTCGTGATCAAAAGGGAGACCGCCCCGTCAGCCACGACACCGACCTCTACAAGGAACGGATCGCCGTCGAGCGGAGGATCAACCGGATGAAAGCATGGATCGACATCGCCAGCCGCTGCGACAAGACCCCCAACAGCTACCTTGCCGGTCTCCACCTCCGCGCCTCGATGATCTGGATCAAGGACCTCACACGAAGCTCTCCTTGATCATTACCGGCGTACAGATAGAAGAAGTGCCCAGCCCAGTACGGCATCGAACTGAGCACCTGACCACGAAGCAGCCTCCGCCGTCCGGACCTCAAGTCCGGGCGATGGGGGCCGCTTTTTGTGTTTCTGGAGCAGTTAGGGGGTGTCTCTTCGATCTCCCCCTTGACACGCTCTTACTGCGCCACCGTAGCGGCGGAACCGTGAGGCTCGGGGAGCTCTTACCAAGAGTGATTTCAAAACCCGGTTTTGAAGACCAGCCTCCCGCCCTGAGACAGCCACCCCCGGGCCGTTCCGTGTGCCAGCTTCAAAACCCGGTTTTGAAATCGACACGCCGGAGGGCAACGTGAGGGGCCTTCCGTGGCATCCTGTCCCGGTCCGCTAGTACCGACCCACCCGGGCCGGGAAGCATACGGAGCATCAGGAGTACCACCCATGGCACGGATCACCGCGCTCATCAACCGCAAGGGTGGAGTCGGAAAGTCGACTCTCACCGTCAACACCGCGGCCATCACCGCCCACGTCCTGGGCACAGCCCCCGAAGGCGACCCCCACTACGTCGCCGCCGTCTCCGCCGACCCCCAAGGCTCGACCACCTGGTGGTCCGAGCGAGTCGGCCAGGAGCTGCCCTTCTCCTTCAAGCAGATTAACTCCAAGGATGACCTGGAGCTCTTCTCCGCTCTGAAGAAGTCCCGCAAGATCAAGCACGCCTTCATCGACACCCCGGGATGGATGGACCTTCCCGAGGACGAGAAGGAAGAAGCTGGTGACCCGTTCGGCAAGAGCACCGCCGCCGACGCCATGCGCGCCGTGCTGGCCAATGCCGACGACATCATCGTGCCCGTCGAGCCCGAGCCGCTTGGGTTCATGCCGACCCGCGACACGATCGAGGAAGTGGTCAAGCCACTCGGCATCCCCTACCTCGTCGTCATTAACAACTGGGACCCGCGCGACGGCGAGGCCGACCTCGACCAGACCAAGGACTTCGTCCGAGCTCAGGGCTGGAACCTGGCCAACACTGTCGTCCGCCACTACAAGGTCCACACCCGGGCAGCTCTCGAAGGCACTGTCGTCACCCAGTACAAGAAGAACCGGGTCGCGATGGAAGCCCGCGAAGACTTCTACCAGCTCGCTCTCGAGCTCGGCGCCGGCAAGAAGGGCGCTCGTTGATGGCGACGAAGAAGCCTTGGGCCGACCTCCTCGACGGACCGGGCAAGCCCGGCACCAAGCGAGCCTCCAATGACGAGCCGGCTAAGGCGGAGACGCCGCCGACCACCGCCTACATGCACATGCTCGTCGGCAACCCGGATAACCCTCGGACCGACGCCGATTACTCCGACGACGACCCCGAATTCCGAGAACTCAAGGAGTCGATGAAGTCCGTCGGACAGCTCCAGCCAGCCGTCGCCATGTCCCGCGAGGCGTTCCTCCGAGTCAAGCCCGAACACGGCTCCAGGATCGGCGACGCGGAGTGGGTCGTCATCCTCGGCAACCGGCGCTTCCATGCGGCTAAGCAGCTCGGCTGGACGAAGTTCGAGATCCGGGTCCGTGACCGTCTCGGCAACGAAGACGACGACAAACTCGACGAAGCTGTCGTCATCGAGAACATCCACCGCAAGAACATCCCTCCCTACAAGGAGGCTGAGTTCCTGCAGCGGATGGTCGAACGTCACGGGTCCCAGGAGAAGGTCGCAGAGCGCATCGGCAAGTCACAGATGTACGTCTCCAACCGCCTGGCTCTGCTCAACCTGCCGCCCGAACTCCAGAACGCCGTCGACACCAAGCAGCTCAAGGTGAAGACGGCCGAGAAGATCGCCAAGATCCAGGACCCGGAACAGCAGAAGGCCATCGCTGCTGAGGAGCTACGCAAGGCCCAGGTGCCGAAGGCCCCGCGGAAGCGCGCGGCCGCTCCGGTGGCTTCGCCGGTTCAAAACTCGGTTTTGAATCCCGCCCCGGAAACCGCATTGAGCAGTGGGGGAGTGGTGGCGGTAGCGCCCCCCGAGGCCGGCGAACCCACCGTCATCGTTCCGGAACCTCGGATCACCACGCCTGCGCAGGTGCCGATGGCTGCTGAGGTGCCGTGGCATGACGGCTCTGCGCTCATGGACGCAGCATTTGTCCGACTGGACCCGGCCCAACGGAGCGCGTTCATCCTGCGCTACTTCAGACGCAGCCAGGGCGTAGAGGCCGTCATCGCTGATATGCGAGGAGACCTCGCCCCGCAGGACCGCGCCTCGCTCGCAGGCATCCTCCAGCAGGTTGCTGCTGGCCTCCTTCGAGACGCGTAGCCCGGCCCAGAAGCCCCTGCTCTCCAGAGTGACGAGCAGGGGCTTTCGTGCATATGCGTATCCCCTGCCTCGCAACAGAACCAGACGAAGAACCTAACGAAGCACTACTAGGAGCAATACCGTTGATTTAGGATCTTTTTAGGCATCTGCTGTTTGGCTTGGTGGGTGACACCAGTGTGACGGTGGAGGGCGGTGGTGGGGGTGGGTTGCGGTGGTGGG